>CABIZZ010000002.1 GCA_902363395.1 Streptococcaceae bacterium
GCAACTCATCCGCTCGGTGCAAGCACCAAGCTTCAGCGTTCTACTTGCATGTATTAGGCACGCCGCCAGCGTTCATCCTGAGCCAGGATCAAACTCTCATTAAAATAATTGTTTGTCTAAACTCATTCTGTCACTGACAGATTTATTGTTTTTTTCATTGTTCAGTACTACAACTTCAGTTGTAGCGCCCTGCACATTGGTTCGTCTTGTTCAGTTTTCAAAGGTCTTTGTCGCTCTCGCGCGACAACTATATTAGTATATCACGTCCATAAATACTTGTCAACATCTTTTTTCTATTTTTTAAAAAAAGTTTTTCTTTTTTAAAAAAATAGAAAACGAGAAGCGTGTTCTTCTCGTTTTCTTATGTTTATACAAGTTCTTTATATTTTTTCTGTTCTGCTTTATTTGCCCAAACGTAATGTCCAGGTTTGATTTCTACCATTTCTGGTTTGTCGGTTGAATAATCATGCTGATCAGGATCATAAACTTTCAGAACTTTTTTACGTTCTAGAATTGGGTCTGGAATAGGAACTGCAGACAGGAGAGATTGTGTATAAGGATGAATTGGATTGTTGAACAACTCTTCCGTTTCAGCTACTTCTACAATAACTCCTTTGTAAATAACCGCAATACGATCAGAGATAAATCGAACGACTGAAAGATCGTGTGCGATAAAGAGATAGGTCAATCCCAACTCTTTTTGGAATTTCTTAAGGAGATTTAAAACTTGCGCACGTACGGATACGTCAAGGGCTGAAATAGGCTCGTCTGCGATAACAAATTCTGGTTCCATTACCAAGGCACGAGCGATCCCAATCCGCTGGCGTTGTCCACCAGAGAATTCATGGGGATAACGAGTCAAATGCTCTGCTAGAAGGCCCACTTCATGCATAATCTCTTTTACTTTACGTACTCGGTCTTCTTCATTGTCGAATAGGTGATAATTGTACAAACCTTCTGAAATAATGTAGTCGACAGTTGCACGCTCATTCAAACTTGCTGCCGGGTCTTGGAAGATCATTTGAATTTTACGTATTAATTCATTTTCATCCTTGCGCGATTGCTTCCCATTGATTTTTTTACCATCATATAGAATATCGCCTGCACTAGTGTCATTCAACCCAATGATTGCACGACCAATTGTCGTCTTCCCACTACCAGACTCACCAACAAGAGAAAATGTTTCTCCTTTGTTGATGAAGAAATTTGCATTCTTTACAGCTACAAATTTTTTACTTCCTTCACCGAAGGAAATTTCTAGATCTTTAACTTCTATTAATTTTTCTGTCATTTCCTTCTCCTAGTCCTTGATTGTAGTGAATCCCATTTTCGCACTAATCTTTTCATGAAGATTATCAATAATTTCTGGTTTATTGACTTTTGGTGCATCTTCATGTAAGAGCCATGTTTTAGCCCAATGTGTATCTGAAACATTGAAGACTGGTGGATGTTCCTCGAAATCAATTTGCATTGCATAGTCTGAACGCAAAGCAAAGGCATCCCCTTTTACTGGTGAATACAATGATGGAGGAGTCCCTGGGATAGAATATAAATCACCTTTAGAGGTAGACAATTGTGGCAAACTTGAAAGGAGACTCCATGTATAAGGATGTCTTGGATCGTAGAAGATTTCTTCTACTTTACCAAATTCTACAATTTCACCAGCATACATTACGGCAACCTTATCTGCAATACTTGCGACCACACCTAAGTCGTGGGTAATAAAGATTGTTGTAAAGTTATATTCTTTTTGCAATGATTTCAACAAGTCAATGATCTGGGCTTGGATGGTTACGTCAAGGGCCGTTGTCGGCTCGTCACAGATCAAGATATCTGGGCGACAAGCAAGCGCAATAGCAATAACGATCCGTTGGCGCATCCCGCCTGAATATTGGAAAGGATATTCATCAAAGCGACGTTCCGCTTCTGGGATTCCCACCTTTTCCATATAATCAATGGCCATTTCTCTGGCTTCTTTGGCACTTTTGCCTTGGTGTTTAATAATAACTTCCGTAATTTGGGATCCGATTGTATTAATCGGATCCAAACTGGTCATTGGATCTTGGAAGATGGTTGCAATTTTTGCACCGCGGATATCTTCCCAGTCTTTGTTTGATTTGAGTTCTGTTAATTCTTGCCCACGATAATTAATGTTACCATTGGCAATTCGTCCGTTGTCTTCTAACATTCCTGTGAAGGTTTTTGTGAGAACAGATTTACCAGAACCTGATTCACCAACAAGTGCCATAACTTCACCTTCAACAAGGTCTAAGGACACATTGCGAATGGCTGTTAAGACACGATCCCGAACATCAAATTCTACTACGATATCGCGAGCAGATAAGATTACATTTTTATCATTTGTCATACCTACTCCTCCTATCTATGTGTACGTGGATCGCTGGCATCTGCAAGGTTTTGTCCAACGATATAGAATGACAAGGATACCAAGACTAAGACTGTCAATGGAATCCAGAAAAGATACGCATTGGTTGTTACGTTTTGTGAGTAGTCTGAAATCAGACGACCTAAACTTGGAACTGTAATTGGCAATCCCAATCCAAAGAAGGAAAGGAAGGCCTCAGTTGAAATAAAGGCTGGCAACAATTGAGTTGTTGTCGTCACAATAACAGATACCAATTGCGGTAAAATGTTTTTTGTCACGATTTTTAGAGTTGGAGTCCCCAAAGTACGGCTTGCCAAGTTGTACTCTAAATCACGGTAACGCATAATTTGGACACGGATAGAATAAGCAATCCCAATCCATCCTGTTACCGTCATCGCCAAAATTAAGTTCCAGAAACCAGCTCCGATTGAGTAAGTCAAGACAATAACAATCAACATGAATGGAACGTTTGAAATAACGTTATAAACTTCCATCATGAAGCGGTCGATTGATTTTGACACACCCCAAATCCCACCAATCACTACACCGATTACAACGTTGATCAAGGTAGCAATAAAAGAGATGATAATCGAATTGCGGGCACCAAACCAAACTCCATCAAACAACGATTTACCATTGTTATCTGTACCAAAGAAAGCTTTGGCACTTGGAGGATTCAAACGAGCAGTGAAATCATTTACTTTACTTACATCATTGTAATCAAAGTTTGAAAACATTGGATACACAAAACTCATCAAGAGAATTCCCACCAAGACTGCTAACATGAAAATGGTTGATTTCTTTTTAAAAAATTGGCGAAATACTGATTTCCAGTAGGAGTACGACGGCGCATCAATTGTTTCAGAGGCAAAGTCGTCACGTTCAACAAATTGGAATTTCTTTTTATCGATTGTAGACATTATTTGCCTCCTTTCTTAGTTGTCAATTTGATACGAGGGTCTACCATAACCATGAGAATATCACCGGCCATCGCTCCAAATACAGCAAGAACGGTGAAGATGAAGACAAGACCCACCACCATGGTATTATTCGATGCTTTGATGGAATCAATCAACATTTTACCCATACCAGGGAAGGCAAAGACAGTTTCTGTCAAGGTAGCTCCTGAGATAACCAAGACCAACTGAACAGGAATACCTGTAACGATTGGAACCATGGCATTCTTGAAAATATGCTTGCGTGAAATTTCTTTTTCAGAAAGTCCTTTAGCACGTGCAAAACGGACAAAGTCTTGTGAGTGCAAGTCAATCATATAACGACGAATCCAAACAGCTAAACCTGGAGCGGTCAATAGTCCCAGGATGACAGAAGGAAGAACGTACGATCTCCAGTCCTGAGCTCCTAAGACTGGGAAAGAGTCTGGAAGACCGATTGTTGAACCAACCAAGCGGACGATGTAGACCAAGGCAATCGTTGGAAGAGCCATCATCAATGTCAAGACAGCTGTTGAGGCACTATCAAACCATGTGTTCTTCAACAAGGCCATGTATGATCCCAAAGGAATTGCGATCAAGTAAGCAATTGCAATCCCGATCAAGCCGATAATAGAAGAGCTCACAATCATGGATGGATTTTCATAGTTACTCAAAGTTGCTGTATAAGCATCTCCTTCACCAAAGCGGGCAATATCTTGAGCATCTGCCTTGCTTGGTGATTTGTAAGTACGTGAGTAGATATCGATAGAAGATTCTTTTTTCCCTGTTGGGAAGTTTACTTCACTCTTTTTAGTAGTACCTTGTCCTTGTGTAATAACCTGAAGAACCGGCGTATTTGAATAAGTTGGATAAGATTCACCCAAGTTTAACGATACAAAATTTTGATGAATGAACGGGAATTGACCATTGAAATACAAAAGATATTTATGTTTAGTCCCCGAACCAACTACTGACCAACCAATAGCTGGGTCATTTTCAATGCGAATATAGCGTTCAAGTTTTGGATTTGAAGCATCTTTGATGACATTTGGATGATCAATCTGAATCAGATTGCCGTAGAATCCAATAACACGTTCAAAGACAGGGACTTCACGAGTTGCGTAAAAGCCTTTGTTTTCAGGGAAACGTTTCAATACCCAGCCATTTCCAAGATTAGAAATGTACTTTTTGTAGATCTTTTCATTTTCTTTAGTAGGCTCTACAGTTACTGATGAGTCTTCCTTGCTTGCTTTTTCTTTCAAAGCTTTTGAATCAAGATATTCTATATACCCCATACGATCATAGACTGTGTTTTCATAATTGATTTTAGAATCCTTAGTCTTTGCAATCTTATTGTAGTTAGGGTCGTTTTTGAAAATTAAATTTCTTGGGGTTAGCGTATAAATAATTGTATACGTCAATGTCGTAACTAAAAAGATCGACACTAACGAACGTAAAATACGCATAAATATATATTTTTTCATATTCCGTTCCTTTAATGTTCAAAAGAACTTTCTCCCCTATTAGAGAAAGTTCTGATGAAGGTGATTATTTAACGTGTTTTTCTAGTTCTTGCTGAGCTTTTTTATTTGAATCAGCTTTTTCTTTCAACCATTTTTCACGTGCTTGATCATATTGTTTTTTAGTGACAGGTTCATCTTGAACTTCAACATATTTGAAATAAGTTGATCCTTTGTTACCTGTTTGTGAGGAAGGTTCAGAGAATGGAACCACTTTTGAAACAACTGTAGCTGCACCAGAGCTTGTCATAGTTGGAATCACTAATGCGCTATCTGTTAACCAAGCTTGCGCTGCTGCAAATTTGTCGTAACGTGTTACTACGTCTAGGGTTTCTTTTTCTGCATCATCAAGCAATTTCGCATATTCATCTAAGCCAACAGCCTTAGCAGAGGCATTATCGACACCACCAGCAAATCCAAGGTAAGTCTTAGTTTGGTCTGGTGAAGATGGTTGCAAGGTATCAAGGTAAGTAGATGGGTCATCGTAGTCTGGGTTCCATCCTACAAGCCCTTGAAGATCCCAGTCAGTTTCTGCAGCTGATGGTACGTTCAATGTAATGTTCAAGACTTCATCTTGGTCCATCATTTGAAGGTCCACAACAACGTTTTCTGTACCAAGTGTTTCTTCAACTGATTGTTTGAAGGATTGCATCCGTGACACAAAGTTTGTTGAGTTTTGTGCAACCGGAACATCCAAGTGGATTGGGAATTGAACACCATCTTTTTGGAGTTCAGCTTTTGCTTTTTCAAACTGAGCTTTTGCTTTTTCCTTGCTATAGAGTCCGTTTTGACCGTCTGCAAGATTCACACCGCTCCATTGATCTCCATAAGTTTGCAACTTGTCTGCTACTACATCACCAAATTCTTTACCATTTACTTGAACAAAGGCAGGTGCGGTGTACATATTCCGAATAGCAGCCTTAGCATAGTCTTTACCATTGACTTGCGCTGAATAATTCTCACGGTTCAAGGCAAATGTGATCGCTTGACGGAAATTCTTGTTTAAGATCGCTTTCTTAGTAGAAGATTTCTGATCATCTGACGTCTTAGAAGTATGGTTGTAGGCTTGACGGTCAATGTTGAAACCTAAAACTGCTACACCAGAACCAGGCTGTGTGTTGTAGATATTATCTTTGTATTTTTCTTCAACAGATGCAAAGTTAGAGCTAGCAGGGTATAGACGCGCCTTGGTATATGAACCATCACTAAAACCGCGCGCCAAGGAATCTTGATCTGATCCATCATAATAAGACAATTTAATCTTGTCGATATGAACGTTGTCTTTATCCCAGTAATCTTCGTTCTTTTCAAAAGTGATTTCTGATTTAGAAGTGATTGATTTCAAAAGGAATGGACCATTGAACAAGATTGATTTGACATTACCTGGCTGACCAAATTCATCACCCTTGCTCTTCAAGAAATCTGTACTAATTGGGAAAAGAACACCATTAGTTGTTTTTGAATTCCAGAAAGTTTCTGGTTGGTTCAAAGTATACTCAAGTGTATAATCATCTACTGCTTTGACCCCAACCTCAGAGAAGTCTGAAATTTTTCCTTCTGAGTAGTCTTTCAATCCTTTGATTGAGTCTTTTACCAATGGAAGAGATTCTGATTTTTTATCTGCCGCATGCTTCAATCCAGTAACAAAGTCATGAGCTGTTACTTCACCATGCTCTTCACCGTCAGCATCATACCATTTAACACCCTTACGGATTTTATAAGTATAGGTCAAACCGTCTTTTGAAACAGACCAATCTTCAGCAATAGATGGTACAAGGTTTCCGTACTTGTCGTTCTCCAACAAACCATCTACACCGTTTGTTGTAATATCGTGTACGGAAGCTTTTGAAGATACAGTGTAATCCAAAGTTGTTGGATCATCTGTATAAACATAGCCATATGTTGTATCTTTTTTTGATGCAGACTTGCTATCTTTTGAGCCAGAACATGCTGCAAGGAAAGTTGCTGCGAGCAATGTTACTCCGGCAAATGCAAAAACTTTACTTTTTTTCATTTTGAGTCTCCATTTTATTGAATTTAGATAGAATTATAGCATAAGTGAGACAAAAAGTAAACTAAATTTTCTGAATATTTGGCAAGTGAAAGGAGCCACTAAGCGGAGGACTGTCTAAAAAATCAATCCTTTTTAGTGGCTCCTTCCCCTACTTAAACTTATGCGTTCTTACTATCCCAGCTATTTCGATTCGATGTGGTTCTTTAATTCTTCTTGGGCTTTTTTATTGGATTCAGCCTTTTCTTTCAACCATTTTTCTTTACTTGCATCGTAATCCTTTGTCTTGATGACTTCTTCTGAAAGTTCAAGATATTTATAGTTGGTTCCTGTACCTTTTGTTCCAACCCATGAAGCAGCACGACTATATGGGACAGTCCGTTGCAACATTGGCGTTCCACCATTTGAAACAGTTGGCAAGATCAAAGAACTATCGGTTAGCCATGCTTGAGCGGCTGCGTATTTCTCATACCGTACAGCTTGGTCACTCACTTCTGCATTGGCATCTTTTAAGAGCTCTGCATACTTCCCAAAGTCAACTGCTGTAATAGCAGGGCTGTTTGAACCTGCATCCACACCTAGATAGTAGAAAACAGAACCGTTAACAGGACTTAAACTCTCTAAATAAGTAGATGGATCTTGGTAGTCTGGAACCCATCCTCCGCCTGCAAGGTCATAATCTTTCTCAGCAGCAGTGTCTGTAAAGTAGGTAATATTGTTAAAGTCATCATCAGATAATTTCTGAATATCTACGACAACATTGTCTGCACCAAGAACAGCTTCTACGGATTGTTTGAAGGAGCTAGCTTGTTGTACCTGGCTGTTATCTGTCTGACTGACAACGTAATCCAAATGAATTGGGAATTGTACCCCTTCTTTTTGCAGTTGTTCTTTAGCTTTTGCAAATTCAGCCTTGGCTTTTTCTTGATTGTAGAGGGTGGTTTGGGCATCATCTAGATTTACGTCTTTCCACTCATCCCCATAGGTCACCAATTGTTTCTCGACAACCTTACCGAACTCTTCGCCATTTACTTGAACAAAAGTCGGTGGAACCAAGGTGTTTCGAAGAATCTTGGTCGCTGCATCTGCGCCAGATGTTTGTGCAGCATAGGCTTCACGGTCAAAGGCAAAGTTGACAGCTTGACGGAAATCCTTATTTAAAATCGCTTGTTTTGTAGACGATTTTTGAGCATCTGTCGTTTTGGCTGTATGGTTATACTTCTGACGATCGATGTTGAAGCCTAGATAGTAAGATGTACCATATTGAACACCATAAACAATATTATCACCAAATTTCTTTTTCACACTCTTATAAGTGGAGCTATTTGGCATTACCGTCGCAAATGAATATTGTCCATTCTCAAATTTCTTGATGACTGATTCTGGATCTGATCCATCATTGTAAGTCAACTTCACATTATCAATATGAACATTCTTTTCATCATAGTATTCTTTATTTTTTACAAGTTCAATTTGAGATTTTGAAGTTAAATTCTTTAAATAATAGGGACCGTTATAGAGAATACTACTTGGTTTTAAAGAACCAAAGTCTTTTCCTTGAGATTCTAAGAACGCTGCGTTAACTGGGAAAAGGACGCCTGATGTCGTCTTAGAATTCCAAAAGCTTTCTGGGCGTTCCAAGGTATATTGAACGGTGTAATCATCTAGAGCTTTCACGCCAACTGTCTTAAAATCTGTTGTTTCACCCTTGGCATAGGCATCCAAACCTTTAATGGAGTTTTGGATTAAGAAGAGACCTTCTGATTTTGATTCCACAGCATGTTTGATTCCTGTCACAAAATCGTGAGCTGTTACAGCACCGTATTCTTCCCCTTCACTGGTGTACCATTTAGCATCTTTTCGAAGTTTATAGGTATAGACCAAGCCATCTTCTGAAACTGTCCAGTCTTCTGCCAAACTTGGGATTAAATTTCCATATTTATCATTTTCTAACAAACCATCAACAAGGTTACTTGTAATATCAGACGTCGTTGTACGAGTCGATGCAATGTAGTCCAAAGTATTTGGATCCGTTGAATAAATATAAGAATAAGTAGATTGATTGCTGCTTCCACCACCGCATGCTGTTAATAGAAGAGCGCTGGCTAGAGAAACACCGGCCAGTACAAACCGTTTATTTACTTTCATCACTATCTCCTTATGTTAGGTTTTCTACCATTATACACTATTTCTTCCATTTTACCAACTATCTTTACAATTTACTTATAGAGTTTTAAATTAAGTGAAGGTGAAAATAGGATTAAAGCAGTTGCCTTCTTTTATGATACAATAGTAGAGACAAAAAACAATCGAGGATTCAAACGTGAAAAAAATAATCACTTTACTTCTTTGTATAATTCTTACCCTTCTCAGTACTTCTCCTGTAAGAGCGGAGGACCTAGACCTTGGAGCCCAGCATGCTATTGCGATTGATGGGACAACAGGTAAAATACTCTACGAAAAAAATAGTGATGAGAAAAAAGAGGTTGGCGGAATCAGCAACCTTTTGACCACTTATCTCGTTTACGAAGCCATTCAGCAAGGAAAAATCTCTTTAAATGATGACGTAGATATTTCGGACAAAGCCTACCAACTGACCGCTGTTGAAGGAATCAGCAATGTCCCCATGGAAGCTCGTAAATACAAGGTTAAGGACCTGCTCACTGCTCTCCTCGTATCAAACGCCAATAGCGCTGCCATTGCCTTAGCTGAAAAAGTAGCTGGTAACGAAGAACAATTCGTCCTGCTCATGAAAGCGAAGCTCAAAGATTGGGGGATTACAGATGCGACGATTGTGAATGCTAGTGGTTTGAACCAATCTATCATTGATGGGGATGAGGATGAGGAAAACAAAAAGAAAGATACAGAAAACAAGCTGAGTGCTTATGATGTAGCAGTCATCGCAAAACATCTTCTGGAAGACTATCCTGAAGTTACAAAAATCACCTCCCTTTCCCATGCAGAATTTGCTGGAATTCAATTGGAGAGCAGCAACTATATGTTGGAAAACATGCCCAACTATCGAGCAGGAGTGGATGGCCTAAAAACCGGAAATTCCGATAAAGGGGGGATTTCATTTGTTGCTTCTACCAATCAAAATGGTATTCGCATGATCACTGTTGTCATTGGTGTTGAGGCAATCGATGGAGATCCCTACGCACGATTTGTTGCAACAGCCAACCTTATGAATTATGTGAGTCAAAACTTTATTGCAAGTCTGATTGTCAGCAAAGGCGAAGCCTACAACAACAGTAAATCAACAGTCCTTGATGGTAAAAAAACAAGTGCCACCGCTGTCGCCAAGGATGACTTCATTGTGATTGAACGACAAGGAAGCCAAGCAGAAGCTAAAATCACCTTTAAAAGTAGCCAAGCTTCATTTAGCGCTCCTATAAAGAAAGGTACTTCTCTCGGAACCCTTACCTACACTGATCCAGAACCCATCGGTCGAGGGTATATCGAAGGTAAAGCCCCTAGTATGGAAATGGTGAGCGGAGAAAATATCCAAAAAAGTTTCTTCTTAAAAGTGTGGTGGAATCAATTTGTTCGTTACGTCAACGAAAAACTATAACTGCTCATAAACAAAAAAAGAGGTCACCCTCTTTTTTTGTTTATTCAATTCCGTCAACAGAACTTCTATCGAACTTCGAAATAAGGAAAAGCAGTGTCGCTGTCTATTGGATGAGTCGGGATTTCTTGTTCAATCACCGCACGCCAACCTGCTACCAATTCTTCAAAAGATAAGCTAGCTTCAGGTGTAGCTGTTGTTAGCTTCCGACCAAACCAAGCCATGGTCGCCGTTTCTAATTGAAGCATGGCATAACTAATCATAGGAACATTGGCAGCTTCGTAATTTTCATTGACTGCATGGGATACAGCTGGGGCTTGAGGCAAGAGTTGAAGGCGGATTTTTTCTACAAGTTCTGGATCCAATTCTTGCCAAGAAATTAATTTCCCATCGATTTGATAATACAAATCAAATGTTTCTTGACCCGGCTTAAAATTCACTAGCATAAAGGCACGATCCGCTTTATCAGGACCGCCAACAGCCTTCACAGCATTGATCAAGAGATTTTGTTCCATCTGTCTCCAATAGTCATCTGCTTCTTCAGCTAAATCGTTTGTAAATGGCGGAATAATTTCTTCTGCAGGAATTTCGCCCTTATTCGCTTTTTCGACATTACCAAATAATTTTTTTAGGAATCCCATTGGCTTCTCCTTTTATCTCCTTAACCGACAGATCCTTCCATTTCGTAGCTAATCAATCGGTTCAGCTCAACTGCATATTCCATTGGAAGTTCTTTAGTGAAGGGCTCTACAAATCCCATGACGATCATTTCAGTCGCTTCTGATTCTGATAAACCACGGCTCATGAGGTAATAGAGTTGCTCTTCAGAAATCTTAGAAACCTTAGCTTCGTGCTCCAAAGCAACTTGCGAGTTATGAATTTCATTAAATGGAATGGTATCTGATGCAGATAAGTCATCCATGATAATGGTATCACACTCAATGTGACTGACAGATTTCGCTGAATCTTTATTAAAGGTCACTTGTCCACGGTAGTCAACCTTCCCTCCACCTTTCGCGATGGATTTTGAGACGATTGAAGAGCTGGTATGTGGAGCATTATGGATCATTTTAGCACCTGTATCTTGGTGTTGCCCCGCATTTGCAAAGGCGATAGAAAGCATAGTCCCACGCGCGCCTTCTCCATCCAGATAAACAGACGGGTATTTCATGGTCGTTTTAGCTCCGAGGTTTCCATCGATCCATTCAACTGTCGCATCTTTGGTTGCTTTGGCCCGTTTGGTTACCAAGTTATAGACATTGTCGGACCAATTTTGGATGGTCGTGTAACGCATATAAGCGCCATCCAAGGCAAAAATTTCGACAATGGCTGCGTGCAGGCTATTGCTTGAATAAGTCGGTGCTGTACATCCTTCTACATAGTGGACGCTAGCGCCTTCGTCAACAATAATCAAAGTTCTCTCAAACTGACCTGTATTTTCATTGTTGATCCGGAAGTAGGTCTGCAAAGGAACATCGACCTTAACACCCTTCGGCACATAGATAAAGGTTCCACCTGACCAAACAGCTGAGTTGAGGGCTGCCAACTTATTATCCGTTGGAGGTACCAACTTAGCAAAGTATTGCTTAAACAAGTCTGGATATTCCTTCAAAGCCGAATCTGTATCGGTAAAAATGATTCCGAGCTTTTGGAATTCTTCCTTCATGTTATGGTAAACTACTTCAGACTCATACTGAGCAGCTGCTCCGGCCAGGTAAGCACGCTCTGCTTCTGGAATACCAATCCGTTCAAATGTTTCCTTAATTTTTTCAGGCACTTCATCCCAGCTACGTGCAGGTTTATCAGATGGTTTTTGATAATAAATCAAATCATCAAAATCAATATCTGACAAGTCTGCTCCCCAAGTTTGCATCGGCATTTTTTTAAATGCTTCATAAGACTTCAAACGGAACTCCAGCATCCATTCCGGCTCATTTTTCGCAGCAGACAACTCGCGAATAACCGATTCATTCAACCCTTTTCCTGTTGACAAGATTGGGTCTACATCATCGTGAAAGCCAAATTTATATTCACCAAGATCAATTGGTTTTGGTTCTACTCTTTCTTCTGTCATATCTTTCCTTTCATTTTCTTTTTAGCGCTCTTTACATGTGATTACTTTTTCTAATCTGGATCATCAGCAGCCGAATGTTGATAGCACTTCTCACCAGAAGCTCGGTTAAAAAACAGACTTGAATCTTCATCACTTTTATTTATCATTAGGCTTGAGCATCGATTGCTTTCTTGAGAGCATTCCAAGCCAGGGTCGAGCACTTGATCCGTTGTGGAAATTTAGCAACCCCAGCTAAAAAGGCTGCATCTCCCAACTGGTCTTGACAGGTATCTTCTTTGCCTTGGACCATTTCTGAAAAAATAGTCGCCAACTCTAGCACTTCTTCTTTGGATTTTCCTAGGACAACGTCCGTCATCATACTAGCAGAAGCCGTCGAAATCGTACAACCTGAGTTGACAAAGGCAATGTCCTTGATTACTCCTTCATCATCAAACTGAACAGACAAACTAATCACATCGCCACAAGTTGGATTGTTTAAGTTGATTTGTTCAATCCCTTCAACCTTTCCATGGTGATGGGGATTTTTTGAATGGTCAGCTACTACAGCCATATAGAGGCTATCTAATTTAGAAAGTGCCATTGAAAAACTCCTTTGTTTTTATCAGCGCTTCTACAAGCTTATCACAGTCTTCCTTTGTATTGTAGAGATAAAAGCTAGCCCGAGCAGTCGCTGGAACCTCCAAATACTGGATCAAAGGTTGAGCACAATGGTGGCCTGCCCGAACGGCAACCCCTTCATAATCCAGGGCAGTCGCAAGATCATGAGGATGCAGATCCCCTAAGTTGAAGGAAATCACCCCAGAGCGTTTCGCTAAATCTTGGGAGCCATAGATTTTCAAGCCTTCAATTGCTTGAAGTTTGGGAAAGACGTAGGCAATCAAGTCTTGCTCGTGATGCTCAATGGCATCCATGCCAATAGCCTCTAAATAATCAATCGCCGCAGCTAAACCAATAGCGCCAGCCATATTTGGAGTCCCTGCTTCGAATTTCCAAGGGAGTTCCTTCCAAGTTGCGGATTGTTCATAGACAAAGTCAATCATTTCCCCACCAAATTCAACAGGTGACATTTGGTTGAGATAGTGCTCTTTTCCATACAAGACTCCAATTCCTGTCGGTCCAGCCATTTTATGTCCGGAAAAGACAAAGAAGTCTGCATCTAGTTTTTGAACATCAATTTTCATATGGGGGACTGATTGGGCCCCATCCACTACCATAATAGCACCTTTTTCATGGGCTAATTGAGCGAGTTCCTGGATAGGATTGATCACCCCGAGAACGTTAGAAGCATGGGTAATGGAAACAAACTTGGTTCGATCTGTCAATTTTTCTCGGAAATCCTCTAAATCCAGACCACCGTCTTTCAAGTAGGCATAGACCAACTTCGCCCCTGTCTTCCGACAAGCTTCCTGCCAAGGAAGGATGTTGGAATGGTGTTCCATAATAGAGATGAGGACCTCATCCCCCTCTTCGAGGATTTCCTCTGCAAACCGCCCAATCCAGTTCAAGCCTGTCGTGGTCCCTCTCGTAAACAAGACCTCTTTGGTCGAGGAAGCGTTTATAAAACGACGGACCGTTTCTCTTGCTGCTTCATAGGACGCGGTCGCCCGTTCCGCCAAGGTATGAACCCCGCGGTGAACATTGGCGTTATCCTCTTGGTAATAGCGATTCACCGCCTCTAAGACAGCTTTTGGTTTTTGTGTCGTCGCTGCATTATCTAAATAGACAAGTGGCTCATCATTCACTATTTGATCTAAAATCGGGAAATCTTTCCGAATCTTTTCGACATCTATCATGTTTATCTCTTCAATAATTTATCTTCAATGGTTTGGATCATTTCTTCACGAACTTCTTGGACTGGAATCTCCACAATCACTGATCCAAGGAAACCACGAACCACTAGGCGTTCTGCAGTTGCCTGATCCAAGCCACGGCTCATGAGGTAGTACATGTCTTCTGGATCTACCTGACCGATAGAAGCCGCGTGACCTGCAGTCACATCATTTTCATCGATCAAAAGAATTGGGTTAGCATCGGAACGAGCTTGGTCAGAAAGCATTAACACACGGCTTTCTTGTTGGGCATCTGCCCCTTTTGCTCCCTTGATAATGTGGCCAATCCCGTTGAAGGTCAAGGTTGCCTTTTCAAGAATAACACCATGTTGGAGAATGTTCCCTACCGAATTGCAACCATAGTTGGTTACACGGGTATCAATCCCTTGTACCTGACGACCACTAGATAGGGCTACGACCTTCAGGTCTGCATGGCTGCCGTTTCCTATCAAGTCACTATCAAAGTCAGCAACGATATTTCCTTCGTTCATGACACCGATTGCCCAGTCAATGCTAGCATCCTTGCCTAGTTTCCCACGGCGGCTAATGTAGGCAGTGACATTTTCACCAAGACGATCAATCGCAGCAAACTTCACTTGCGCACCTGAACGTGCAATGACTTCTACTGTGATATTGGCAGTTGCTTTAGCACTACCCTCACCACGTGACTCCAGACGCTCAAGGTAGCTAACCTTACTGTTCTTACCAGCGATAATCAAGATGTGCTTGTTAAATGGCACATCGCTATCACTATCCTGGTAGAAGACACCCTCGATTGGCTCCGCGATTTCTACATGATCTGGAATATAAAGAACAGCTCCACTATTGAAATAAGCTGTGTGGTAGGCTGCCAACTTGTCATCATCATATTTAACGGATGACATAAAAAATTCTTCTACGACCTCTGGAATTACTTCCAGAGCTGAGTGGAAGTCTGTAAAGATGACTCCCTGGTTGGCCAAGTCAACTGGAATCTGTTCAAATACTGTATGAGTTCCATGCTGAACCAATTTTAATTGATTGTCAATCGCAGTGAAGTCTGGCACAGCAGTAAGGGGCTCACTTTCAGTGATCGTTCCATCGCCAAGATTCCAACGATGAAATTTCACGCGTTCAATCACGGGTAGTTCTAAATCATCAATTTTATCAAAAGCCTTCTGGCGCAAGTCCTGCAACCATTGGGGCTCTGCATGCATTTCTGAAAAAAGTTTGATATTTTCTTTGGTCATTTACTCCTCCTCAAAGATCCTGTTCAGTTTTGGACACAAGATTAGAGTTCTTCTTTGTAGTCGTAACCTAACTCTTCTGCTAATTTCGCGTATCCTTCACGCTCCAAACGCACAGCAAGTTCAGGACCACCTGAAAGGACGACACGACCTTCCATCATCACGTGAACCACATCAGGAGTAATGTAGTTTAAAAGACGTTGGTAGTGGGTAATAATCATGGCACCAAAACCTTCGCCACGCATTTCATTGACCCCTTTTGAAACTACTTTAAGGGCATCAATATCCAAACCGGAGTCAATCTCATCAAGAAGGGCAAACTTCGGTTCCAACATCAACAATTGTAGAATCTCATTGCGTTTCTTCTCACCACCTGAGAAACCTTCGTTCAAATAGCGTTCTGCCATTTCTTCCTTCATATTGAGGAGTTCCATTTTCTGGTCCAATTTTGTGATAAAATCACGAACAGAAATTTTTTCATCCTCTTCTTTGCCTGCATTCATGGCTGCACGAAGGAATTCAGCATTGGTAATTCCTGGAATTTCTGATGGGTATTGCATAGCCAAGAAAAGGCCCATGCGAGCACGTTCATCCACTTCCAATTCAAGGATATTCACTCCATCAAATAGAATTTCACCCTTGGTCACTTCATAGTTTGGATTCCCCATGATCGCTGCAGATAGGGTTGATTTCCCTGTCCCGTTAGGTCCCATGATGGCTGCAATTTCCCCTGTTTTAAGGGTCAAGTTCACGCCTTTTAAAATTTCCTTGCCTTCAATTTCTACATGAAGATCTTTAATCTCTAATACTGACATTTGTATTCCTTTCTGCTATAGAGTTTTGTCTTATCTAGTATAACAAAAAAAAGCCTAAAAGGCTTTTCTGGTGTTTAGAATCGTTCTTATTTAGTTTTGTTTTTTCTATTTTGTCGAACTTCCTCTCGATAGGCAGAATTTCCGATATAGCGTAAGCAATTGAGGAGCGGACTATGGTTCGGACCTAGGACTCCAATCAATTCTGCTAATAATTCAACTCCTAATACCAAACCGATGACAAGCAGAACGCCACCAATACGAGTCGAAATATTCAATAGAAGAGAAATCATAGCAAAAATCATCGAAATTCCATAGATAACCAAGACAGTTCCACGATGCGTTAAGCCCAAAGAAAGTAGGCGATGGTGCAAGTGATTCCGGTCTGGGGCATAGAACTTCTGACCAGAGAGAGTCCGACGAACAATCGCTAAAAAGGTATCCGTAATGGGAACTCCCAAGATTATCATCGGCGTAACAACCGCAACTGCCGTCGCATTCTTAAGACCTTGCAAGGACAAAACAGCGATCATAAATCCAATGAAGAGGGCTCCTGTATCCCCTAAATAAAGAATCGCTGGATGATAATTAAAGGGGAAGAAACCAGCAATGGCCATGACTAAGACAAAAATCGTCATAGTCAGAAAGAGATTGGGCACTGGGAGAAAGAAATGAGAAACAATCCCCATCGTCACCAAGGAAATAATCGAAACCCCGCTGACCAGGCCATCCAAACCATCAATCAAATTGACTGCATTGGTAATCGAAATGATCCAAATGACTGTTAGAATATAGGACAACCAGGGGTCAAAATGAAGAAACGGCCCTCCAAAAGGGATCTTGAAATCATTTAAGCGAAAATCTGTAAAGAACCAGATCACACTAGCCCCTAGGAAAATCCCCAGCATCTTTAACCGCGGCGATAATTCTTTTATATCATCGATTAAACCAGTCAAACCTATAATCCATCCTCCAACGACAACTGGTAAAGTATAGGTCAGATAAGATGTCTTAGCTACATAGCCTTTGGTAATCATCGGTAGCAATACCACGGTTGCAATGGTGAAAGCAAGAAGAATGGCTAAACCACCAGCGCTGGGCATTGGTTTTTTATTGATCCGACGCGCATTTGGATAGTCTACGGCATCTATTTTAAAGGCCAATAACCTCACAAAGGGAGTTAGAATCAAACTGATCAAAAAAGTTGCAATCAGGACCAGGATAAATTGTAATGGAAAAGTAATCATACCAAATTAACCTTTTGAAGTTCGTGAATAGCATCTGAGACGAGCAAGAGATGACCATGTTCCTGGAGGACAGCTCTAGTAGTATCTGTGTCTTCTGCATGTTCACGCATGGTTGCCAAGAGCCAACCTGGATAATCTTGCGGGCACCCTTCCAAATCAATCAAGACGGTTAAATAGTAAATCCCGTCCATTTTATAAAGTTCCGAAGTCTCAACCGCATAATGAACTGTTTTTGTAAACCGAATCACTTCTTCTAACTGAGAAAACTGAAGGATATAATAAATATACCGTGTATCTACTGGATGATTCGGCGTATCTTCTTCTGAAAGCTGATTCTCATCAGCCAGTTCCTCAGCTTCTAAATGACGGATAGCATCGCCGTCTCCCTTACTCTTTTCAGAGATGGTTTTTTCCAAGGTCTTGATAAATTCGTCCGGAGACATTTGCGACAATTCTTCCATATCAGGCAAGTCGGAAAAATCTTCAAAATTTAGATGCTGATCAATTTTTGATTTGGTCACAAACACATCGAGCTTATCCGGCTTAGGAGTCACTCGGAAACTTAACATGCCACTGTCTAAGAAGCTTTCTGGCATTTCCAATTCATCTAAGATGGTATAGAAAAATTCTTCTGTTTTTTCTTGAGGCACCAAAAAATCAGCCATTTCCATGCCTCGTTCCTCTAAATCCTCTAATTGAATCGTGATTTTAATGGTTGAATCACTGATTTGCTTCATCTTCATGACTGCACCTCATACTGTTAGTCTTTCTATTATACTAAAAAGGGACATATTTTTCAAAACATGACCCCCATCTCAGATATGAAAAAACTTAAACAAAAGAGCACTTCCTCCCCCCTCAAACATAGCCATTTGAAGAGAAAGAAGAAGCACTCCTATCTCATCGTTAGATAAAGATTTTAATTACTGCATAGACCAGCAAAATCGCTCCCAAAACAATCCGATATTTTCCAAAAACCGTGAAGTCATGAGTTTTAACATAATCTGTCAAGAAGCGAATCGCTACCATACTGACTCCGAAGGCAACTGCCATAGCGACCAAAAGGATCGTTCCTTGGCTGAAGCTTAAAGCATTTCCTCCCAAGACAAACTTAGCGACCTTTAATAGGCTAGCTCCAAACATAGCAGGAATCCCCAGATAGAAGGTAAATTCTGTCACAACTGAGCGGCTAACTCCATTGACCAAACCACCTACAATCGTTGCACCTGACCGACTGGTCCCTGGGAAAAGTGACAAGACTTGGAACAAACCAATATAGAGAGCAGTCTTATAAGGCAACTTGTGTAATTCCGTCACTTCTGGCTCTACTTGCTCTCGTTTTTCAAGGTAAATAAAGGCCCACCCATAGGTGATCAGCATGATGGCTACAGAAAAAGAGTTATGAAAATGAGCTTCAAACCAATCATCCAATTTAAAGACAAAGAGCAAAGGTAGGGTCGCTACAGCAACCTTGGCCCACAATTGCCAAGTCCGTCTCACCTCTTTTTTCGATTTTCCAGGCTTAAATGGATAAAGCTTGTCGAAGTAAATCACGACGACGGCCATAATAGCACCAAGCTGAATAACGACATTAAACATCTCCATAAAGGCAGGGTTCTGATCCTTAAACTGAATAAAGTCTTGGATCAAAATCAAATGACCTGTACTTGAGATTGGAAGCCACTCGGTGACTCCTTCAACGATTCCAAAAAGAATCGCTTTTATCACTTCAATGATAAACATCTTCTTCTCCTAAACTTACATTTGCTATATTATAACACATTTCTAGTCATAGAACCAGATGTGCTTGCAAGGATGCATAGACTAAAAAAGAGAGTGGGACAGAAATCGGTAATTCGTTAGAATTCGATTTCGTCGTCCCACCTCCGCACAGTTGAGTAGGGCTGTAAAAGCTGATGAAATCAGCGTAGTAGAGCCCACTCAACCACTGCGTCTTGCTCAACAATCCCAAAATAATTGAGAGGCTAGGACTTTTGTCCCAGCCTCTTCTATAAAATTATACACACAACTGTGGCTAGCTAGCACTTGTGCGACTCTAAAAAGCACCGAAGCCACCGCCACCACCGCCACCAGAGAAGCCACCACCAGAACTACCGCTTGAAGATACTGTAAAATGACTAGCAGTTGTCGCGGTCGTTCCATAAGTAGATAAGAGATGGCTGGAATGGATCAGATTACTACGAAATGGAGTGTAGACATAGGCATCCAGACTTGGGTTATCCAAGTGGATTTGACGAAGCTTCATCACTTTACTTACTTGATCTGCAAAACCAAATAGAGTAGCATAGACTAATAAGCGATTCCATAAAACCAGCGATTGAACTTCTGCTTCTTCCAAATGAGCGATATCCCGCAACATATTACGGAAGCTATCCCAGTAATAGCGCTGTTCTGCACCGAGGTCCGTTGGGACTCCATCCCGTCCATAGAGGGTGAACTTCCCTTGGAAGGATGCCGGAAGAATCCACATCACCAACACATAGATCACACAAAAGATAGAGAGCCAATTCAAGATGAAATAAGCAATTAGACCGGCTACCAAAGCAATGCTCCACGCAGCCCATCCAAAGAAGAGACACATACGGCCTACACGTTCCTCCCCTGCCTCTAAGAAACGATAATAAGAAGGAAGGGAGAAAGTTTGGATCTTTTGTTGAACTGCCTGAGCAACACGAGAAATCGCCACATCAATCCGATCTTGCGCTTGTTTTCCTCGCTTGCGAATGGCATCTTGCTCTTTCTCAGAGGCATATTTATAGAGAGAGTCCGAAATTTCATAATCTGAAAACAAGTCATCTGTTCTACAATATTTTTGAGAACCGAAAGCAAGTCTAAGAAACTCGCGCTCAAATTCATCCAATGTTTCTTCATTTTGAATGGTTAAAACTGTATGAGTGTCGTATTGCTCACAGATGATATTTTTTCGATCAATCAGATCAAGTAAGGTCGCTTGCACCAACTGATCAAATTTAAAGGCGCCCCGAGCATGTTTTTTGGTTGGAGAAATCTCATCTAGCTCTGTAGAGTATACAATCGAGGCCATTAGTAGAGGCGCAACGTCATTTGGAATCTCATACAAGCGGCTATTTTTTGGGAAAACTCTGGTAGAAGTCACAGATTGCATGAATCGATGACGATAATAAATAGCAAGAAGAAGGATGAACAGAATAAGGATTGGGAGTAGGACCTTCATAAATAGGCGAATCCAGGTCCGTTTTTGAACAATTCCTGCTTCCGTCCGATGATAGTTGGACTCCTCCATCAAGCCTGTATCGCGATAGGATTCCCCAAAGGAAGCTACATCCGATTTCCGCCAGTAAGCATAAATTTCAACACCTTCTTTTCGTTTCAGATTCTCTAGAGTAGCCTTATAGTTTGCTTCTTCTTTCTGAACAGTTGCCTCAGCCCCCATATAAGCCGTATGGATATTCAGTTCCGATTTCGAGGCAGCTGTAGCAAATTTCGGGATAACCTGTAACTCTACTTTTTTGACCTCTTGATCCCCATCACTGATTGGTTTCCAGTTCAATAATAGGATATCTTGGTGAACATAGAGCAGGTTTTTTAAGCGCCAGGTAACCTTTATCTTGACAGTATCCCCTGCACTTCCACCGTTATAAATCTTTACCTGATAACCATCGCCTAAATTATGAACTTCTGGTTCTTGCGACAAGGTTCTACCTTCCACTTCCACCAAAGGAGGAATTACTATTTCAAAACCTTGAGGCATTTTACCAGCACTTCCTAAGGTGACATATTGACCATTATAGGAAGTTGTAAAATGATAGACCAATTCTTCCTCATAGGTAGCATCATCCCAAGTTTCCAAGGTAAGAGTCCCCCGATAAGACTGAACCTCATAGGAAGGACCATCCGCTTTTACAAAACCTGTTATAAATAGACAGGCCATCACTGCCAATAGAACATACAGAATTTTTTTCATTTCCCCTATACTCCTTTGGTTTATTATAGCATTTTTTCATGAAAAGGTTATCAGGTTTGAAAAGTAGACCAATTTCCTGTACAATAAGATGATACTATTTATAAAGGAAGAGGAGACTACATGAAAAAAACAATTTATGCTCTCTTTACCGGACTACTTTTGTGTCTGGGAATGAGCCATATTGTCAAAGCAGATGAGTATCTCCGGATTGGAATGGAGGCTGCGTATGCTCCTTTCAACTGGACTCAAGAAGATGATTCAAATGGAGCCGTAAAGATTGATGGCACCAACCAATATGCCAACGGGTACGATGTTCAAATCGCCAAAAAAGTTGCTGAGGGACTAGGTAAAAAACCTCTGATCGTAAAAACATCTTGGAACGGACTAATTCCAGCCCTCACTTCTGGGAAAATCGATATGATCATCGCCGGGATGAGTCCTACTGCTGAGCGCAAAAAAGAGGTTGCCTTTTCTAATAGCTACTATACTAGTGAGCCAGTCATGCTAGTTCGCAAAGATGGAAACTATGCGAATGCCACTAGTTTAGATGACTTTAAGGATGCCAAGGTCACCTCTCAACAAGGGGTCTACCTCTACTCGCTCATCTCCCAACTCAAGGGTGCAAAACAAGAAACTGCAATGGGAGACTTTGCTCAAATGCGCCAAGCTTTAGAATCTGGTGTTATCGATGCCTATGTTTCTGAGCGTCCAGAAGCCTTGACAGCTGAGTCCGCTAATTCAAAATTTAAGATGATCCAATTCAAAAAAGGATTTGAAGTTGGGGAAGAAGATGCGACCATCGCTATCGGGATGAAGAAGGGTGACGCTAGACTTGACCAAGTCAATGCGGCACTAGCTAATATTTCATCAGAAGACCAAGTCAAACTCATGGATGATATGATCAAGAAGCAACCAGCTTCCAGCGATGCTAGCGATGATGAGCAGACTTTCTTCAGCCAAATGATGAAGATTTTGAAAGATAATGGCCCACAGTTCTTACGCGGAACTGGTATGACTCTCCTCATCTCCATGACGGGAACCATCGCTGGGTTGATTATCGGTTTGTTAATCGGTGTCTTCCGGACTGCGCCTATGTCTAAGAACAAGGCCGTCGCTGCCTTGCAATCATTCTTTGGTTGGTTCCTCAATGTCTACATTGAGATCTTCCGTGGAACTCCGATGATCGTTCAATCCATGGTTATTTTCTACGGTTCGGCCCAAGCCTTCAATATTTCCTTGGATCGTACCTGGGCCGCCATCTTTATTGTTTCGATCAATACAGGGGCTTATATGAGTGAGATTGTTCGTGGAGGAATCTTGGCAGTGGATACTGGTCAGTTTGAAGCAGCGACTGCTCTAGGAATGACCCATGGACAAACCATGCGCAAGGTCGTCCTTCCTCAGGTCGTTCGGAATATCTTGCCAGCGACAGGGAATGAATTTGTCATCAACATCAAGGACACATCTGTCTTGAATGTTATCTCCGTGGTCGAACTTTACTTTACAGGAAATACGGTCGCAACTCAAAACTACCAATACTTCCCAACCTTTACGATTATTGCGGTTATTTACTTTATCCTGACTTTCACTATCACCCGTATCCTACGTTACATCGAACGTCGCTTAGATTCTGATACCTATACAACAGGTGCCAATCAAATGCAAGTCAAAGAGGTGAAATAATGGCAGAAAAAATACTTGAAATCAAACACTTAAAAAAATCCTACGGTCAAAACGAAGTTTTGAAGGACATCTCTCTTTCTGTTGAGAAGGGCGAAGTGATCTCTATCATTGGGAGCTCTGGTAGTGGGAAATCTACCTTCCTTCGCTCCATCAATCTCTTAGAAACACCGACTGATGGAGAAATCCTCTACCGGGGGCAAAACGTTCTTGATCCTGACTATGATCTCACCCACTATCGGGAAAAATTGGGCATGGTTTTCCAAAGCTTCAACCTATTTGAAAACTTAAATGTCTTAGAAAACACCATTGTCGCTCAGACAACTGTCCTAAAACGGGACAGAGAAACGGCTGAGAAGATTGCTAAAGCGAATTTAGAGAAAGTTGGTATGGGAGAACCTTATTGGGCTGCTCGTCCAAAACAACTTTCAGGAGGACAAAAACAACGGGTCGCTATCGCTCGGGCCCTCTCTATGGATCCGGATGCTATTCTCTTCGATGAGCCAACCTCTGCTCTGGACCCTGAAATGGTCGGAGAAGTTCTTAAAATTATGCAAGACTTAGCCAAAGAAGGCTTAACCATGATCGTGGTCACCCACGAAATGGAATTTGCACGAGACGTCTCAAGTCGTGTTATCTTTATGGACAAGGGGGTCATCGCTGAACAAGGTGATCCGAAAGAAATCTTTACCAATCCAAAAGAAGAACGAACGAAAGAATTCTTACAACGTTTCTTAAACTAAAACAAACTCCCTCACTGGAAATCCTTCCGATGAGGGAGTTTTTAAATACCATCAATTGAAAGCACGATTCCACACATAAACTTGTTGAAATCCTTTGATAGATATGAAGTAAGCTAGTGATACTTTCCTACGATATCCTGATTTATACTATATAAAAAGAAGGGAAGCTTTTTCCCTTCTTTTTTATATCTAAGTTTAATTTTCGAATTTTTGATGATTCTTATCATAAAAATCGATCAAGCCAAGCGCAGTTTCAAACGAAATGTTTTTCACTTTTGCACGACCTTGCGCAAGTGCAATGATAGACATTTCACGGGCGTTCGTTTCTTTACTGATACGATAGCCAGTGATCTTTTTATCACGTACCCAACCAACAACTGATTCCACTTTTTCGAAGTTCGATTTAGCCATGATTCTTCTCCTATATTATTATTTCCAATACTAATATAAAATTTTTTGCATATTTTGTCAACCATAATAGCTGAAAATACGAACAATTTTAAAAAAGTCAGATATTTTGTTATTTAGCTTTTAAAGCTGAGAGGATTTGGGTGCGAATGCTCTCTACGCCATCAGGATTAGCTGGTAAGAAGAGGGTATTGGTTCCTTGTTTTTCTGCAAAGTTATTCAAAGTATCCAAATATTGGTTGGTCAAAAGAATCGACATAATCTGTTCTTCTGTCAAATTCACATTGGTGTCTTTCAATTCCTTGATAGAATCTGCTAAACCATCTACAATGGCCTTCCGTTGCTCTGCAATCCCGACCCCGTGAAGGCGATCTTTTTCAGCTTCCGCTTCGGCTGCAGTAACAATCTTAATCTTGTCCGCTTCAGCCAATTCTTGAGCAGCCACACGTTTCCGTTGAGCAGCGTTGATCTCATTCATTGACTGCTTCACTTCAGCATCTGGTTCAACCTTGGTAATCAAGGTTTTTACAATGATATACCCGTAGGTTGACATTTCTTCAGCTACTTGTTTTTGAACCTCAAGGGCGATTTCATCCTTTTTCTCAAACAATTCATCCAAGGTCAACTTTGGAACAGATGAGCGCAGAGCATCTTCGATGTAAGATTTGATCTGAGCTTCTGGACGCATCAATTTGTAGTAAGCATCCGTTACATTGTTTTCATTTACGCGGTATTGTGTCGCTACATTCATGGTAACGAATACGTTATCTTGTGTCTTAGTTTCGACCACAATCTCGCTTTGCAAGAGACGCAATTGCACACGCGCCGCAATTTTATCGATTCCAAATGGTGCACGGACATGAATCCCACTGTTGCTGATCTTTTGATAGCGTCCAAAACGCTCAATAATCGCAACAGATTGTTGTTTCACCACATAGAGCGAGCTAATAAATACAGTAGCTCCAATTACTAGAATAGCCAATAGAAAAATCCAAATCATTTCCTGATTCTCCTTTATATTTTATTTACTTTTTAGAAGTGATTCTTTGTTAAAGAATCCATCATACCAACATGTTATAGAGGGTTTCATTTCCATTCAAGTTAATGAAAGAAGGGTCGAATTGTTCAATCCGATTGATCAGTCCTGCATAGTCATGCTTATCTGCCAAAGCGACACCAATCAAGACTGGCCCAGTCCCTTTACTTGCCCGTTTGATGTACTCAAACCGCGTGATATCGTCATTTGGACCTAGGATATCATTTACAAACTCTCTCAAGGCTCCTGGACGTTGCGGGAAGTTGACGATGAAGTAGTGTTTGATACCATCATAGATCAAAGCTCGCTCTTCCATCTCTGGCATCCGGTTAATGTCATTATTCCCACCAGAAATCACACAACAAATGGTCTTCCCTTTGATATACTCTCTCAATACTTCCAAAGCTGCAACACTGGCAGCTCCAGCTGGTTCTGCAACCAAGCCTTGCTTGGAGTATAGATCAATCAAGGTCTCAGAGATCAAGCCCTCGTTGACGCCAATCAAGGTCTCAACATTTTTTTTCGTTGCTTCATAAGTCAACTGGCCTACCTTTTGAACAGCAATCCCATCCGCAAACTTATCAATCTGTTTGAGTTTTACTGGACCTCCGGCTTCAAAGGCTGCCTTCATCGACCGAGCGCCATCTGCTTCGATCCCAATCACCTCGATTTCCGGCGCTTGTTCCTTAATGTAGGTGGATACTCCAGCGATGAGACCACCCCCACCAACTGGTACTAAGACAGCATCAAAATCAATTGACTCTTTTTTTGCTTCCTCAAGAATTTCATAGGCTACAGTTCCTTGACCCGCTTGGACATTGGCATCATCAAATGGATCAATGAAGGTACAGTTTTTAAGCTCGGTATATTCCTGCGCCGCCTTAGAAGAAGCATCAAAGGTATCTCCTACTAATTTAATGGTCACATACTCTCCACCGAAGAAACGAACCTGGCTAATCTTTTGCTGAGGTGTTGTAATCGGCATAAAGATAGTCGCTGGAATTTTCATCTCTCGGCAAGTGTAGGCAACTCCTTGAGCGTGGTTGCCCGCCGAAGCACAGACTACTCCTCGCTCTCTCTCTTTCTCATTCAGCTGAGAAATCGCGTAGTAGGCTCCACGAATCTTAAAGGAACGAACACGCTGAGCATTTTCCTTCTTTAAGTAGATTTTCGCTCCATACTTTTCGGATAAATAATGATCATAATCTAAGGGAGTCTCAACAACCACACCCTTTAAGACCTTGTGGGCTTTTATGATATCTTTCGATGTTATCATAGTCTTCCTCTTCTTCTCCTTATTTCATCTAATTATATCAAAAGACTGCAAAAATTTCAGCGTGTTTTCCAAATTTTCAGAAAAATCACCCAAAATGCTCGATATGGCACGTCTCTTCATACAGATTCTGCTAAATGGTTGAAAATACCTTCCAATCTATCTCTGCTATTGATGAAAAAGAAGTTGGGATTTCTCCCAACTTCACCATCACCTCATTAGTTATAGATTTTAAAGGCGTCGTCATCATTTTTTCCAACGAATGGCATTGCTTTACGCAATTCAGCACCAACTTTTTCGATTTCAAGGTTAGCCGCTTGTTCACGGTAAGCAGTCAATTTTGGACGACCAGCTTTGTAGTCGTTCACAAAGTCGTTGGCGAATTTACCATTTTGGATATCCGCAAGAACGGCTTTCATGTTTTCTTTCACTTGCTCAGTGATGACACGTGGACCTGACACGTAGTCACCGTATTCAGCAGTGTTAGAGATTGATTGACGCATTTTCTTGAATCCACCTTCGTAGATCAAGTCAACGATAAGTTTCATTTCGTGAAGTACTTCAAAGTAAGCCAATTCTGGAGCGTATCCAGCTTCCGTCAAGACTTCAAAACCTGCTTCGATAAGGGCAGTCAAACCACCACAGAGAACGGCTTGTTCACCAAACAAATCTTCTTCAGTTTCTTCTTTGTATGTTGTTTCCAAAAGACCAACGCGGGCTGAACCAACACCTTTACACCAGTCCATGGCGATATCTTTAGCATTTCCTGTAGCATCTTGGTAGACAGCGTAAAGTGCAGGAACACCAAATCCTTCTTCATACGTACGGCGTACCAAGTGACCAGGTCCTTTAGGCGCACACATGAAGACATCAACATCTGCAGGAACTTTGATGAATTCGAAGTGGATGTTGAAACCATGTGCAAATCCAACAGCATTACCAGCTTCCAAGTTTGGAGCAATTTCTGCTTCGTACAATTCTTGTTGGATTTCGTCTGGAGCCAAGATCATGATAACGTCAGCCAATTTAGTTGCTTCTGCCACTGTGTAAGTATCAAAACCATCTTCTTTTGCTTTGTCAAAAGATTTACCTGGACGTACACCGATGATCACATCATGACCTGAGTCACGCAAGTTTTGAGCGTGGGCATGACCTTGTGAGCCATAACCGATCACGGCGATTTTTTTACCGTCAAGTGCTGCTACTTTTACATCTTTTTCGTATTCCATTTGAACTGCCATAGTTTTTTTCTCTCTTTTCTATTATTTATTGCCTCTTAGGCGGTAGTAACTATTTTGAATGGTGGGCTTTAATCGCGGGTAAAGCCAGTTGCACCCGTCCGTGCAACATTCTTAATCCCATAAGGACGAATGACACGCAAGAGAGCTTCGTTCTTCTCTGCATTTCCTGTCATCTGCACGGTGATGGAGCTTGGAGCCACGTCAACCACAGTTGCGCGGAAGGGCTGGATAATAGCCAGCAATTCTGCCCGTTTCTCTGCTGGTGCAGAGACCTTGATCAGAATAACTTCACGCTCTAGGTGAGGTTTATCTGTAATGTCTCGGACGCGAATCACATCGACCTGGCGATTGAGTTGCTTGATGATTTGTTCGACTTCATCATGAGATGCAACATCGATGATGATGGTAATCCGTGATACATTCGGATTTTCTGTCGCTCCCACTGAGATGCTCTCAATGTTGACTTGTCGTCTAGACAAGACACCGGTAAAGCGATTGAGAACCCCAGACCGGTTTTGAAGTTTGGCTGTTAACATTCTACGCATTAAACTTCACCCCCAACATCTCATGATTGCTCTTACCAGCTGGTACCATTGGTAGAACGTGTTCTTTCCGAGAAATGTCAATCTCGATGAACATTGGTACATCTTCGGTAATGACTTCCAAATCCTTCTCGAGGGTCTCGGGATTGTCAAATTTGTAGTTCTTAATCCCGTAGGCTTGCGCCATCAATTGGAAGTCTGGCAAGGTTTCAAAGACGGACTCTGATGTTCGTCCATCATAGAAGGCTTCTTGCCACTGCCGAACCATCCCAAGTGAATGGTTGTTGAGCATGATGACCTTGATCGGAATCTTGTAAACATTCAAGATTGCCAATTCTTGGTTGGTCATCTGGAAGCCACCATCTCCGACAAAGAGCACGACTTCTTTGTCTGGATTGGCAATCTTAGCACCAATTGCAGCTGGTACACCGAATCCCATAGTCCCTAAACCACCAGAAGTCACTAATTGCCGTTCGTTTTGATATGGGTAGTACTGAGCTGCCCACATTTGGTGTTGGCCAACGTCTGTCACGACGATGGCATCCCCCTTGGTCAACTCACCCACGCGTTCAATAACTGCTTGGGGTTGGACCACGCGTTCTTTCTTATCGTAAGAACGAACCCGGTTCTTATCTTTTGTGACCTTCTCGATCCATTTCTCCGTATTGTTGTGAACGACTGGCTCTGCCAACAACTGTTGTAGAGCTTTCTTCGCATCGCCAACAACGGGAATATCGACTGCAATAATCTTCCCAATCTCTGCTGGGTCAATATCAATATGAGCGACTTTGGCATTCTTCGCAAAGGTCTTTGGATTTCCTGTCAGACGGTCATCGAAACGACAGCCAATACTGATCATGAAATCCGCTTCGGTCATGGCAATGTTGGCCGCAAAGGAACCGTGCATCCCACCCATTCCAAGGAAGAGAGGATGGTTTGTCGCAATCGTTCCCTGACCTAAAAGGCTAGTCACTACAGGGATCTGGTAGCGTTCTGCTAGGGCTACCAATTCTTCTGCCGCTTCCGCATAGCTAACGCCACCCCCAGCCAAAAGGACTGGTTTCTTAGCCTTGCCCAATTGCTTCAAGATTTTCTTAATCTGCAATTCATTTGGCTCAATGGTCGGCTGGTAACTTGGAATGTTGACTGCTGGGTTGAATATATAATCTGTTTCTAAGGCAGAGACATCTTTTGGAAGGTCAATGACGACAGGACCTGGACGACCAGTTGTCGCAATATGGACCGCTTCAGTAATAATCCGTGGAATATCTGCTGTCTCTCGTACTTGGTAATTGTACTTGGTGATTGGCATGGTAATCCCAACAATATCTGCCTCTTGGAAGGCATCCTTCCCGATCCCAGAACGGTTGACCTGACCAGTAAACACAAGAAGAGGAACACTATCACTCATGGCATCCGCAATCCCTGTAATGGCATTGGTTGCTCCAGGTCCACTTGTGACGACGGCCACACCCAGCTTCCCAGTTGATTTAGCATAGCCTTCAGCCTCATGCAAGCAGCCTTGTTCATGTCGGCCAAGAATGTGTTTGATCCCTTTAAAACTATAAATAGCATCGTAAAGGGGCAAAACGGCTCCACCCGGGTACCCAAAAATGGTATCAATCCCAAGATCCCGAAGCGTTTCTAGCACAAGCTCTGAACCTGTCTTTGCAGTTTCTAAGGTAATTTTCTCCATGTCTCTCCTTTCTGTTTCTTTGATTATCAAATGAGCATGCTACTATCATACCATTTTTGGAAAATATTTCAAGTAAAAATCACAAATTTTCTGAATTTTCTATCCAAATCCGAATAATGAGATTTCTCCTGAAAAAAGAACAATCAAATCAAAAAAGAGAGTGGGACAGAAATCGGTAATTCGTTAGAATTCGATTTCGTCGTCCCACCTCCGCACAGTTGAGTAGGGCTGTAAAAGCTGATGAATTCAGCGTAGTAGAGCCCACTCAACCACTGCGTCTTGCTCGACAATCCAAAAACAATTGAGAGGCTAGGACTTTTGTCCCAGCCTCTTTGCTTCCTTATAGCCAGCCCCTTTCTTGGGCAATCTTTGCTGCCTCGGTCCGGTTCTCTGCATCCAACTTGGTCAGAATGGCTGACATATAATTGCGGATGGTCCCGTTAGAGAGAAATAACCGATCAGCAATTTCTTGGTTGGAAGCTCCTTTGGCGACTTCTTTTAGGACTGCTTGCTCCTGAGAACTTAGAGGATTGGGATGGGTCAAGATTCCCTCCATTAATTCAGGAGAATATTCTTTTTGGCCTGCCAAAACGGTATGCAGGGTCCCCATCAAGTCCGTGATGCGGCGTTCTTTTAGAACATAGGCATCGACTCCTGCCTTGAGGGCCCGCTCAAAGTAACCTGGCCGCTTAAAGGTGGTAACGATGACAACCTTGAGCTGGGGTTGTTGACTTTTGGCCCATTCCAACACTTCTAGCCCTGTTTTGATGGGCATTTCAATATCTAAAATAGCAATATCGACTGGATGGGTTTCGAGTAAGCGAATAGCTTCTTGCCCGTCTCCAGCCTGCAAGACTTCTTCTACATCCTCTTGCAAAAGCAAGAGCTGGCAGAGGGCATCGCGCAACATACTTTGGTCTTCAGCAACTAATAAGCGCATCTTATTTCCTTTCTTGATAGGGGATTCGTATTTCTATGCGGGTTGGCTTGTGACGACGACTAATCTCTAACTCTCCTCCCAATAAGGCAATCCGTTCGCGGATTGAGTGCAGATCCTTATCGGAAACTTTACTAAAGCCGATGCCATTGTCTTCTGCGATCATTTCTACACCTGTCTCGGTAGAGCGATAAGAGAGAAAGGCTTGCGTTGCTTTGGCATGTTTGATCATATTAGTGGCCAATTCCAGAGACACCATGGCTAGAGCAGACTCTAGGATCGGCGAGATGCTGGCTGTATCGAGCTCATTCTGAATTTCTACTTTGACTTGCGCCACTTCTAGCATTTGCTGGACAGTTTCTAGCTCTCTTGCCAGGGTTCGCTGCTTCAAGTTCTCCACAATCTCTCGGACTTGGTGCATGGACTCTTGACTGATGGCTTGAATCTCTTGCACCTGCTCCTGCGCCTTCTCAACTTGACCCAATGCTAAGAACTGATCAGCCAGGTCTGCCTTGACACTGAGCATGGCAAAGGTGTGGCCTAGACTATCATGCAGATCGCGGCCAATCCGATGGCGCTCGTTTTCTGCCAGCAAGAGATTGATTTGAGCGTTTTGCTTGGCATGGTCAGCTTTCAGCTCTTCCACCATCTGAATCCGGATCATGCCATAGGTCATGGCATGGGTAAAAAAGAAAATAATGATTAAAAATACCCATTCATACTCCATCGCACTCTGTTTGAAAAAGATGACCCCAAAAAGCAGGAATTGCGATAGAAAAACTGTCCAAAGATAGGGAGAGCGAAAATTGCGAATCTCAAAGTGATAGACCAATAGGTTGCTGATGAAGAAATAAAACCAAAAATAGTTGGCGTTAATAAAAAGAGTATTTCCTGCTACATAGGCTAGGAGGTATAGCCAACAAATCCAGGTCAGCTTTTTGTTTTCAGTAATCAAGACTCCTAGATAGGAAGCAATAAACAAGAGGGCTAAAAAGAAGTGCCAGTAGGGGACCTCCCCTAATAAAATAGAGATAAAGGGAAAGCCCATAAAGACTAGGCTAGCGTAAAACATATAATGGATACGCTTGAGTTTTTCAATCATGAACGAACCTCAGAATGACGACGATAAACAATGACAAGGGTAAACAAGACCAAGGTAAACAAGGTTAAATAGACACTAGCAAGAACATGAATCTGTCCCTTGTTTAAAAAAGTCTTAATCAGTTCCATCAATTGATAGGTTGGCAGGCATTTGCCAATAGCTTGCATCCATTCTGGAAAGAGACTAATCGGCATCCAAAGGCCACCCATGACAGCCAACCCCATGTAAAGGAGATTGCCCACAACAGACATCAATTGACTAGAAGGAAGCAAGGTCAAAACCAGACCGAGAGCCACAAACGCTAGGCTTCCTAGGATGAGAATAAAGGCCGACAAAATCCAATCTTGTAGGGACATATTCACATGGCGCACCACATGGCCAACAGTAAAGACAACTCCAATCGATAGAAGAAAATCGACAAAGAGACCCACAACCTTTATTAGATAATATTCTACCATAGATACCGGGGTATGGCGCAAGACCTTTTGCCAATTATTGAGTCGATCGGTTTCAAGAACTGTTGGAAAAGAAAAGATAGCCGTAGACATCATAGAAAATGCCGTCATAGAAAGGAGATAATCCCTCATAAAGTGAGCAGGTGCTCCTGGCGTTTCCTGGTACATCCCTGAAAAAAAGAGATAAAAGGCCGTGGGCATCCCAATTGATAACAAGTAATAAATGGCTTGGCGTCTAGTCAAATGCCACTCAACCACGCCGAGAGCTTTCATGCGTTTCATCTTCTCTACCTACTTCCTTTGTATTTTCAAAAATAGAATCCAATAAACTTCTATTGGTCACTTCGATCTCTTGGATCGAACATCCTTCTTCCTGCAATCGCCTCCACAAACGATTGGCATCGCCTGTCACAACCTGAAGGGCATCGGGTTTGACCGTCACTTGACCAACTCCGTCCATCCCTGCCACTAGAGCTTGGTATCGCAAAGGCAGGGTAAAATGTTTTTCTACCTCTTCACTTCTCATAGCTAGTGGCGTCGTATCTCGAAGCAAACGTCCCTGGTGCAAGACCAGGATCCGGTCAGCTGTATGCTCTACTTCCTCGATGTAATGGGAAGAATAGACTATAGTCACACCTTGGTCCTTTAAATGCCCGACGATCTCCCAAAAGCGTTGGCGAGTGGACGTATCCATGGCAGCCGTTGGCTCATCCAGAAACAGAAGACTGGGACGACCAATCAAGGTCAACACAAAGGATAAAAGACGCTTTTGCCCACCAGACAGCTTACTGGCTAATTGCTTCTTTTGTTCTGGAGTAAAACGCAATAAATCATCGATGTCATTGACCGTTAAAGGGTTGGGATAAATGGAGCGAAAGAAACTGATCAGTTCCTGCACGGTTAGCTTTTGCACGATGGCATTCTCTTGAGGGAGATAAGAGACACTATCCTTTAACTGAGGATGACCAGGAGCTTTTCCTTCTATTTTAATGATTCCAGAAGTTACCTTCCTATCTCCTAGGAGGCAATCCATCAAGGTTGTTTTCCCAGCTCCGTTTGGTCCAATCAAAGCCAGGCAGTCCCCTCTCTCAACTGTGAAAGAAAGATCTTCTAGGATCACCTTCCCTCTGATACTTTTGTTCAAGTTCTCTACTCTAATGACACTCATAAGACTCTCCTTTCAACCAGGTTTGGCCAGCTGGAATGATGACATAGACGACCAAGGTCACTCCCCAAACCGTTTGGAAAAACCAGCTAGGAAAATGGGCAGAAAACCAGCCCGTCATTATCTCAGTTGCCCAAAGGAGCAAACACAAAACAGCTACCAATCCAATTTCAAGTTTCTTTTTCATTGCTCCATCTCCTTTTTAACAGCCTTGATCATCTTCAATCCTTCTTGGACCGCCCAGCTCATGATGCCAATCCCAGCAAATAATTCCCAAGGGAAATGGTAATAGAGACTATCATCCTTTGAAAAGATCAAATAGACGACCATCCCAACCACTGTTAACGTAAACACTTTATAGAACCATTGTTTCATTTTTCCTTACCTCTTACTTTCTGACTATATTATAGCGAAAGGAATAACAGGCCACTAGATGATTTTGTCACTGGCTCACATGACAAATGTCATGGGAAATAAAAAAAGGCCGGACAAGAGTCCGAGCCTATGGTGCTGGGGTTTCTTCTTTGAAACCATGGAGTTTTAATCCTGTGAAAACGGTCGATGCCTTGATGTCTTTCAGGTCACCGATACCAAGATTTTTAAAGTAAGATAGATCTTTAACCTTGTCCCAATCAATGGTTTCCATATCAACAGAGACTGTTGAGGCTAATTTTTTCTCTGGAGTGACCTTATATTCGATACTGAAGCCAGCTGTGTCTTTCAGAGCCTTGTATTCTGAATCTGACTGCAAACCTTCATTGATAATTTTTGTCATCTCTTCAGGACTTAGATTAGCTGAGTTAGTGGCAATTTTTTCTGGTAGGGCCGATAAAACATCTAACTTTAATTTCTGAACCTTATCACCTTTTGTCGTGATGGTGTAGCGATGTTGATTGCCATTGATTTCTGCAGTGAGAACCTTGGTTTCTTCCTTTGCCTCACTAGTAACAGTTTCACTTTTTTCTATCGAAGTAGTGGTTGAGCTTTTTGATGTTTCTGTGGACTGAGACTTAGTAGCACACCCCGTCATCACAAAAAGCAAAGCTCCTAAAAAGCAGATTACCTTTTTCATTTGCTTTTTCTCCTATTTCTATTTTTCTAAAGTATAACATATCAAATAAAAATTGTCTAAAAACACCTATCTAATCGCTTTCATAAAGCTTTTTTTATCAAAAAAAGGGCCAAAAAATCATTTTTTGGCTCTTTTTCCTGCTATTTTTGAAATTTTTTGATTATTCAACGCTAAACAAATATGGGTAAACTGGTTGATTTCCTTGATGAATTTCGACTTCGACGTCCTCATATTTAGCCATCAAGTTTTGAGCCAAGTCATTGGCTACTTCTTCTTTACCATCTTCACCGATATAAATCGTGACAATTTCACTATCTTCGTCCAACATCTTGTCAAAGGTTGCTGTCAAGGTTTCCATCATATCTGGATTGGAAACGACGATCTTACCATCAACCATTCCAAGATTGTCGTTTTCATGGATTTCAAGACCATCAATAGTGGTATCACGAACGGCTGTCGTCACACTACCTGAAACAACATCTTCCAATGAAGCGCTCATGCGTTCGTAGTTTTCTTCGATCGACTTGCTCTCATCAAAGGCAAGAAGACTGGTCAATCCTTGAGGGATGGTCTTCGTCTCTACGACTGCTGCTGGTTGCTCAATGACTTCTGCTGCAGATTGAGCCGCCATCAAGATGTTCTTGTTGTTTGGCAAGATAATGATGTTGCGCGCATTCAACCCTTCAACAGCTTTGACAAAGTCTTCTGTTGAAGGGTTCATAGTTTGACCACCAGAGATGATGTAATCCACTCCTTGCGCTTTGAAGATATCCGCTAAACCGTCACCCGCAACGACTGCAATAATCGCATATTCTTTTGCTTCAGCTGGTTTCGCTTGACGTTCTTCTTTTTCAACTTGTGCTTCGTGCTGGTTGCGCATGTTGTCAACTTTTACTTTGACCAAGCTACCATATTTCAATCCTTCTTGCATAACAAGACCTGGATCTTCAGTATGGACATGGACTTTGACGATTTCATCATCGTTGACGACTAATAGAGAATCCCCAAGATTGTTCAAATAGTTACGGAATTCGTCGTAGTCAAAGTCTTTGACATAGGTTGGACCTTGCTTCAAAGCGACCATGATTTCTGTACAGTAACCAAAGGTGATATCTTCAGTTGCCACATGGCCCGCTACGGACTTGTGGTGCTCTGCGTTGATCATTTCTGACATGGTTGCTGGAGTCGCAACAAATTCTTCAGAAGCGATGAATTCTCCTGTCAAAGCTGATAGGAACCCTTCATAGATGAAGACTAAACCTTGACCACCAGAGTCCACCACACCGACTTCCTTCAATACTGGAAGCATATCTGGTGTTTTGGCAAGGGCTGTTTTAGCTCCTTCAAGGGCTGCACGCATGACTTCTACTGCATCATTGGTTGATTCTGCTTTTTTCTTGGCACCGATGGCAGCACCGCGAGAAACGGTCAAAATGGTCCCTTCAACAGGCTTCATAACCGCTTTATAGGCTACTTCAACCCCTGCTTGGAAGGCTGCCGCAAGAGCTGCCCCATCCAATTCATCCTTGTCTTTGACGCTTTGAGAAAATCCGCGGAACAACTGAGAAGTAATAACTCCTGAGTTTCCACGCGCTCCCATCAAAAGCCCCTTCGCAAAGATATTTGCTGCTTCACCAACAGTTGAAGCAGAGCGATCGGCTACTTCTTTTGCACCATTTTCAATGGTCATCCCCATGTTGGTTCCAGTATCACCATCTGGTACAGGAAAAACGTTCAATGAATTGACATACTCGGCTTGTTTATTTAAGCGAGTAGCCCCTGCTTGGACCATTTCTTGAAATAAACTAGTTGTAATTTTAGACACGATTATTCTCCCACAATTTTAATGTTTTGGATATAGACGTTGACTGTATCCGTTGTGATTCCAAGTTGATTTTCTAAACTGAATTTGACACGCTCTTGAATATTTTTTGAGACTTCGCTAATCTTTGTACCATAGCTCAAAACAGTGTAAACATCAACCGCAATACTTCCTGCTTCCGCTGTTTTCACAACGACACCCTTAGAGTAGTTTTCCTTACCTAAGAGAGCTTGGAAATTATCTTTAATCGCGTTTTTGCTGGCCATTCCAACCACTCCAAAAATTTCAGTGGCTGCACCGCCTACAACAGTTGCGATGACATCATCGGTCAATTCAATTTGACCATCTTTTGTATTGATTTTTACTGTCATAATTTCTACCTCAAAAGTATTTTATATTCTATTTTACCATAAAAGAGGGCGCGTGTAAAAGGGATACACCTTTCTCCTATCAGTTGATACAAATGTCCAAAAAGAGAAAAAATGAAGAAAAAGAAAAGGGAGTGGGAAAGAACTCCGATTCATTCAAAAGAGTTCGTATTCCCACCCCCGCACAGTTGATTAGGAAGTACGAATGTTTCAAACATGAGTAGTTCCAATCAACCACTGCGTCATACTACTATTCCTATCAAAAAGCGAAGGCTGGACACTTTATGCCCAGCCTTCTTTCTTTATTAAACGCGTTCTACTTTACCAGATTTCAATGCACGAGCTGAAGCCCAAACTTTTTTAGGTTTACCATCGATAAGGACAGTTACTTTTTGAAGGTTTGGTTTTACGGCACGTTTGGTTTGGTTCATCGCGTGTGAACGGTTGTTTCCTGATACAGTCTTACGACCAGTAAAATAACATACTTTAGCCATTCTGTTTTGCCTCCTATTAGATCTAATATTACGGATGTGCTAGCACCACATACCGTACTATATTACCAAAAAAACTTTCTCTTGGCAAGACCTTTGAATAAGTTTTTCTTAGATCGGATTATGAAAAGGAATTCTCACCTACATAGATGATTTCTAGATTCCCCAGTGAGACCTCTCCGACGATGTAAAAGTCTTTGCTGGTTAAATTGCTAGGATTTTCCTGGTGTTGGATAGCTGACAAAGAACTTTCTACATTGACATGAACCCGCCAATCGCTTGGCACATAAAGACTCAAACTTCCAAGGGAGACATCCACCGCAAACTGGGCAGATGGACCTTCGATCCGGCAATTGTCAAAATAGATAGAAGCTTCTCCCAAGCTCACATCCGCACTTCCACCTGTAAAATTCTGGTCATTCAAATACTTGGTCACTGTAGAAAAGGAGACATCAATGTCATTGCCAGCAGTTTGAGAAGATGTTCCTGCTGAGTAGGAGTTCCAAGTAGCTTTTGCTTTTTTGGAAGGCTTAAAGAGAATATTGAGACCAATCACCGCTAAAATAGAAGAAAAGATGACCACCGAATTGGATACTGGAAGAAAATGGTATTGGCCGTTAAGGGAGAAGAGGGCCAAAATCCCATATAGGAAGCCCCAACCAAAGTGGCGCTTCAAGAAACTAGAGAGGGAAAGGACTGCGAGCAAGACAACCCAAGCCAGCGTCCAGATACTGATCTCCCATTTTACAAAATAGCCTTGTAAGAGCACCAAGGCTGCTAGGAGGATTAAGAAAATCCCAATTAATTTATTTTTCATTTTGTTACCTCATTTCCTTTAACCGTTCTTTTAAGAGTTGATAATAGTGTCGGGACACGTGTACCTGCTTATGGGTTTGATAAAAGTTTACTGTACTGGTTCCCGAAAAAGATTTTTCGATGGAATAAATCTGCTTGGTATTAACGATGGTCGACTTGGAGATGCGACAGAAAGCAATCGGCAAGATTTCTTCCAATTCGTAGAGTTTTTGACGGACCTCATATGCCTCTTCTCTGGTACGCCCATAGATCTTTTCACCATCTGTTTCAAAGAAGAGAATTTCTGACACATCTACAAAGTACTCGCTTCGATCCTTGTAAAAGGTCAAGGGCGTCATTTTTTGCTCCAAGATCAACTGTTGCAAGCGGGCGACATCCTCCGTCAATCGAGGAGCCCGAATGATCATTTCTGGCTCATCCATCTGCGGATCTAATTCGATACGAACTTTCATAGGACTCCTTTCTTAACCTTTGTTAGTAACATTATAACAGCTGTTCAAAATCTTACAAGTCCTTTTCGGTAAGTGGTTCTTTTCAGCCCCTAAGTGGTTCTTTCAGACAGGTAAAAAGAGGCTGGGACAAAAGTCCTAGCCTCTCAATTATTTTTGGATTGTTGAGCAAGACGCAGTGGTTGAGTGGGCTCTACCACGCTGATTTCATCAGCTTTTACAGCCCTACTCAACTGTGCGGAGGTGGGACGACGAAATCGAATTCTAACGAATTACCGATTTCTGTCCCACTCTCCTAAAGCGAATAAAATTGGAAGCATTATTTTTCTTTTGGTGCGTCTGGAAAGAGAAAACCGAGACCAAGACAAGCCAAGACACCCGCAGTAATCACGACCCCATTTGAAATCGGAAGGAGGTCATAGATGGCATTGGCAATGATAAAACCAATGATGGCACAAATCAAGCTGGACTTGTAGTCTTTCTTGAGTGCATTTTCAAGCGTAAAGAAAGCAAACAAGACAACTGGAACCAATGGCCAAAGATTGGCATCTATTTTCGGATAACCAATGATACTAAAAGTGATAACGGCGAGAGCTGCAAGGATAAATCCAAAACCAATTAATTTTTTCATGATACTACCTCTTTTTGTATTTATATCAGAAGACTAGCTTCTTTTGATAATCCTACTATAACAAACAGAAGCAAGGGTGACAAGGAAATTTGGATAAGCGGTCGAATTATCGGACTATCTGGTCAAATCTCCGTTCATTCCTAGGCGTTAGAAGACAATATTCGATGATAACGGAAGGTCAATGAATTACCGTAGAGATGGAGAAAAGGTTTTGGATGCTTTGTCATTTTTGGTACAAATAAAACTTTTCGTAAAACCTGGTTTGGAAAGCATGGGTTTCAGTTGGACTAAAAACAGCGTCATATCAAGGCTTTTCAGAACGATATCTACTGATTAATTTCATAAAATTTGAATCAATAATCTTTAAACGGGGGAATAGTTATTGTAATCTTCGAACTTCCTGATCAGATAATGTCATAGGCCTGCTGAAGTTAAAGCACTACAAGTAATTCTCAAAATTTCTAAATTTTTATAGCGTCTTGTTAACGTTTTTTTAGTTTAAGTGACTATGTTTTTATCACTGGATAGCCAGGAGAAGGACGAAATTTTATTTCCCCAAATCCAAATCAGGTAGGATATCTAAAAAATTGAACTGTTGGTTAGATAAATATGACCTTGTTAGTAGTTCTTTATCTGTCATTTGATAGTGTGTCTTACAATGATACAGATAATATATTTCATTTTGGAAGATAAAAAATAACTTATCAAATTTACTTAAAAAATAATCTCCTGCTATCATTTCTCTAGGGTCAATAATTAGCGATGGAATACTTTCTTTTCCTTGCTGAATTGCATTTGCAACCCTGTGATTTCCATCAATCAGTAGATAAGTGAACGCCTGTGCATTATAAAAATGAACAAAAATAATTGGTTCTTTTTTTATCTCAATATCTTCTTTTTGATTTTCTGGTGGTGTCCACGTCACTAACTTTAGTTCTTTAGAAAATTTATTTAAGTTTACATCTTGTGAGTATTGTTGGTCTGACTTAGCCATTTGAACTAACGGTTCTACCACGAAATTAATCAATACTGATACTCCAGTATTAAAGTTAGTTTTATGTTGAAATTTTTCATGAGGTTGAAAATTTTCAATCAACTTTTGTAGGTAACTAGGGTTTCTCATTTTTCTTAATAAATCATTATCTGCACTTTTAAGTTGAGTTTTCCACTTGTTAAGGTAATTTCTCTGTAATTTTTCATTATCAAATATAGGCTGTTTTTCAAAACCTATCATTAATTTTTCATAATTAATATCGTAGGGGGTAAATGTTAAAAAATCAATAGGCATAATCTTCTCCTTTTACACTCTTATCATAACATTTTCTACTCTTTTATGCAGAAATTATCTGTTTAGAAGAGTAGAAAATCACTTAAATAGATACAAATGATTGACAATGTAAACCAAATGTATTACATCAAATAATGAAAGGTGGTGACGCTGATGGCAACTGTACCAACTCAAATTCGGATTGATGAGACCGTAAAAGCGCAAGCAACTTCATTATTTAATGATTTAGGAATGGATATGTCCAGCGCAGTCAATATTTTTCTTCGCCAATGTGTCCTACGTGAGGGGATTCCTTTCACGGTTGAAATGCCAAACTACAATGCAAAAACGCTAGAAGCTATTGCTGAAGCGAAACGGATTTCTCGTGACAATTCTGTAGCCTCCTATGACAATATGGAAGATCTAAAGAAAGCTCTGGAAGCCTAAATGTATCAAGTCAAGTTTACTTCTGTTTTTAAAAAAAGCTACAAACTCAACATCTAGAATATCCTTATTAGAGATATATTTTGTATACAACTTCTATGCTGTATACAGATAATCATCGTAATCTAGTTCTCGATTCTGCCAAGCATTTTTATGAGGTTTTAATTCCAACTCTACTGATATTGGGAAAACATCATAAGCGATGCACTTCTCCATATGATGAAGAAGAAGTGAGTCTCTAAAAATAGTCCCATCAATATCAAAAATTGCTGCAATTTCTTGACTCATTTTTTTCCTAACTTTCTAACAATCGTATCAATTTTAATTATTTGACTGTGCTTCTACATTCTCTTTCAATAATTGAAGATCTACAAATTCACCTAATCGACAATAATCACAATCATCCTTACCACAACCATCAGTAAAATCAGCTGAATTCACTTTATCCCAGAATTCTTGGATTTGAGCAAGAACTATATCCATATCCTCTTTTGTAACTTTCACAGTATGAGTTGAGTAGCCTTCCTTTGCGTCATTATCATCTAGGAAAATATATTGCGTTTCAATTCGTTTACCAGTCGTATCTATTTCAGAAGAATTTTCTAATAAAATATTATAGAAGACTGCTTGATGCCAATAATCACGTCCTACTGCAAGTTCTTCAACACCTCTCTGAGCAGAACCTGTCTTATAATCTACTACTCGAATAAGATCATTGTCAAATTCTAACTTATCTATAATCCCATTAATTGAGTACTTATCTCCTAATTTGACACGAAGTTCTTTCTCTAAGCAGACATTTTTCCCTTTTAGACTGTCAGGAATATAATGTTCAAAAAGATTAGCTAATAAGCGATGACCATATTCTTTTAATTCTTCTACGGACATTGTATTTATAATTTCCTCTTGATGTGAGTGCAACGGTAGGTGTTATCAGAAGTATCGAATAGTATTTCTAAACCTAAGTTAGGATTTTCTTCGAGTATTCTCTTTAGAAAACCTAAATCACGTTGAATCGATTTAGGATCAACACCAAACTCGTCCTTTAATTAAGCTTTTGATAATCTCTTTCCAGCATATAACCGAAGAAAGATTGTTAGTATTCGTTCCTTTCCTTGAGTCTTTGCCATTTGAGTCACCCATTAGTCTTTTAGCTCTTTATCAGTATCACTTTTAGTTATCAAGTCAGAAATTTCTGTAAAAGCTGTTTTCTTCAGTATATCGTAAATATTTTTCCAAGCCTTAAAATCTGAAACTGAGATAACATTTCCTTCTGTTATCCCTCCACCTGCACTAGCAGGCTGGCAATAAAAGAAATGATCTTCAAGATCTTTCAAAAACTTATCGGCTAATCCAACTTCCTTAAATAATTCATCAAACAATTTCTTCCAAGCACCATCGTACTTTCGAAAAACAAAAACTGGTTTGTTTGATTTGTTTGGTTTATTAGCTAGATATATGTAAATTCTTCTCAATACAATATAGACACCTAATTTAGACAAATCTGAATTAAGAAGGATTTTTTCTCCAATACCATTTTCACCTAAATCAGGCTCGGCACATGAAAAAGGATAAATTTCTAAATTACATATTTTTTGGGCTATCTCAAGAGCTTTTTTACATTCTTCATTATTTTCAACTCTTGATTCACCCTTAAATTTACTCAAGTCTTTTCCATCTATATCCAATAATTGAGCATAGTATTGTGCTACATAATAATATTTTTCAGACAGAACTGGTTTTTTACTTTTGCTATTTTTATTAAGTATATACTCTCTTTCAAAAAAATCATCTTTTTCTTTTTCAAACATATTTTCTAATTCATGCAACAAGTTACTTTTGCCACTATAAATTATATTAGTAATTTCTTTATCATCAAATTTCTTCAATTGATATCGTTCTTTTATGATATCTTTGATATCAGGTAAATCATCTTTTGAATATTTTTCTAAAATACTTTTTATCTTATCCGTTGACTTTTTACTGCTGTCATCTTCATTTAATAATTTATAGGTTTTTCCAAAATATCCCTCTAAATCAGTACTCTCTATACCTTTATCGATATCACTATCTTTATAATCACCTAAATAACCTCTAGGATTTTCCATACAGTGAAAAACCACTGCATTGTCAACATCACCATGAAAATGAGTCGGAATTTGGTAACGCATATTTAAATGTTGATTCTCATCTTCTAATTTTTTCCACTCAGGATTTTCACTTTTAAAACTTTTCCATTTCTTATCATCTTTTAAAATATTCAGCCAAGAAAAATCATTGGTAGAATCAGGATGATCAATGTTATAAAATTTTTGAATTAAGTTTTGACCTTCTTTATTCTGCCAAGGGTTAAATTTTTTTAGAAACTCATTTTGTTTGCACTTAACAAACTTAAAATGAGTTTCTAAAATACTTTTTAAATCCCTTCTTTGTTCATCCGTTAATCCTTTTCTATCTCTTTTTTTTATAGATTTTAAATAATCCATTAACACTTCCTCTGAAGTTTTATCTTCTGCCATAAATCTTTCCTCACTTAATTTGCTAATATTTTTTTGTAACTTCATTATAACACTAACTGTAGATAAATCATGTCCACAGTTATAAAAATGGTTAACTTTTTTTATTATTTAAAATAACTTTCCGAAAAATAAGTATTTTCTAGAAAGTTAGTTTTGAGCATTTCTAAAATAGCTCTAGAATATTGATAAAGCCATTCCCATATTAGCTAAGACTACGATTATACATTACAAGAGAAGATTAACGATGAATTTGAAAATATCCGAAAACTTTTATAATAATTTGGTACAAATTTTGGTACAAAAAAGTGATTCAACATCAAAAAAAGCCCGTCACAAGGGGCTTTGTCTTATATCATTTGATGCCGATTGCAGGGATCGAACCTGTGACCTTCGCGTTACGAGTGCGGTGCTCTACCAACTGAGCTAAATCGGCGATTCCCCTTATAGTATAGCACTATAAGAAAGGATGTCAAGGGATTCTTAATTCATCTTTTTAATCAAAATCTGATAAGGATTTTGATGCCTCCACAGTTGTGGAAAAATCTCTAATTTTTTAAAGCCAAGACTGCGATAAAAGACATTGGTTCGGTCATAATCTTTATTAGAGCCTTCTGCCACTGTTTTCACCTACAAAAAAATCAACATTTTTGCCGGCTTCACTCTCTAAAGTAGCAAGCAATTGACTCCCAATTCCTCTACCTTGATGAGCTTTTTTTACACCGAGACAATCAATTTCTGCACAATCTTCACTAGAATAGGAAAAGTTTACAAAGCCAAGCAAATTACTCTCCTAAAAGGCGGTCCACACCTTCAAGTCCTTGGCTCCTTCGATATAGGCTTGCGTGCTTTCTGGTATTCCAAACCATTCTGGCAAATCCCTTAAAATCTCAGCGACAACTATCATTTTTTGATCTTCACTCTTGACTTCTTCAATAACAAACATTACAAAATCTTTTCTTGGTTTTAGTCTTACTTTAGCTCTTACGAACCAGCACTTTCGTAGGCATCTAACCCCCTGTCCCAAAGTTTCAGAGAGATGCAAAAGAAGATAAGAGAAATCAGAATCAAACCACCAATATTAAAGAAGACATCCTTGTCCTGCAAGAAATAGCTGGCAGGATAGTAGGCCGTAAAGGCGAAAGGCACAATAAAGCTAATTAACCAACGAAGGACCGAATTGTAAATGGAAATCGGGTACTTGGCAAAATCATTAAACATATAAAAAATGTAAGTCATGGCACCTGACTGCTTGGTCCAAAAAGCGATGCTGGCTGTTGCAATTTTCAAGGAAGTATAAATCAAGGTCGCAAAAGGAATACAAACTAGAAAAATCAGGAATTTGGGAAGAGTCCAAGCAATGCTAGTCACCGTTGTCGTTAGTAAGATTCCACCGACCAAAAGTTCACCCAAGGCATCAATCTGAAAGGTCTCAACGAGGATGTGAAAGAGAGGATTGATAGGACGCGTCAGATACTTGTCAAATTCTCCTTTTCGAACTAGTCGTTGACCTAAAGCCCAGAGATTGTCAAAAAATAGATGATCTAATCCCTTTGGAATTAAGGAAAATCCATAGATAAAGGCAATCTCTTGAAAGGTCCAACCTTCTAGCGAGGGGATGTGTTGAAAGATGACATTGAGAAACAAGAGGTTTAGGCCTTGAGTCAGAAAGACTCCCAAGACACCTACCACAAAATCCACCTTGTATTCCATGACTTGCTTGATGTATTGTCTGATAAAAATCAGATGCATGCGTTGATATTTTTTCATACTAACCTCCCTGAATCGTGATAAATGACTGGACTCGTTTCCAAATCAACTGAGACAAGCCCACCATCACTATAAGCCAGAAAAGCTGAAGCAAAAGTGCTTGAAGAATCTGACTGGCATCGTATTTCCCAACAATGATCATAACCGGAGTGTAAATCAAGGATGAAAATGGCAATAAGGAGAGAATATCTGAAACCACCTTTGGAAAAAACGTCAAGGGAATCAAACTGCCAGACATAAAGGCCACTATTGAAGTCTTGAGTAGATTGGAACCCCATAAATTTTTAAACACAAAGGCTGAAAACCCAAAGCAGATATTAAAGAAAAAGTTAATCAGATAAGCCAGAGTCAAGCTAAAGAGATAAAGGACAGTTAATCCCAGCACTTCTACAATCCCTTGACCAGATAAGATTTTCATCAAAACAATGACACTTAAAAATGGCAGTCCAACAGAGATAAAAATCAACCACTTGGAACCAAGCTCGGTGAAAAGAAAAGAGGTCGAAAAATGGACTGGTCTCAGCAAGCGCATGATAATAGAGCCATCTTTTACCTCATCACCAATCGTAAAGGAGCTATCAGACCTGGTCAAAAGATTGGTCACAAAACTCATGATGATGTAGAGGGTGATATCCGCCATACTGAAGCCCTGAATCAAAGGCTCCTGGGAGGAGTCAAAGACAGCCTTCCAGAGATAGAAAGCGACAAAAGCCCCCATGACATCACCAATCCGATAGAGAATAAAGTTAATTCGATAGCTAATCAACTCCTGAATCCCTGCATTGATAAAGGGTTTATAACGTCTCCACAATTTGACCATCTTAGAGCTCCTTTCGATAGAAGCGACGGATAATATCTTCAATATCTGTATCTACCATCTTCAAATCACGAACTTCAAAATCAGATAAGGTTTGCTTGATAATATCAGCCGACTGGTAGTGGGAACTATCGAATTCAATATTGAGAGTATTTCCTTGTCTATCAATGGACATATCAGGCAAGCCCTCATAATGAGAGACTAGATGATTTTGACCTGGCGTCAGGTCAAAGGAGAGAGTCTTCATCTTTCCAAAGGTCTCCTTGAGCTGGCTAACCGTTCCATCAAAAATCTCTTGCCCCTTATCAATCATAAAAATCCGATCACAGAGTTGCTCAATATCACTCAAATCATGAGTAGTCAAGAGAATAGTTGTCTCTTCCTCCTGATTAATCTGAGTAATGGCCCGACGAATGTTGTCCTTGACCGACACATCCAAACCAATAGTCGGCTCATCTAAAAAGAGAACTTTGGGATTGTGAAGCAAGGAAGCCGCAATATCCGCCCGCATCCGTTGACCTAGTGAAAGAGTCCGCACAGGATCCTTGATAAATTCCTTCAAATCCAAAACTTCATTCAAAAAGTCCATGCGCTTATGGAAAAGCGAGTCCGGTACATCATAGATCTCTTTCAAGACCGTGTAGGTCTCTTGCAGAGCCAAATCCCACCATAGCTGGGTGCGTTGTCCGAAAACGACTCCAATATCCTTGACATAATCTTGGCGATTATCCTGGGGAATCTTGCCGTTAATCCGACAAAAACCAGATGTGGGCTTCAAAATTCCTGTCAGCATTTTGATGGTGGTTGACTTCCCAGCACCATTTGCCCCGATAAATCCTAAAATCTGCCCTTTTGGAACTTCAAAAGTTAAATCCTTGACCGCTTCAAATGTCTGCTTTTCAGGATGAATAAAGGAGCGCAAGGCTCCCTTTAACCCCGGCTCCTTAACTGTCTTCACAAAGTTTTTCTGAAGATGTTGCACTTCTATCATTGCCATATCTATCTCCCTATCGTAAGAAGCAACATTGTATTTTTGACTACAAATATTCTAAATCCTTACTTTCTACACTTTCTCAATATTATTACAGAAGGCTTTATACCAACCTATTATAATCTAATAAAAAAAGGAATGCAAGCGTTTGCTTATTGATTATGAAATTAGAGATTTCTCTCTTAAAATGAAACTTTTAATCAAAAATTCTGTTAAATAGTTTCCTTAAGACACCAAAAAACCTGCCCTTAGGGGCAGGCTACGAATTGTAAAAAGGCAAACTATTTTGATCAATATGAATCATAATCTCCTAATATTAACTCAACAATTTAATTATATCATGTAAAAACTATATTGGCCCTTCAAACAAAAAATTATTACTAGAAATGATTGAATTGTTTTGTTTACAATAAACACTTTTCCAAATAAGAGAACCAAAAAAGACCTACCCTTACGGATAAGCCTTCTTACATGTTTATTTCTTTATTCAATCACTTGGCTTTCTGCTACTTTCTTGTACCAATGTGCAGATTTCTTAGGATAACGTTCTTGCGTTTCAAAGTCCACATAAAAGAGACCATAGCGTTTTTCGTAACCATTTGACCAAGAGAAGACGTCCATGAGGGACCAGATGAAGTAACCTTTGACATTGGCTCCATCCGCAATCGCATCGGACAAGACTTCCAAGTGTTGCTTCACATAATCAATCCGGCCATCATCGTAAACAGTGTTGTCCACAAATTCATCTTTGTATCCAAGTCCGTTTTCAGTGATGTAGATCTTCTTGTAGTTTGGATAATCTTTCTTGACACGCATGATTTGATCATACAAACCTTGAGGGTAGATGATCCAGTCCCAGTCAGTACGAGGTACATAGTCAGGAGCTACACGACGTCCAACACCTTTGATTTGGTATTTAGAGCTTCCTTTTTCACCTTTACCATTATGAATGATTTCTGTTTCGCCGTCAAAAGCTTCCATCCAGTCACTCATGTAGTAATTGATCCCAAGAAAGTCATTCAGGTCTTTTGCAGCTTCAAGCGCTGCAAAGTCTTCGTCACGAAGATCCAAGCTACCACCATTGACAGATAAGATGTGATTAACACCTTCCATGGTTGCATCTGAATAGTGTCCAAGGTAAGTAGCATCTAGAATAAACTTGTTATGGATGATATCTTCCAATTCAGCCGCCCGAACGTCTGCTGGATTTTCTGGATCCAACGGATACTTGGTTGGAAGAGCGTGCACAACTCCGATTTCACCTTCATACCCTTTGTCTTTATACAATTTCACAGCTCGAGCATGAGAAACCATCATGTTGTGGTGAGATTGGAAGACTTTGGCAAGGTCATATTGAATACCTGGTGGGAATTTACCAACCAAGTATTGACCATCACCGATTGGGCCAATTTCATTGAAGGTTGTCCAGTAGTTTACTTCTGGGAATTCTTCGAAACAGAAGGCAGCGTAATCCACAAAGTGTTCGATGTTTTCACGATTCAAGAAGTCTCCGTTTGAGTGAAGCGCTTCAGGTGTATCAAAGTGGTGAAGAGTTACAAATGGTTCTACATGACGTTTATGACATTCTGCAAATAAGTTATGATAGAATTCTACCCCTTTTGGATTTACTTCACCATAGCCAGTTGGGAAAATACGTGACCAAGCAATAGAAATACGAATTCCGTTTACGCCATATTCTTCAGCCAACTGTAAGTCTACTGGATATTTATGGTAGAAATCGCTTGCTGGTTCTGCTGTATACCAATAGTTATCAGCTAAGTATTTGTCCCAAGCAACTGGTCCTTTTCCGTCAGTATGGGTAGCTCCTTCTGCTTGATAGGCAGCCGTTGCCCCACCAAAAATAAAATCTTTAGGAAGTGTTTTTGTCATTTTTTCACCTATTTCTTATTTGGATCAAATAAAAAGTGAGGGGAGAGGAGTTAGTGAGCCATCCATCTCCATCTCACTTTTTAGTTCTTATTCTTCAAATTGAGCTTGAACAAAGGCTAGAGCACCTTGTCCATCGCGTGTTAACTTAATATACTGAGCACCTTCTGTCTTCGCCAATTTGATGCCTAGTTTATCTGTTTCAGCCTTCATATCTTCGAAGTTGGAAGCAACCTGAGGCGCCAAGATAACAAGGTCAAATTCTGGCAACATTTCACGGTGAGCACCGTAGCCACCGGCTGCCGCTTTGACAGGAACCTTGTATTCTGCCGCAGCCTTGTTCAAAGCGTTGGCAAGGAGTCCACTAGTTCCACCACCTGCACAAAGAACCAATACGTTTGTTTCTTTTGTGATATTGTTTTGAACAGGTTCGTCTTCAACACCAGCTTTTTCAAGAATCGCATCAGCTTTAGCTGTATTGAAGTTTGCTGCGACTTTTTCTTTCAAGCTATCGTTAGCTTTACCAGAACGTTCTTCTTCAAGAATTTGTTCATCATAAACCTTAACGAATGGATAGTAAATGATTACGTCCACTACCACTAGAAGAGCAGCAAGGATGAAGGAAAGAACTTGGAAGTTCGTACCAAGGACAATTCCTAGAGGTCCAGGCGTTACCCATGGAAGGTTTGCTGAGAAGGAGTTCATTCCCAAGGTATCAACAAAGAATTTGAAGATCCAGACGTTTGCGATTGGCGCAAAGATAAATGGAATGAAGAAGGTTGGGTTCAATACAATTGGAGCACCGAAGAGAATTGGTTCATTGACCCCGAAGAAGGTTGGAACGACGGAAGCACGTCCAATCGCACGGTTTCGTTCAGATTTACACAACCACATGAAGAGGAATGGAACAATCAAGGTTGCACCAGTACCACCCATGGTAACGATAAACATTTGAGTCCCAGAAGTAATGACTTTATCTGCGTGTTGGCCTGCTTGAAGCAAGTGTAAGTTGTTATCAATATTTGCATAAGTGATCGCCGCAATCGCTGGTTCTACGATAGAAGGACCGTGGATACCAACAAACCAGAAGAAGGCATATGCACCAAAGATAAGGGTAATTCCAAGATAACCATCTGCTGCAGAGAACAACGGAGCTAGAAGTGTTCCGATAGATTCCGCAACTGTTACACCGATAGCACCTTTAACAATTAATTCAAATGCATACAAAAGAACAATTGAAACTGTAAATGGAATCAAGTCTTTGAAGACTTGTGAAATATTCGGTGGAACCTCGTCTGGCATGCGAATCGTCACATTATTTTTCACACAGACCTTATAAACATTAACTGTAACAAAGGCTGCAATGAAGGCTGTCAACAGACCTTTTGTACCCATGAATGCTGTTAAGAATCCACCTTCTTTAGCAGGTTCAGCAGCCATGAGCAAGAATCCAACCATTGAAGCTAACATTGTAGAAATGAAGTTGATTTGGTTGGTTGCTGGGAGATCACGGTTCATAGAATCAGTCAACGCTTTAGCAGTTGTTCCTCCAACAAAGAAGGCCAAGATTCCCATAGAATAATTATATGGGGTCATCAAGAATGTTTCAATATCTTTAGACCAGTGGAAGCCCCAAGCGTTTGGTACATAGGCAATCAGGATGAAGATAGATGAGAAGAGGATAACAGGCATCCCTGCAATAAAGCCATCTCGAATCGCTCGTAAGTATTTGTTTCGAGAAATCTTTTCAAAGAAAGGTTTCCCTTTTTCAATCAGTTCAATCAGTTTATTCATTATCTTGCTCCTCTTTTATATAGTTCAATGAGATGGTGAATCACGTCTTTTAATAAGATCGTTGTCATTAAGTGGTCCTGCCCATGCATCATGGTAATGCTGTATGGGAGGTCTTCTCCTGCTGCTTCTTGCGCTAGCATAGTTGTTTGAGATTTGTGAGCCTCTGCGATACAGCTTCCTGCTTCTTCTACCAAGCTTTCAGCCTGAGCGAATTCACCCTTTTCAGCCGCCTTAAGGGCTTCCAAGAGTTTAGAGCGAGCATCCCCTGCATACGCAACGATCTCAAAACCTAATAATGTCATTTCTTCTTTGGTCATGACCAATTCCTCCAATTTAAATTTCTTAATATTTAAAAGTTGTTACAATAATCGTTGAATGTGTAAGACCAGGTAGACCCGTTCACTCTTGTACAAGTCAACCCCGGTCTCCCTAGAAATTACATCATAAATCTTGGAACCAATCTCAAAAGCTAATGGATAAGAACTTTTGATATGTTCCTCCATATCTAAAAGCGATTGATTATCATCGCGATTGCGATCTAGGTAATCCAAGAAGTAGTTAAGATGAATCATGAAGCGATCATAAAAATTGTTGTTGGCTTCAGTCCGTTTGATTGAATAACTATTCAGAACCTCTTCCACGCCTTTTAAAATTTCTTTTCGTTGGTCCATGGAATCTACGACTTCTACTTCATTTTCACCTTCTGCGTTGATGAAGTGATACGCAATGCGAGTAACCTCATCTTCGGGGAAGCTAGTCGTGAGCTTATCCCGATAAATATCAACTGCCTCTTTAGCAATCTCAAAAGCCACTGGATAGTTTTCTGAGATATCCAAAAGATTACTTTCCTTATACCTACCTTGAGTCACTGCCTGGTAAGAGCAAAACATGTGGTCGGTCAAGGTCACATAGATATATTCTTGAACAGGGTAGTGATACTTTTTGCTCAAGTGATCAATCATCTCGTAGGTCACTGTGATGAAGTCTAAAGGAACGTCTTTTAGTAGGGTCATAAAGTTCTCTCTGGATTCCTCTGTTTTCATCCGAAAGAGTTTTTCTACCTTTTCTTTTGGAACTAGGTCACCCTTCTTTTTCCCAAAAACAATTCCTTTTCCAATGACAATCAGTTCTTCCCCTTTGTCATTTCTCACCAGAGCAACATTGTGATTGAGTGGATTTAAAATCCGATACATGGTACTCTCCTTACTAGTTTATTCAAGGTTTGAGGTATAAAAAATGACCACAAATGAGATTAGAGAGAATCTTCCCTAATTCATCTGTGATCATGCGTAATCTAACTTACTAACACTCACCTTGTATTCACTTATGGATTAAGTATAGCACACGCTTTTGTTTTTGTAAACCCTTTCTTAACAACTTTTTAACTTTTTTGTTTTTTCCTAACAAATAGCTGTTTATAGCTGTCTTCTCTAGACTCTTCAAGGAAATTCGAACGCCCGTCGTTAAAGGAGTGGTCTACACTGTTAAATACGCTCTTTCCAAGAAGTTGCGACTTGGTCTAAGACTTGGTTGAGCTCTTCAATGTTACGACGACCTTCTGTACGAAGCCATTCACGAGCTGCTGCTTCGCCATTCTTGATGTAGGCTTCTACAGATCCAGCCCAAGTTGCACGACCACAAAGGACCCCGTTGAAGTTCGCGCCTGCTTCATGCGCAAAGACTAAGGTTTCTTGGAAGAGTTTGGCAGAAACACCGGCACTCAAGTAGATGTATGGAAGATTGGTTGCTTCTTCTTGTTCTTTAAAGAAGGCAGCAGCTTCTTCACGGCTATGAACGATTTCTCCATCTCCAAAGCCTTCTACGTATTTGACGTTAACTGGCACTTCTACCTTCAAGACATCGATGTTGAAGCGTGGGTCTGAGAAGACTTTCATAGCTTCGATGACCTTACGAGGTTTTACTTTCGCATATTCTACAGAACCTGCATCCGCAATAGTTTCATCATAAGCCAAGATTTCAAGGAAGAATGGAATTTCTTCTGCCGCACATTCTGAACCGATGCGTTCGATATAGGCTTGTTTTTCTTGGTTGAGTTCTTCTGCACTATCCACATCATAGTAGAGCAAGAATTTCACTGCATCTGCGCCCTGTTCTTTGATGCGTTTAGCTGACCAAAGGTTAAGGCAGTCTGGCAGACGTTTTGTGCTAGAAGTGTCGTAGCCAGTTTTTTCATAAGCCAACAAGAGACCTGCTTCTGCATCCAAGACCTTAGTTGCTGGAAGTCCATACTCAGGGTCCAAGAGCATAGAAGATGCGAATGGTGTCAATTCTTCAGCCACCAAGACCTTCAATTCTTCCATTTGCGCCACGGTTGGTTCTGTGTCTTGGTACTGAGCCATGAGGCGTTTCAAGGCACCACGTTGGTCAAAGGCCAAGGCGGAGATCACACCTTCTTTGGTGCTCAATTTTTCTAAATAGTTGCGTTTTTGTTCTGTTAATACCATCTTATACCTCTTTTACATTTATCTGTTGATACAAATCATCATAGCGATGAATATTGATATGGCCTGTCGTTGCTTCTTGAGCATTCAACATGCCAAGGACATTGGCTTTGGTTAAAAGTGCTTGGTCGTCTTCCTGATGATAGAGAGCTGAGGCAATCCCAGCAACTGTCGAATCACCAGATCCTACTGGATTGACCACTTCAATTTTTGGAATATCCACTTTATAGAAGACATCACCATGTTTGGCAAAGGCACCGTCAGCTCCTAGGGAGACGATGACCCATTCGATTCCTTTAAATAAGTCCGATTGAAGGACCTCTTTTAATTGATCTAAATCCGTAGTCACTTCGTAGCCTAAGAGTTGAGACAACTCTTCATTATTGGGTTTAATCACTGTTGGTTGAACGGGAGCTACTAGTGCTTTTTCTAGGGAAGCTCCTGAGCAGTCCAGAACGACTGGTTTTCCTACCTTCTTAGCGCGCTCGACCAATTGAGAATAATAATCAAGTGGCAAGCCAGCTGGTAAACTACCTGAGATAGCAACGACTGCTACATCTGGAAGCAAGGCTTCAAAGTGAGCCAGAAATGCTTGCCCTTCTTCTTCAGAAACAGACGGACCTTTTTCCAGGATTTCAGTTTGTTGTCCTTCGTGAAGGATCGCAATACAATTCCGGGTCTCCCCTTGAATTTCAAAGAATTCTTTGCCGATTTCCTGATCTAGATGGTCCAAGATAAATTGGCCTGTTGAACCACCAATCAGACCAGTTGCCGAGACAGGATCTCCAATCTCTGCAAGGACCCGTGTGACATTGAGACCCTTCCCTCCTGCGGTTTTGCTTACCTTGTCAACTCGATTGACCGTATCCAAGTGTAAAGTTTCTAATGGATAGGAGATGTCGATTGAAGGGTTCATGGTTACCGTTAAAATCATAGACTCACCTCTTAGTCGTGGTATTCCCCACGGTCCCATTTTTCAAGGAATTCTGTGAAGAAATCCTCATCTTCTTGACGGTCGTTGTGGGTTTCCAAATGTTGAATCTTGGCAATCAATTTCTTGTTTTCTTCACTAGGTTTGTATTCCGCATGGATGAAGGCTTCCAAAATGTCACACATCAGAAGTTCTCCTGTGACCTTCCCACCAAAACCAATCACGTTGGCATTGAGTTCTTCTTTGGCATAAAGTGCAGAGGTCATATCGCGGACCAAGGCTGAACGGACACCCGGAACCTTGTTAACCGCGTTGTTAATTCCAACGCCAGTTCCACAAATACATACTCCAAGATCTGCTTGACCACTCACTACTGCTTCCCCAACCTTCTTCCCAAAAATTGGATAGTGGGTCCGAGCATGGTCATAGGTTCCGAAGTCAAGGACTTCATAGCCTTTTGATTTCAAAAATTCAGAAACAGCCATTTTTTCATTTGTGACAATATGGTCACATCCAATTGCAATTTTCATTCGTTTACTCCTCCCCTTAGCACATCTTGTTAAGCATATCGACACGGATTTGGTGGCGACCGCCGTCATACTTACCGTTTACAAAACCTTTAGCGATATTTTTTGCCAATTGGTCACCCACGATTTGAGCCCCCATGGTGATCATGCGAGAATTGTTGTGGCCACGAGTCATGTAAGCGGAACGCTCATCTGAAACCTCTGCGGCAACCATTCCTTTAATTTTAGTTGCGACCATAAATGGACCAGCTCCGTAAGCATCAATAACAATACCCAGATTATCTTCTGCTTGTTTCACTTCTTTAGCAACAGCCAAGGTCACATCAACAAAGTCTTGTCCTTCTTCAGTGACATCCACCACTTGGAAACCTTCTGCTTCCAAATACTCTTTGACTACTTCTTTTAAGCGGATACCAGCCGCATCCGCACCAACTACAATTGCCATATGCTTCTCCTTTTTGCATTTCCGTCAACAAAGAAAGTTCTCCTCTTTCTTCATTCGACTTCGTTTTGTTATTCACAAACACAGTATAGCGCTAAATTTGTTTGTTGTCAACTATTTTTTGTTTATTTTTTTCGTTTTTTCTTTATTTTTTATTATTTTTTAGCCCTATATTGTTTATAACAAACAAAAAAGAGAGAATCGCTCTCTCTTTTCAGTTTATTATTTATACAATCACACGTGTATATTCCTCTAATTCTTCATGTGCTTTCTCAGATGCATCGTCCGTTATCACTGCCGTCACTTTTTTTAAGGAACAGATAGATGTAAAGTCTTCCTTGCCAATCTTAGAGGAGTCAATCAGCAGGTAAGCTTCAGAAGAACGTTCTAAGGCTAACTTTTGCGTATAGGCTTCTTCAAAAGAAGAAGTCAGAACGCGTCCATCCACAATGCCATTCCCACTAAAAAACATCTTGTGGAAGTACATTCTTTCCATGAGAGTGTTCGTTATCTCGCCGACAAAAGCTTGACTTGTTTCTCGGAGTTCTCCTCCCAAGAGGATTACCTTAAAGGTATCACTTTTTTTCTTTAACAATTCTTGAAAAATCGGTAGACAATTTGTCACCACACGCAATTCCTTATTATTAATGGCTTCGGAAAGAACCTCAACAGAGGTCCCCGGCCCAAGGAAAATACTCTCACCTTCTTTTATCAGCTCGCTAGCTTTCTTCGCTACTTCACGCTTAGCCAGAATATTCTTTAGCAACTTCTCTTCATGGGGCAGTTCCCGTGAAGGGAGGAATTGGTTACTTTTGGCTCCATTTCGAACCCGAATAAGGAGACCTTGCTTTTCCAATTCAATCAAATCCCGACGGACCGTCATATCCGACACCTGCATACTTTCCATGATGTCTTGAACATAAACGGTTCCAGCCTTATTGACCAGATTGATAATCTCATTCAGTCTTTCCTGTTTTCTCATTTCCTACCTACTTGCTTCGTTTTTGTTTATTATAACCTTAAATTGTCAGAATCGCAATCATTTTTTGTTTACAATAAACACTTTTCCAAATAAGAGAACTAAAAAGGCTTATCCTTACGGATAAACCTCTGGTTAATTTATAATCTATTTATATTCAGTGAAAATTAATCTAGCATTATCACTTGGTACATCCTGATCTGTATTATATAAACTAGTTGAAATTATATCACCGTCTTCTAGCTTCACAACAACATCTTGATTCCCAGGAGTTAAAGTTTGTTCTTTCGTCTTTTTTGTTGAAATATTATAAATATCAACTGTCCAACCTAAATTATCAAATTGAGGATCCATTTTTACATTTGTAGTCAATTTATATGTGCCAGCTTTTATATCGCGACCTACGACATACTCACCAATTCCTAATTCATTAGTCATTTGTACTTGGGCAGGAACAGCAGTAAATTTAACTTTAGAAATACTTTTTAGTTCTAATGAATCTCCTTCAAATAAAATTATTCTGATTTTTGAGGGATAGTCTACAGAAGTGCCTGGTGCACCTCCTAACCAATTTATAAATAACATAAGATGATTCTTCCTATTACCGAAAATATTTCCTGAACCTCCTGTTATTTCCAAATCATAAATCCCAGGTTTTACATCTCCATTTTCCCCTACAACAATATCTCCAGTTGCGTAAATTTCCTCAGTTGATTTCGATTGTTTTGCTAACGAATTCATCTCCTCTACACTCGAACTCTCTTTTGTAACATCTTTCACTGATGAACTCTTTTTAGACTTAGGTGTAGAATCTGATTTTACAGTTGGATTTTTTTCAGGCAAAGTAGTATCTTTCGATACATTATTAGTATGACAAGCCGTTAGCAACGAGCCGGCTATTAAAACTGTTAACAATAATTTAGTGTTTTTCATATTCACACTACCTCCTATATACCTAAAACTAATTTCATTTTATCACAACTGATCACAAAAGTAAATATATTAACATTTGTATGTGACTTCAAATTGATTTTTTCTTGCTATTTTATTCATTCAATATTAGTTAAAAAAATCAATGTAAAATCAAAAAAGGCTTATCCTTGCGGATAAACCTCTGGTTAATAACGTTTCAAGCAAGATTAAGCTTTGTTTTCGCTACCAAATACGTCGATACGTTCTTCAACTGAAGCTGTGATTGCTTCGAATCCTGGTTTCAAGAATTTACGTGGGTCGAAGAGTTTCTTCTTGTCGTATTCTGCTTCGTTTGCATCGTATTCACGTACGAATTGACGAGTTGCGTTAGCGAATGCGATTTGGCACTCAGTGTTAACGTTAACTTTCGCAACACCAAGTTTGATAGCTTCTTGGATTTGCTCATCAGGGATACCTGAACCACCGTGCAATACGATTGGGAATCCTGGAAGAGCTTCTGTCAATTTCTTCAAGTGATCAAGGTCAAGACCTTCCCAGTTTGCTGGGTATGGACCGTGGATGTTACCAATACCTGCTGCCAAGAAGTCGATTCCTGTAGCAACCATTGCTTTAGCATCTTCGATTGGTGCCAATTCACCTTTACCAACGATACCGTCTTCTTCACCACCGATTGTACCAACTTCAGCTTCAACTGAGATACCTTTAGCGTGAGCTTTTTCTACAACTTCTTTCGCCAATTTAAGGTTTTCTTCAACTGGAAGGTGTGATCCGTCGAACATGATTGAAGTGTAACCAACTTCGATACACTCAAGAGCATCTTCGTAGTGACCATGGTCAAGGTGGATTGCAACTGGTACAGTGATACCCATTGCTTCAACAAGGTTAGCGATCATGTTGCGAGCTACTTTGTAACCACCCATGTATTTAGCAGCACCCATAGAAGTTTGGATCAAAACTGGAGCTTTTTTAGCTTCTGCTGCACGCAAGATAGCTTGAGTCCACTCAAGGTTGTTTGTGTTAAATCCACCAACTGCGTAACCATTGTCACGAGCTGCTTGGACAAATTTTTCTGCTGAAACGATTGCCATTAGTAGTAGGCCTCCTCTAATTTTTTGTGGTTAAACCACTTACATTGTTTATTTTATCACTTTTTCATTGAAAATGCTAGCTTTTCCTGAACCTTTAAAGCGTTTTCTTCTCTTTCAAGCAATCTTTCTCCTAAATGAACAAGAAAAAAGACAGCCGAAGCTGTCTTGATCATCCGATGCGGAGAGAGGGACTTGAACCCTCACGACCTAAAGCGGTCACAGGATCCTTAGTCCTGCGCGTCTGCCAATTCCGCCATCCCCGCGATTGAGTACCTTACTAGTATATCAATCTTCTACTTTCTTGTCAAGATTTTTTTCAAACTTTTTTCAAAGGTTGTCATTTCTTCACAAAAAAGGAGCAGGTCGAAGGACCTGCTCCCTTGATTTTTATTTGTTATCGTGATTTTCAACGGTCGCTGTAATAAAGGCTGTGTACAGACCTTCAGGACGGTTTGGACGGCTTGACAATTCTGGGTGGTATTGGCAAGCGACAAAGAATTTGTTCTCTGGGATTTCAACGATTTCGACCAAACGGTTGTCTGGTGAAACGCCTGAGAAGACAAATCCTGCTTCTTCGAACTGTTCACGGAAAGCATTGTTAAACTCATAACGGTGGCGGTGGCGACGTTGTACCACTTCTTGATTGTCATAGGCAGCAGCCGCTTTTGATCCTCGTTTGAGTTTCGATGGGTAAAGACCGAGACGGAGCGTTCCTCCCATGTCTTCCACATTGATTTGGTCCCGCATGATATCGATAATCGGATACTTGGTTTCTGGATCCAATTCTGATGAATTAGCTCCTTCAAGTCCTAAGACATTACGGGCAAACTCGATACAGGTCAACTGCATACCCAAGCAGACTCCCAGCATTGGTACATCATTTTCACGCGCATAGCGAATCGCTTCAATCTTACCTTCAGTTCCACGTTGACCAAAACCACCTGGCACGATGATTCCGTCAGCATCAGATAGGAGTTCTGCCACATTGTCAGCTGTCACATCGTTAGCATTGACCCAATTAATCTTCACTTCGGCATCATTGGCATATCCTGAGTGCTTCAAGGCCTCAACAACAGAAATGTAGGCATCTTGCAATTCTACATATTTTCCAACCAAGGAAATCTTGACCTGCTTCTTGAGGTTCATGACCTTGTCGACCATCGCAGACCATTCTGTCATATCTGCTGCAGGAACATCCAATTTCAAATGGTCACAAACGATTTGGTCCATGTTTTGTGCTTGCAAGTTCAATGGGATTTGGTACAGGTGTTCTACATCAAGCGACTCAATGACAGCTTCTGGGGCTACATCACAGAATTGGGCTAGTTTATTTTTAATTCCTTGTCCAGCTGGCTTTTCTGTACGAATGACCAACATATTTGGCTGGATTCCCAAACCACGCAATTCTTTGACAGAGTGTTGCGTTGGCTTGGTTTTCATTTCACCAGCTGCCTTAAGATAAGGAAGCAAGGTTGTGTGGATGTACATGACATTTTCAGCCCCAACATCAGACTTCATTTGGCGAAGAGCTTCAAGGAAGGGAAGGGACTCAATGTCTCCAACGGTTCCACCAACCTCTGTGATGATGACATCTGAATCCGTCGTAGTTGCTGCACGTTTGATCTTTTCTTTCAAGGCATCCGTGATATGGGGAATGACCTGGACAGTTGCTCCAAGGTATTCTCCACGACGTTCCTTGCGAAGGACCTCACTATAAATTTTTCCTGTTGTCACATTTGAGTACTTATTCAGGTTGATATCAATGAAGCGTTCATAGTGACCCAAGTCCAAGTCTGTCTCTGCCCCATCATCTGTGACAAAGACTTCCCCGTGCTGGTAAGGACTCATCGTCCCCGGGTCAATATTGATATAAGGGTCAAATTTTTGAATGGTCACTTTCAATCCACGATTCTTGAGCAGGCGACCGAGACTCGCTGCGACAATCCCTTTCCCAATGGATGATACGACACCACCAGTGACAAAAATATATTTTGTTGACATATGCTTTCCTCTTCTTCTAATATGGTAGAGGCCATTCCCCTTTTCGGAAAAACAAAAATAGCCCCCTAATGATTAGGGAGCTCCGACCTCAAAATGAGGTGCCCGAACAATATCTTACTCCAAATATTCTTCTTTGTCAAATTGAAACTTTCATGAAAATGATTTTTATACACTTAAGTAGCTGGCTCCACGCCATTTCGTGTGACGATAAACTTCTCAAATTGAAGATCAGGCATGCAGGAAGCAAGATCCTTGTGGATCCGTTCCAGTGCTTCCAAGCGCATCTCTACAGAGGTCGCTCGGTTCCCCTGGATGATAAAGAGGGCATTGCGGGTAGTCTCCTCCATCTTATAGCGCTCACCATCTCTCACATCTAGCCATGCCATAATACCCTCTTGATCTCGGTAGACCGGATCGGTTTCACTAACATGCTTTTCTGTTGATAAGATGGGCAAAAAGGTATCCTCTCTTTGACTAATCGTAAACTCGATTGGTCCCTGGATCTTATCCAGATCATGCCCTCCAATGGCTAAAAAGGAACGGAGACATTCAACATTATAGATATCAATCACACTATTGATCGTCGGTAGGAAGCCTCGACTTTGGATATTCTTAATCAAAGCGAGAATAGTTGGCGGGTTCTTCTTGACACTACGCCCCACTTCCTTCAACAAGTCCATATAGCCTTGTACAACTGCCTCCTCTTTCACCGAGCTGAGATCACAATTTAAGGCCCAGGCTTCCTTCTCCTTCTTTTTAGCTAGAAAAGTTGCAGATAAGGGAGCTTGTGGATCCACCTGTTTGGCCACTCCAATTACAACTGTCTCAATCCCCAAATCCACCAAACTTTGATCAAGTATCCAGTCCATATGCCCTTCCTCCTTCCGCGCTACGTTAGGCTTACACCCTCATTATACTCTTCCTTGAATCATCCTTCAAGTAAACAAAAAAACAAGGAAAAATTCCTTGTTTTTGGATTATTCTTCTTCTTCGTAAGACTCTTCTTCGTCTTCTTCGTCACTTAACTCAACTTCTTCATCCAACTCATCTGGTGAGATTTCATTGATTTCAGCGTCATAGGCTTCCACTTCATCCTTCTCATCTTCTGGGTTTTCATCATCGTAAGTAAGCGCTGGATCTGCTTCGTAGACATCTTCGTCTTCTGGATCATCCGCATTGTAATCGATCGCGTCTTCGTCTCCGTCCATAAAGGCATTGACACGTTTTTTCTTACGTTTTTTAGGCTCTTCGTCTTCATCTGTTTCTTCAAGAGCGATGATTTCTTCATCTACTTCATCGATCGCATACCATGAGCGAAGTCCCCATTTGTTGTCTCCTAGTGGGATAAAGCTTCCATCCACATTTAATTCTGTATAGAACAATGGAAGAGCTTCACGAATTTCACTGTTTGATTTTTCGAGGTAGTTTTGAATTTCATTGACCAGGTCATTGAAATACATTTCATGATCACGCCCACGTGACTCTAAGATCGCACGGGCTACTTCAATCATTGAAAGTTCACTTTTTTCTTGTCCAGCAAATACTTCTAATTCCAAGGTAGATCTCCTTCATTTTTATCTCAAGGCAACACTCTTTTTCATTAAAAAAGAGGATACCCCTAGAATACATCATTTATCGTTACACTCTATTGTACGATAATTTTCCCCTTTCGTCAAAGGAAAATTCCGCGCCAAGAAGAAGAGAAAAGCCGGGACACATGGCCTCAGCTTTTCTTCTTATGACTTGTTTCCATCAAGATGGAAGATTGTCTTTTTTATTTTACTTTTGCAGTACTTGTGATCACTTCAACAGCTTTCTTCACAGCGATGTCGTGTTTCAACATTTCTGGTGAAAGCAAGCTACGAACTTGTTCAACTGGCATGTTGTAGTCTGCTGCCAATTGTTCGATTTCTGCAGTTACTTCTTCGTCAGTTGCTTCGAAGCCTTCTGCTTTAGCAACTGCTTCTACGACAAGGTTAGTCTTAGTACGTGCTGCTGCATCTGCTTCATATTGTTTGTGAAGATCTTCTTGAGTTGTACCAGTGATTTGGAAGTACATGTCTGGAGAGATTCCTTGACGTTGCATGTTTCCAAGGAATTCATTTACAGCACGGTGTACTTCTTCGTGGATCATTTCTTCTGGAAGGTCAACGATTTCTGCATTTTCTACTGCAAGGTCAATCGCTGCTGACTCAACTGCATCTTTGTAAGCTTCTTCTTTCGCTTCAGCCAACTCTTTGCGGTATTTTTCTTTCAATTCAGCAAGAGTTTCAACTTCTTCATCGATGTCTTTTGCCAATTCATCGTCAAGAGCTGGTACTTCTTTTGCTTTTACTTCGTGGATGGTTGTCACGAATTTTGCTTCTTTACCTGCAAGGTCAGTTGCTTGGTAGTTTTCTGGGAAAGTTACGATGACATCAACTGTTTCACCAGCTGAGTGTCCAACCAATTGGTCTTCGAAACCTGGGATGAATTGACCTGAACCAAGGCCAAGTGAGAAGTTGTCTCCTTTTCCTCCGTCAAACTCAACACCGTCAACAGAACCTACAAAGTCGATCACAACAGTATCACCTTCAGCTGCTGGTCCTTCTTTGATTACCAATTCAGCCAAGTTGTTGCGTTCGCGTTCGATACGTGCATCAACATCTTCATCTGTTACTTCTTTAGAAACTTCTACAGATACTTCAAGGTCTTTGTAAGCACCCAATTTTACTTCTGGTTTTGTAACAACATTTGCTGTCAATGTCCAATCTTGACCTTTTTCCATTGATACAACGTCAAAAGTTGGTTGAGCAACCACTTCAAGACCTGCTTCTTTTACTGCTGCTTCATAAGCTGCTGGAAGAAGATCGTTCAAAGCATCTTGATAAAGTGATTCTTCACCAAAACGTTGGTTAAAGATCGGACGTGGAAGGTGACCTTTACGGAATCCTGGTACGTTCAAGTTTTTCTTAACAGACTCAAATACGCGGTCTAAAGCTGGTTTAATTTGGTCTTGACTGATGGTAAAAGTCAATACTCCGCGGTTTGTTTCTTTGTTTTCAAATGATACAGACATTCTGTCTCTCCTTAAAATAATATAGTCATTCCTAATAATTTTACCATAAAACTTCGAAAATGCAAGTTTTTGGGCATCTTGGTTTTGTGGAAACTGCTTCTTTTTAGAGGAATTTTATAGTGGTTTCTGAAGACCAAAAGATTAAAAAATTTATTTCCTATCCTAAAAATTGTCCCGGAACAAAAAAACTAGTCCGTACCTGAACTAGTTTCCTTCCTATTAGGACTTCCGAAGCGGATCTTCCTGGTAAGTAGCACGCGCTCCACCGATCAACTTAGGACGACTGGCTAGAGCCGTCACATGAGCACCACCCAGTTCTTTCAAAACAGGGCGAACGGGTACTTGCACATGTTTGACATGCATCCCGATAGAAGTATCCCCAATATCCAAACCAGCCTGGGCTGTGATGTATTCCACTTCGACAGGGTCTTTCATATAACCGAAAGCAGCCAACTGACCGGCACCCCCCGCATGGAGGCTCGGTAGTACATTAACGATTTCTAAGTCTTTCTTTTCTGCTAGTTCACGTTCGACCACCAGGGCTCGGTTAAGGTGCTCACATCCTTGAACCGCTAAATAAATCCCTTTGGGATTTAGGGTATCTAGGATGGTTTTCACAACGGCTTGCCCAACCTCCAGGCTTGAGTTCTTACCGATACTTGCGCCAGCGACCTCGCTGGTTGACAGGCCTAACACAAGGATTTGCCCCTGACGCAAATGAGCCTTGGATAAAAGATCCAGCAAGATTTCCTGGGTTTCTCTTTTTAATTGCTCCAACTCCATCTTCTAATTTCCCTTCTTTGGTAAGAAATGATAAAGAGCATATCCTAGAGCCATACCAACGAAGTTTTGAACCAGATTATGTGGAACCTCTTCAATAGCTGCTACCCAAGTGTTACCTAAAAAGAGCGCTGATGCTAGGGCATAGCCACCTACCATGATAACCGTTCCTAAAAGCAGACCGATGTAACGGGCTTTTCCTTTAAAGCCAGCAAAGTAGCCTTGAGCTCCGTGGAAAAGGAGACTAAAGAACATCCATTGAGGATAGCCAGAAAGGAGGTCTAAGAGAAAGGCACCAAGACCACCGACCACTGCTCCTTCTTTGCGCCCCAGATAAAAGGCGGTAAAATAAACGCCTAGATCCAGCAAGGTCACCATCCCGGTTGGAGTTGGCAACTTGGTGTAATAGCCCAGCACAACTGTCAAGGCGGTTAAAATGGCTAAATGCGCGATTACTTGGGTACGGTTATTGGTCATATTGAACTACTCCATATTGATCTGATTTTTGAATGGCTTGGTAGACGAACGCTTTTGAAGCCTTAACAGCTTCTAACGTTGCCTTCCCTTGAACTAACTGGCTTGCAATGCTAGAGGCAAAGGTACAACCAGCTCCTGTATTATTCTTCTCTAAAACGTCTTCTTCGAAGACCGTAAAGTCTTGGCCATCATAAAAGACATCGATGGCTTTTTCCTTGTTGAGGCGATTGCCCCCTTTGACCACAACAGTCTCTGCTCCCAATTCATGGAGCTTGCGAGCTGCCTCCTTCATATCATCGAGCGATTCAATCTTGCTTTGGGTCAAGATCTCAGCTTCTGGTAAGTTTGGCGTGATGATAGTCACATAAGGGAAGAACTTGATCAGTTCATCTCGAAGGGCTGATACTTCCACGTCATGGGTTTCCTTGCAGACCAAGACGGGATCTAGTACCACAGGGATCTCAGAATGGGCTTTGACATAGTCCAAGGCTAAATCTGCCACTTGAACATTTGGCAAAAGGCCGAGTTTAATAGCAGAAAAAGGGACATCCTTGAGAGAGTTGAGCTGTTGAGCAAAGGTCGTCGGATCCACCGGAATCACTTCAAAACCGTGCTCCGTCATAGCGGTCAAACAAGTCACCGCTACAAAGCCATGCTGTTTGTTGGTTGTATAGGTCGCAAGGTCTGCGTGAAGACCTCCCCCACTAAAAATATCATTTCCTGAAATAGCTAGAATCAATTCATTACTCATAACGGATCTCCTTTAAATATAAGCCATTTGGCGCTGCTGTAGGACCTGCTTGATTGCGGTCCTTTTTTTCTAAAATCAAATCTATTTGCTCCACCGGCATTCGTCCATTGCCAATCTTCAGCAAGGTCCCCACCATATTGCGGATTTGCTTGTAGAGAAAGCCATTGCCCGAAAAGGCAAAGACAAGGCGATGATGTTCTTCATCCTCGACCAAGCGAGCTTCTGTGATCGTACGAACCTTGTCTTCCACACTGGTTCCTGAAGCTGTGAAACCGGTGAAATCATGGGTTCCCTCCAACTTTTGGATGGCTGCTTGCATCTTTTCCACATCCAAAGGATAGGGGTAGTGGGTGGCATAGTGGCGCATCATGGGGTTCTTGGGACGACCATAATCCACGATAAATTCATAGGTCTTGCTGTGCTTCTGGTAGCGTGAATGAAAGTCCTCGGGCACTTGCTCCACCTGGATAAAGTCAATATCCTCTGGGGTTTGGGTATCGAGGGCAAAGCGAAGCTTCTCCTCGTCCCGTGGCTGGGGGAGATCAAAGTGGATGATCTGCCCAAGGGCATGGACACCTGCATCCGTCCGGCCTGCCCCATGGATGGTCACAGGATTTCCTTGATTGAGACGCATCAAGGTCTTCTCGATTTCTTCTTGCACACTACGGGCATGCGGTTGTCGTTGGAAACCCGCAAATAGAGTTCCATCGTAAGAAATAGTTGCTTTGTATCGTGTCATGTTTTTATTTTATCAAGTTCATCCAAGCTGAACAAGGCGGAAAAGAGAAAACTGTCCGGGTACAGTTGTAGAGACAAAAAAGAACCAAGTCTTTCCTTTTCCATCTCTGGAAAATAGAAAAACTTAGTTCAATCGGGGGGCTGATTAGTCTTCTTTCCGTCCTTTGAGACTCATGCCTGTCGCTCCTAAGATCGCTCCAAGCAAGGCCAAACCTAGGACAGATTCTTGTCCAGTCTGAGGAAGTTCTTTGCTTCCTTCTGCTTCTTGCTGTACACCTTTCTCTGAGCGAGAGTTTTCTAGTTTCAGAGGTGAGATAAATGCTTGAAGCTCTTTGCTTCCTACCTCTGTGATTTCTGGAACAGCTTCACTGGTCAGCTCAGTTGCCACCAGTTGACGACTCTGATCAAGAGATGAAACCGTCACGAATTCACGGCGCAAACCTTTCACTCCTGCCTGGACTACTTTTCGTTCACCCTTGGCTAGTTCTGGATTGGTCCGTTCAACTCGTTCAAAGTCAACTTCTTTCTCTAGAATCTCTAAGCTTGGCTTATCGAGCACTAAGGCTTTCACACCATTAAAGCCTTGAACCTTCGGTGTTTCTGGGGTAGAAGGAAGTACTTCCGCCTCCTTGGTGCCCACTTCCACAATCTCAGCAACAGCTTCTTTCGATACTTCTGTTCCTAGCACTTGGCGGCTTTCATCAAGGGCAGAGACCGCAACAAATTCACGCTGCTGGCCTTTGATACCTGCCTGAACCACTTTTCGTTCACCCTTGGCTAGTTCTGGATTGGTCCGTTCGACAACTTCAAAATCTAGCTCTTTTTCAATGACTTCCAAGCTTGGTTTGTCTTCTACCAAGGCTCTGACATCATCCTCTGCTTGGCTTCCCACTTGGGTGATTGGTTTCAATTGGCTGAGAGCTTGAGTGACCTGTTCAACCTGCTCTGCCACTTTTTCTTGGTGAGCACGACTGATCGTCCAATTTAACTGATCTAGAACCGTTGCAAGAGCTGAACGAGATTCCTCAGTGTAGATGGAAAGATCGGTTGGAACATTGGCAAGAGCCGCACGAAGGGCTGTATAGTCAGCTTTGAAATAGTCTTTGTTATGGTTGGCAAAAGCTTCCATGACCTGGAAGACTTCTTCTTCCTTGTATTCATTGGCTGGTTCATCTGCCCAGATTCCCAACATACTTCCGGACACTGGTAATTTCACATCAGGGTATTTGGTTGAAGCTAATTGTTCAAATGGAACGGTTTCTGAATGTTGGATAGCTTTATCGAGTGGATAGCTTTGATCTCCTCTGTGGCCCAAAACATAGTACCAGTCACCGTTGGTATTGAGGAATTTATAGCCCTTGTCTGCGAGGTACTGTGGTGATGCGAGATTATAGCCCCACCATCCTTTAGACCAGTAAGAAATCAAGACGTCCTTGTCAAAGGTCACATCATCTTCGTCTCCATAGTAGAAGCCATCGTTAAAGGCCATTGGTTGCAAGCCTTTTTCACGAGCCATAGCTGCGAGACTATTAGAATAGTCCGCAAACTTACCATAGAGCTCATACCATTTGAGGTAGTACCAGCCTTGGGCATTAGTAGCATCATTAGCGTATTCGTCTGTTCCGTAGTTAAAGATTTTAGACTTGCCTTTGAAATAGTCCATGTACTTGCCAATGAGGGCCTTGGTGAAGTTGACCGCTTCTTCGTTGGTCAGATCCATGGTTGTCTTAGAAACCGTATCAAAGGTCGCTTGTGGATGTTCGATACCTAGTTTTTCCATCGCTACCAAGATGGCGTCCATGTGACCTGGACTATTGACTGCTGGAATCAAGCCAATTCCTTTAGAAGTTGCATAAGCTAGCAATTCATCCATTTCTGCTTGAGTCAAGGCTGTTCCGTTTGGATCGTCATAGTAGGCCTTGGTTCCTTCGAGAAGGGCCTGTTTCACGTCATCGCTGGCATAAGTCTTGCCATTGGCTTCCACCGTCATATCATCGAGAACGAAGCGCATGCCATCGTTTCCGACAAGGAGGTGCAAGTCAGAATAACCTAGCTCACTGGCCTTATCGACGATCCGTTTCAACTGATCTAGCGAGAAGTATTTGCGTCCTGCGTCAATGGAAATCACCTTGCTTTTAGCTAGTTTTTCAGCCGCTTCCTTGTCTGCCAACTCTTTGGCATAGCTTTCTGTATAGACTAAGGACTCTTGAGCAGCTTTAAGAGAAGCAATCAGTTCTTTAGCTTCTGCTCGAGTCGTCTCTGCTCCTACTCCTTCTAGCGCCTTTTTTGCTGCTGTAAAGGCTACTAGGGATTCCGGTGTGTAGTGGTCCAAATCAGTTGGAGCTTCCGCCAGAGCTTTTTCGACGACTTCAGGATCTGCTACAAAGTAGTCCGCGTTCTTATCCGCAAAAGCGTGCATGAGCTTGAAGAGTAGCTCTTTTTTGTAGGTTGCAGATGGCGTATCTGCCCAGGCAGCTACCATCCCACCAATGAAGGGAACCTTAGCCCCATCATTTTTTTGAACAACATCAATTGCTGACTTGGAAATCCCTTCAAGTCCTTGATCGAGATTGTACCAGCCAGATCCAGCCTTATCCCGGCCGAGGACATAATACCAAGCATCATTGGTATTAAGAATTTGATGGCCTAATTCAGATAGGAACTTGGATGAAGCCACATCATAGCCGTTCCAACCACCTGTCCAGTAGGATACAATGATATCCTTATCAAAGGTTCCGTAGGAGGTATCGCCATTGTAGTAGATACCGTCGTTGAAGGCCATTGGTTTCATCTTGTGTTTTTTCACAATAGCTGCTAGATCATTGGCATATTGGATGAATTTTTCGTAGCCTTTATCTGGATAGCCTTCATCTGGCCAATGCTTGCTAGCTTGAAGGACCTGCCAACCATGGGCATCTGTAGCATCGTTGGCATATTCGTCCAAGCCGATGTTAAAGATTTCTGTCTTGCCACTGAAATAAGCTGCATACTTGTCCACCAAGGCTTTGGTGAAATCTAGGGCTTTTTGGTTGTCTAAATCAACGGTCCGTTCTGACTTTTTCGTACCAAAGTAATTAAAGTGAGGGTTTTCGATCCCCAATTGCTCCATAGCTGTCAGAATCGCATCCATATGACCTGGGCTATTGATCGTTGGAATGACGCCTATATTCTTGGATTTGGCATAAGCCAAAATCTCATCCATTTGAGCCTGAGTCAAGGCTGTTCCATTTGGATCATCATAGTAGGCTTTGGTTCCTTTTTCTACAGCCTCTTTGACCGCTTGACTTGAGTAGGACGCATCTCCCACTTGCAAGGACATGTCATCAAGGACAAAGCGCAAGCCGTCATTTCCCACTAAGAGATGCAAATCGGTATAACCCGTCTTGCTAGCTTCATCAATGATTTCCTTGATTTGATCCGGTGAGAAGTACTTGCGACCGGCATCAATAGAGATGACCTTTTTCTTGGCCAATTTTTCTTCTTGCTCTGGATCTTTAGCAGGTGTTTCAGTCGCTGCTGTCACCGATTGAGCTGTCCCATCAGCTTCTGTGACAGAGATCGCTTCTTCACGAATCAAGCGATCAAGATCGGATGCGCGCAATTCTCGATCAGGTAGGGTTGGTTGACTTTGATCGACGATTGGAGCAGGAGCCGTTGGTTTTTCTACTACCGGCTGAGCAGATTCCTCCGTAGCAGACTGAGGCAAGTCTCCTTCACTTGGCTGTGTCGGAAGAGTCGTTGCAGGGCTTTCTGTAACGCTTGGCGTATCTGCAGCTACGACTTGACCGCTGGCAAAAAAGCCAACCAGTACCGAAGCAACTCCTACAGCATACTTGCGAATAGAATAACGTGGTTGATGTGATTTCATCAGGACCTCCTAAAATTTGTTATGTGTAAACGCTTACTTCCAGTCTATCTAGAAAGCAGGCCCTCGTCAAGGCTTCTTTGAAAGGTTCTTTAATTAAGAGAAGAAGCTATAAAATTTTATCCCTATATTTCATTAAAACCAGCTGACACAAAAAAGAGCTTAGTCGTTAAAACCAAACTCTTTATTTTTATTCTTGAAAAACAAAGGCTCTAAGTACCTCATTTCCGTCTCTCGGCGCAGTGGTTGATGGCCCAAAACACTGTTTTGAGGTGGCGGATAGGGATTGCGGAGCAAGGCCCTTCCTAATCAACTGGGCGGGGGTACTAAAAAGGTCCTGTGGACCTTTTTTGCCCGAGCCTTAAAACCGAAAAGCGAGGTAGAAATCAAACTCTTCGAGTTACTGATTTCTGTTTTGCTCCCTATATTGCCCAATCTCCGTTGCGGAAGACTGGGACGCGGGTTCCGTCTTCTCGGATGCCGTCGATATCCATTTGGCTTGAACCAATCATGAAGTCGACGTGGACGTCTGAGCGGTTGAGGCCGGCTGCTTCGAGTTCTTCTTCTGTGAATTCTGCGCCACCTTCTACACTGGTTGCATAGGCTGCCCCGATGGCCAGGTGGTTAGAGGCATTTTCATCAAAGAGAGTGTTAAAGAAGGTAATGCCTGATTGGGAAATTGGGCTTGGGTCTGGTACAAGGGCACATTCACCCAAGGCACGCGCTCCCTTGTTTTTGAAGACCAAATCTTTCATGACTTGATCGCCTTTTTCTGCTGTGATATCTACGATTTCTCCATTTTCAAAGGTCACTTTGATGCCTTCGATGATGTTCCCATTGTAGCTAAGCGGTTTTGTAGACGTTACATATCCTTCTGCACGACGGAAGTCAGGAGCTGTGAAGACCTCTTCTGTCGGCATGTTTGGCAAGAAGCCTTCGCCTTGAGCATTGATGGCTCCGGCAGATTCCCAGACGTGGTTCTTCGGCAAGCCAAGTGTCAAGTCCGTTCCTGGTGCTGTGTAGTGAAGGGCTGAAAATTGCTCTTTATTGAGCATTTCTGCCTTGCTTTTCAAAATAGCAGCATGCTCTTCCCAAGCCTTGACTGGATCTTCCTCGTACACCCGGCAGGTCTTGAAGATTTGATCCCAAAGGAGATCCACTGCTTCTTCATCACTCGCCGCATTTGGGAAGACCTTTTTCGCCCATTCTAAACCTGCTGCAGCGGCAACTGTCCAGCTGACCTTGTTAGATTGAGTGGCGATGCGCATTGGTTTCATGGCCATGCCTAAAGCCTTGGCAGAAGCCGAAAGCTTCTCTGCCTCGACACCATTTAAGGCACCTGGATCAGACGAGCGCACACCTAAACGACTGGCCTTGTGTTCCAAGAGGTAGTTCATCTCTGCAATCTTGTAGTCTGGCACGTTGTCCAAGCGATCCATCGGTGCATGGAGGAATTTTTCCCGGGTAGTAAAATCATCTGCCCATTGGACAATCACTTCATGCGCACCTAAGGCATAGGCTTCCTTCACGATCAAGTGGGCCAATTCTCTTTGCTCCACATCGATGTTCAAAGCCAAGGTATGGCCAGGTTGCACGTTGATGCCGTTTGCAACTAACAATTTAGCGTATTTTTCTAAGTTTTCTTTAAAATTTGGTAAAACCATGTTCAATCCTTTTCTATATTAATCCTTTAAGAGTGACAAGAGGTTTGCTACCACGACTGTGGAGCAGACCAGGCCAGTGACTTTTAAAATTGTATCGGTATCTAGCTCTAGTTGATAGCTAAATGTCTTTTGAGCAGGTTTGTCTGCTGCAAAAATTTTGACTCTCATCGTTCTATTCCTTTCTTAGCATCCTCCTCACCTAGATAGAGACGTCGTGCCTCTGGGCTGTTGGTAAGAATATCGAGATAGGTTTCATAAGCATCGGGCAGGAGCTTTCCCAAAGAGATATCTAGCTCTGGATTCACATTTTTCCTATAGAGAGAGCAGAGATAAAGACGTTCATTGAGCGTCGGAAAGACTTCTAGAGACATGAGCTCAGCCTGACTGACCCGCTCCCAATCTTGCTCGTGGATATCTGGTAGGATATAGGCTTGGAAGAGTCCCATCAGAGGATTATCCTCTGGTTGGCCACTTTCCTTATCCGCCTCAACCAAAGAAAGCCGATGACCAAAACCAGCTACTTGACGCTCCTGTCCCTTCACCGAAACCGTAATCGGATGCCCTCCCATATGGCTATAAATCCATTCTTTAGGTAGCCGATAATCTAAGAGAGGCTCAAGATCTTTGACAATTGTTACAGGACTAGAGCGTAGAAACTGACGAGTGACTGCTTTACAAAAGAGAATATTCTCCTCTTTCAAGGTCACTCCCTTCCAGCTATTTTCCTCCTTAAAATAGTTAAAAAATACCAGATAGGGCTCCCGCACCATTTGTGCTAAGACATAGATGCCATTTCGTAGGCGAATGGAAATGACTTTCCCTGACTTCCAGGGTGTTGCTCTTTTTTTCTTTTCTATCATTAACCAACCTCAAACCGAGCGAGGATCGTTGAATCCATCAGAACAAATCATCAAAGAGACTGAGCTGGTTGTCTTCTGGCATATTACCAAGGATTCCCATCTCGTCCATCTTTTCTACCAAGGTTGAGGAGACGCCTCCACGTTTGCGCAACTCTGTTTTAGAAAGGAATTCTCCTTCTTTGCGAGCTCGTACAATCTGCTTGGCTACGTTCTCTCCCAATCCATCCATGGCGACAAATGGTGGGATAAGGGTGTCTCCATCGATGATGAATTCCGTCGCATCACTGCGATAGAGATCTAGCTTGCCAAACTTGAAGCCCCGCTCCCACATCTCATTGACAATCTCAAGGGTGGTGTAGAGATCGATCTCTACGTTGGAAGCTTCGTTGTTCTTACGTTTCTCAGAGATTTCTTTCATCCGCGCTTTCACGGCCTCAAGGCCAGCTCCCATAGTCTTGATGTCAAAGGCCTTGGCCCGAATCGAGAAGTAAGCACAGTAGTAATAAAGTGGGTGATGCACCTTAAAGTAGGCTACACGAAGGGCCATCATAACATAGGCCGCCGCATGGGCTTTAGGGAACATGTACTTGATTTTACCACAGGACTCGATGTACCATTCAGGGACATTGTTTTCCTTCATGGCTTGGATGTAGCCATTGCGCTCTTCTTCTGAGATCTTGAGCCACATACCTTTCCGCACGCGCTCCATGATGGTAAAGGCCATCTTAGGCTTGAGCCCCGCGTGCATGAGGTAAACCATGATATCGTCCCGACACCCGATAACGGTCGATAGATCAGCAATGCCTGCCTTGATCAAGTCTTGGGCATTTCCCAACCATACGTCGGTACCGTGAGACAGACCAGAAAGCTGAAGCAATTCGGCAAAGGTGGTAGGATGGGTCTCATCGACCATACCCCGAACGAAGTTAGTCCCAAACTCTGGGATTCCCAGCATACCGGTTGAGGTACCGATTTGCTCCGGTGTGACTCCTAGGATATCGGTCCCTGAGAAGAGGGCCATGACCCCTGGATCATCCATAGGAATATCATTTGGATCAATACCTGACAAGTCCTGGAGCTTCCGAATCATGGTTGGGTCATCGTGTCCCAGCACATCAAGCTTGAGGACGTTCTCATCGATATCGTGGAAGTTAAAGTGAGTGGTCTGCCATTCAGCGGTCACGTCATCAGCCGGGTACTGCACAGGAGTAAAGTCATAGACGTCCATATAGTTTGGAATAACAACGATTCCCCCTGGGTGCTGACCCGTCGTCCGTTTGACCCCAGCGGCACCTTGGGCTAGGCGTTCCACTTCTGCATCCCGGTAGTACTTGCCATAGTCCCGCTCATAACCCTTGACAAAGCCATAGGCCGTCTTGGCAGCCACAGTACCAACCGTTCCTGCCCGGAAGGCGTATTCTTCCCCAAAGATATCACGGACATCCAAGTGGGCACTCGGCTGGTCTTCCCCTGAGAAGTTCAAATCGATATCGGGTACCTTGTCCCCATCAAAACCAAGGAAGGTCTCAAAGGGAATGTCTTGGCCGTTCTTGCTGAGCTTGTGGCCACAGTTTGGGCAGTCCTTATTAGGCATATCAAATCCGGAACCGTAAGAACCATCCGTGAAAAACTCACTGTACTGGCACTGACCACAGACATAGTGAGGAGAGAGCGGATTAACCTCAGTAATCCCGATCATGGTCGCCACGAAACTGGATCCAACAGACCCCCGTGAACCCACCAGGTAGCCCCGTTCATTGGAACGATGCACCAAGAGTTGGGAAGCCAGATAGATCACGGCGAAGCCATTCCCCAGGATAGAGGTTAACTCTTTTTCAATCCGTAGATCGACAATATCTGGTAGCGGATTGCCATAGATTTCAAAGGCCTTCTGATAGGTCAATTCGGCAACTGTCTCTTCGGCCTTGTCGATAAATGGCGTATAGAGGTCACCCTTGACCACTTCAACAGGTTCAAAGATTTCTGCCAGAGCGTTGGTATTTTCAATGACCAATTTTCGTGCCAAGTCTTCCCCTAGAAAGGCAAATTCATCCAGCATTTCATTGGTTGTGCGGAAATGAGCTTTTGGCAGAGGAGCTGGTTGAGCATTTTCTCCATGACCGATGGTCCGGTTAATGATAGCTCCTTGCCCAAGACTACGAACAATGATTTCTCGATAGATCTCTTCCTCAGGCTCTAGGTAGTGGACATTTCCTGTCGCGAGGACTGGTTTGCCAAGGCGATCTCCCACCTCAATCAAGCTCTTGATGATAGTATGGAGTTCCTCCATGTCTTTGACCTGCTCTTTGGCAATGAGGGGCGCATAGATGGCTGGAGGCATCACCTCAATAAAGTCATAATACTTGGCTACTTCGACTGCTGCGTCAACTCCTTGAGACACAACCGCATCAAAGACTTCTCCTTCAGAACAAGCCGATCCCAGGATCAACCCTTCTCGATGGGCATCTAAAACTGTCCGCGGAATCCGAGGAACACCCTCAAAATATTGAGTATTGGAGAGAGAGACCAATTTGAACATGTTTTTCAAGCCGGTCTGGTTCTTGACATAGATGGTCGCGTGTTTGACCCGTGCCTTTTTATAGGAATCTGGACTAATTAGATCCACATTCAGCTTAGCTAGATTGGTCACGCCATGTTTTTCTGCAACATCCTTGATAAAGATGAAGAGCAAGCGGCCTGTTGCTTCCGCGTCATAGTTGGCCATGTGGTGGTGCTCCAAGGCAACCCCAAACCGCTTGGTCAAAGGGCCCAAACCATGACGCTTGTACTCTGGATAAAGGTTACGTGCGAACTCTAACGTATCAATCACTGGCTGAGTGATTTTTGGAAGGCCATGACGCTCATAGTTAGCATTCATGAAGCCAACGTCAAAGGTGGCATTGTGGGCAACCAAAACCGCATCCTGACAGAATTCCTGGAACTCCTCTAGGACTTGTTTCAAAGGTTTGGCATTGCGAACATGATCGTCGGTAATGCCTGTCAGGTCCGTTGTAAAGGCAGAAATGGGGTGCCCTGGATTGATGAACTCATCGAATTCAGCGATGATATTGCCCTTGTGCATTTTAGATGCGGCAACCTGAATCAGATCATTGTAAATCGCTGAGAGTCCCGTCGTTTCCACGTCAAAAACCACATAGGTTGCTTCATGAAGATCTAGATCAACTTCATTGTAGGTAATCGGCACACGGTCTTCGACAATATTGGCTTCCATCCCATAGATGAGTTGGATACCAGCCTTTTTAGCTGCCTTATAGCCATGAGGGAAGGACTGAACATTTCCATGGTCTGTGATAGCCACTGCTTTGTGACCCCATTTGGCTGCTTTTGCGACTAGCTCCTCTACCTCAGGCAGGGCATCCATGGTTGACATATTGGTATGGGCATGGAACTCGACCCGACGCTCACCTTCTGGCATCAGATCCTTGCGCTCGTAGTGGACCACTTCTTGGATATCCTGGACATTCATGGTCAAGTCTCGCGTGAAGTTATTGACCTCGATATTCCCACGGACCCGCAACCAAGAGTTTTTCTTAATCATGTCAAACTTCTGAGCTTCTTCTTCGTTTTTAGCCCATTTTTGGAGCGAAAAACTGGAGGTATAGTCGGTCATCTTGAAATTGATCAAGACCCGACCTGTCCGAGTCACCTTTTGCTCGACATCAAAGACCACTCCTTCAAAGACAATGCGGTTCTCTTCTGTCGTGATATCAATCATAGGAGTGACTTCTGCCTTATCCAGCTTGGGCTTGGCCGCAGCCTTTTTGGCCTTGAAATCAAAGGCTGGTTTTTCCTCTGCTGGTGGTGGGGCCATTTGAGACAAGGACTCCATAGCCCGCAAGGTTTCTTCATTAGCTACTTGAAAGATTTGATCCTTCTCAGCCTCGAAGGCTTGATGGAGTTCTTCTGTCAACTGGTCATCCGCCTCGACCCGACATTGGAAATGAGGAAAACCAAACTTGGTCAATTGACTAGCAAGATTAGGCAGATGGTTTTTCCGGTGGTGCTCCGTATCCACAGATGAAGGGCCACTAATAATCAACTCTTCTCCTTGAGAGCGGACTTGTAGGTGTTGATACATGCTCTTAAAGCCCTGACTCGCACAGGGACCATCTTCAAAAGCCTCCTGATAATAGGCTTGCAAGAGCTCCTCACTAAAAGTTGGATTCTTTACCTGAATCTCAAACACCGCTCGATTTCCTGTCTTTGAAAACTCCTCAGCCAAGCGGTTTTTGAGCTCCTGAAAAATCGTGATGGGAAGAATTTCGGCAAAAACAAAACGAAATTCCCAAACACGACTGAGCTTATGGACGATAACCTCTTGGATTTCAGCCCCTTTAAAAGCGTCTGATTCACGCATTTCCAAAGGCATTCCCAACTGATTCATTAAGATTTCAAACTTGTTTGACATGATATTTCCTCGTACAGTAGTGACCCTATTTTACCATAAATCAGCCCGTTTTTCGACAGAAAAAGAATAGGGCCAGGTGCGGGAACCTGCACAATTCGCGAGCCATTTTTCACGGGGCTCAGTTATGATATAATAGAACAGAATATTTATTAAAAGGAGCCTTCACTGTGAAGAAAATTTTACTAGCCAGTGCCTGTCTGCTGACCCTGACGGCCTGTAGCACGCCTAGTCAGAATCAGCTAGAAAACAAACTCAAGCAAACTCAGAGTCAACAGAAAGCCAAAGAAGAAAAGGTGAAGACAAAAACTTTTTCAAGGGCAGTAAGTGCTGATGTCGTCACTAAAATCAAAGTCTACTATCTCAAAGATAAGGTGACTGCTTTTTCTTTCATTCATGAAAAAGAGATCCCTGAAGAGGAACAAGATAAAAGCCGCGAAGAGTTAACTGACTATTATCAAGAAGACATGGAAAGCAGTCCCTATTTTGAAGCGATGAACAAAGCCAAAGGGATTGAGTTAAACGTTCGAATTTCTGCAGATAAAAAAACGGTTCGACAATTTGTCACTTTTGATTTGGCCAAGATGGATGTAGATGAAGTGGCGGCTGCTTTGGGCGTGACAGACCAAAAAGGAACCCTCTTTGAAAAACTAAAAGATAAACCTGAAGACTTTTTTAAAGCTATCGAAGAACAAGGTTTGACAGAAGAAGAATAAAGCTTGCTAATTCATTTTTGAACTTTTACCTGTTCACAAATTTTCGCCTATTTTTTCATCCGAGTTTCTTACTCTAGTTCTATTTACTATAAATTTAAAGGAGTTTTTTATGCGCCTCACTAAAAAAACAGCTCTGATTGCTATCGCTTCTCTTGCCGTTTTAGGCCTATGTCTATGGGGAGGAAGTTTGTATCTCACTAGGAAAAATGCCCTGAAACGATTCGATGAAAATTTTATTCACTATCAAGCAAAGAGTGATGACCATCAAACTTTTATTTCACAAGACATCAACCGAAAAGAAGTCTACAATTTATCCTATTCTCCTACAAAAGAAACTATTGCCATAACGAAAACAATTAAAAAAGGGGATATCTATTCTTCTGATTACCTTTACGGACCAACGACAGTCTATGATATCAAACAAACTGCTGATCGCTATGCCATCATCACTTCAGGCCATCCCATCCTCGTCGACTTTGGAACGACTTCAGTCAAGGTAACTTATAACAAAGATAGTTTTGAAATACCATACTCTGAGTTGTCTTTTGGAGAGTCCTTCCCTAGCGAAGAGAACTAGATCGCTACTTCTCTAGATTACCAGTCTAGAACACTGAACTAACCAAGCTATTCGCTATGGTTAGTTTTTTTTGCAAAAAATTGTTTTTAACCTATTCCGCTCGAGGGTAAATTCTTCCCAACAACAATAATCCTCTTAGCGCTTCGGAAAATCAGACTTACACGTTTCTTCAGCAAAAGAAAACTGCCAGGTAAACCTGGCAGTTTAGCTTATTTATTTAAAATGGAAAGAGTTTCAAGCAGGTTGTCTGCATGTACTTCAATCGTGTCACCTGAAGCTTTGATTTTCACTTCTACGACACCGTCAGCTGCTTTCTTCCCGACAGTGATGCGGATTGGTAAACCAATCAAGTCACTATCGCTAAATTTAACACCAGCACGTTCGTTACGGTCGTCTACCAAGACTTCGTAACCAGAATGGATCAATTGATCTTCAATCTTGCTTGTCAATTCAAGAGAAGCTTCATCCTTGACATTGACTGGAATCAAGTGCACATCAAACGGCGCCAATTCTTTAGGGAAGTTGATGCCCCAAGCATAACGGTATTCACCTTTAGGCGTTTTGTTCACAAAGAGGCGAGCGTGTTGTTCCATAACGGCTGAAAGGAGACGGCTGACACCGATACCGTAACAGCCCATGATGATTGGTACAGCACGGCCATTTTCGTCCAAGACATCTGCCCCCATACTTGCTGAGTAACGAGTTCCAAGTTTGAAGATGTGACCGATTTCGATCCCACGCGCAAAGTTGAGAACGCCTTGTCCGTCTGGTGAGATTTCACCCTCACGAACTTCACGGATATCCACATACTCAGCAGTGAAGTCACGACCTGGGTTGACACCCGTCAAGTGGTAGCCATCTTCGTTGGCACCAACAACCGCATTGCGACTATCTTGCACCTTGCGGTCTGCGATAATCTTGACATTTTCTGGAAGATTGACTGGGCCAAGAGAACCAAAGTCCGCTCCCAACAATTCTTTCACTTCGGCTTCGGTTGCAGGTTCCAAGAAGTCTGCTCCAAGGTGGTTTTTCAATTTGACTTCATTGAGTTGGTCATTGCCGACGAGTAGGGCTACAACTGGCTCCTCGTCTGCGATATAAACCAAGGTCTTGATGGTTTGCTCTTCAGAGATGTTTAAGAATGCTGCGACTTCATCAATTGATTTGACACCTGGTGTTTCCACGCGAGTCACTTCTTCTTCCGTCACAACACGGTTGCTTGGTTTGTAGGCGTTGGTTGCCATTTCCAAGTTGGCCGCATAGCTTGACTCACTTGAGTAGGCAATGGTATCTTCACCAGAAACCATCCATTTGAGCAATTCTGCCTTGATTTCTTCTTGCACTTCTGCAGGAATCTCGTCAAATGATGCAACAGACTTGTCTAACACCACCCAACGGTCAAGGTCTGTCCGAGAAGGAGTAATGGCCATAAATTCTTGGCTATCCTTACCACCCATAGCACCACCATCACCGATGATGGCTTTGAAGTCCAAGCCACTGCGAGTGAAAATGCGTTCGTAGGCTGCTTTGTACTCATCATAAGTTACATCCAAGCTATCGTAGTTAGCGTGGAAGCTATAGCCATCTTTCATGATGAATTCACGGGTACGAAGGAGGCCATTACGTGGACGTTTTTCATCACGATACTTAGGCTGGATTTGGTACAAGTTCAGTGGCAATTGCTTGTAAGACTTGACCGAATCACGGACAATTGCTGTGAAAGTTTCTTCGTGAGTTGGACCCAAGATAAAGTCTGACTTCTCACGATTTTTTAGTTTATAAAGGTCTTCACCGTAGGTTTCATAACGGCCAGATTCGCGCCAAAGGTCCGCACTGAGAAGGGCTGGAGCCAACATCTCAACCGCACCAATCTTATCAAATTCTTGGCGCATGATCTTCTTAGCTTTTTCGATCACACGGTTAGCAAGTGGCAGATAAGAATAGACACCTGCTGATACTTGACGAACATAACCCGCACGGAGCATCAAAGCGTGGCTGATGACCTGCGCATCACTTGGCATTTCGCGAAGTGTTGGAATAAGCATTTTACTTTGTTTCATTCAGATTCATTCCTTTTCTATTTCAAAAATAATTTCATAATATCGTTCCAAGTAACGGCAATCATCAAGATAACCATGACCGCCACTCCAGCAAGGGTCAAGTAGGTCTCTACCTCCTGCTTCAGCGGTTTTCTACGAACCAGCTCGATCAAATTGATCAAGATTTTCCCACCATCCAAGGCCGGAATGGGGATCAAGTTAAAGATTCCGATATTGATGGACAACATGGCCATCAAGGACAGGATAGCTGGAAGTCCAAGCTCCGCCGCTTGCGAACTCGCTTTGTAGATCGCTACCGGACCACCCAACTTGTTCAAACTAAAGTGGAAGATAATATCCTTCAAGGCCGTTAAGATACGACTTGCTGTGTACCAAGTATCTGTCACACCTGACAGAAGCTTATCGAAAAAGCCCGTCTTGACAGCATTGGTCACACCGATATAATACCGTCCACCATCTTCTTCTGGTTGGACCGTCACTTTTTGAGTCTTCCCGTCTCGTTCATAGGTGATCGTTACTTCTGGATTTTTTCCTTGGTTACGGGTCGCCTTCTGGACAGAATCTGTCAACTCATCCCAGTTGGAAACCTTGTATTCATTGATCTGAACGATCTGGTCATTGTCTTTCAAACCAGCCTTAGCTACCACTCCTTGAGGAACGACCTGAACATGGTTGCTATAGTAGTCCACTGCTCCTCCTCGCATAAAGGCTAGGAGAGAGTACACGACAATACTCAAGATAAAGTTGTTCATGGGACCCGCAAAGTTGGTAATGAGTCGTCCCCAGATACTAGCATTTTGATACTGCACATCTAGAGGAGCAATCCGTACTTCTGTCCCATCTTCCTCAACGATGGTCGCATCATGGTGGACAGGATAGGTCTTGGTCTCTTCGATGACGATTCCTGTGATTTCAAGTTTATCCTCAAAATCAAAATCTGTGACATTCATGGGGAGAGCCGTCTGGTCGATATTTTTCCCAGAAAGGTTGATCCGAACAACTGTTCCCTCAGGGTTCAAGGTTAGACTGACAGGAGTTCCTGTCTTAATCTCTGTCGTATCTTCGCCCCAGCCTGCCATTCGGACATAGCCTCCCAATGGAAGGATTCGAATAGTATAGGCTGTTCCGTCTTTGCCTACATGGGCAAAAATCTTGGGCCCCATCCCAATCGCAAACTCACGGACCAATATGCCTGATTTCTTTGCAAAATAGAAATGGCCGAACTCATGCACCAGGACAATGACGCCAAAAATGATAATAAAGGCAATAAATTGCATACACGCTCCTTCGTTTTAACTGATGATTATACGATTATTGTTTAAAACAGACCGAAGAATAGCATCAGTGGGAAGACAAAAATCAAGCTATCGAACCGATCCAAGACACCACCGTGACCAGGAATAAAACGGCCAGAGTCTTTGACTCCAAAATGGCGCTTGATAGCACTTTCGACTAAGTCACCAAACTGAGCTGCTATACTGAAAAGAATGGTAAAGAGAATCATGGTCACCCAACCGTAAGATCCCGCAACAGTACGATCTAGCATCATAAAGATCATGGTCACGACGACAGCACAAGCGATCCCGCCTAGACTTCCTTCAACAGTCTTATTGGGCGATACTCTTGGTAAGAGTTTTTTCTTACCGAACTGGCTCCCAATGAAGTAGGCCCCTGAATCCGTTGCCCAAACAATAAAGAGGGCCAAAAGAATTTTATCCACACCTGCTAAGCGCGCTTGAATCAAGGCATGAAAGCCAAAGCCAACATAAAAGCTGGAAGCAATCGGATAGACAACCTCGTCATAGGTATAGCCTTGCGCCAAGACAGTTGTCCCCATCAATAATAAGACCAAAAGGCCGTAGGCGATGAAATTCCCACCTGCTGGCAAGAAAGGGAGGTAACTTTCTAAAGGCAGAGCCAACACAAGAGCTGCTAGCATAGCCAAGGCTCCTTCGATGGTTTCGGTCTGCAATCCTTTCATCTTCAGCAATTCATGAACACCCAACATAGCGATGAGTCCCACTACAATCTGAAAAACAACTCCTCCAATAAGGACGACTGGAATAAAGAAAGCTAAGGCGATTCCTCCAAAAATCACTCGCTTCTGTAAATCTTTTCTCATATATTTCTCTCCTATACACCACCAAAGCGTCGATGACGATGGCTGTATTCTTCTATTGCATCATGCAAGGCCTTTTCTCCAAAATCTGGCCACATCACATCGGTAAAGTAAAGCTCACTATAGGCCGCTTGCCAAGGCAAAAAGTTACTCAAGCGAAGCTCTCCACTGGTCCGAATAATCAGGTCAGGATCTCGTAAGTCCTTGGGTAGACTACTGGTATACAAATAATTGGCAATCATCTCTTCTGAGATATCGCCTGGATTCAAGCGCGCATCTAGGACTTCCTGGGCAATTTGTTTAACTGCTTGGGTCAGTTCCGCACGTCCTCCATAGTTCAAGGCAAAATTCAAAATCAAGCCTGTATTGGAGCGTGTTAAGGCCTCCGCCTTTTCCAGAGCCTCTAAGGTTTCCTTCGGAAGACGGGAAACCTCGCCAATCATCTGGATCTTCACATTATTTCTGTGAAGTTCTGGAACAAAGCGGTCATAGAATTCAACTGGAAGATTCATGATAAAGCTCACTTCCTGTTGAGGACGTGTCCAGTTTTCAGTTGAGAAAGCATAGACCGTTAGGGCTTGCACTCCCATCTCCTTGGCAGCGATAGTTACTTCTTGCAGAGCCTCCATGCCTGCCTTGTGGCCAAAGACACGAGGTTGCATCCGTTTTTTGGCCCAACGACCGTTCCCATCCATAATGATTCCAATGTGCTTGGGCACTTCTAGGGGAACACTTAATTTTTCTTTCTTCTTAAAACGAAACATGTTTTTCTACCTATTTCACTGTTTTTATCGCTTCATTATATCATAAATCCGCTTAAAATGGCAGTCTAGTCCCTTTTCTAGGGGGCATCTAGCTAAAAATGAAAAAAGCGACCCTTTGATCGCTCTTTCTTATTATTCACCGTCGATAATAGAATCTGAGTCACCAGCACCTTCAACTGCACCAGCTGTCACTCCTTCTGAAACTGGCAAAACTGTTTTAATAGCTGTCAATTCAAATGTGAGGTATACGCCATCCACATCCAAGACAACGGTTTTCCGTTCAGTGTCTACTTCATCAACTGTTCCATACAAACCACCGATGGTAATCACTTCATACCCTTTTTGAAGCTTGTTCAAGCTCTCCATCCGTTTTTGGTATTGTTTCTTTTGGCTACGGCTCATGAAAAACATCATTCCGACCATTAGCGCAAGCATAAATAGCAAGGTTGTACCACTTTGCATACCGTTTCTCCTTTTTAAATCATATATGCTCTACTATAGCAAATTTTATAGGTATTTTCAATACGAACCCTTGATTTTCAAAAAATAAGTCCATGGATGGAGGTATCCAGTCACTATTCGATTCAGACAGCTTTCCCAGTGATTCCTTTTTTAGAAAAAGAAAAAAACCATAAAAAATAGGTTTTTGCTAATCAATTGTGATTCCATATTTTTCATGATTTTTATCATACCATTCAATCAACAACATGGCTGTTTGGTAGGTAATGTTTTTAATTTTACTGGTTCCTTTTGTCAAGGTAGCTAGACTCATCTTGCTAATATCTGTCTCAGTTGCTACTCTATAACTTGTCACCTTTCCATCCACCATCAATTGAACGACAGCTTCAACTTTCTTATAATCTTTTGTCGAATAAATATCAATTGGATTTTTCATAAAATCATCCTATCCCCTTAAATTTAGTCTTTTATATATTATATAATTTATTTGTTCATTTATAAGAAAATCTTGCTTACAGACGCTTTCTAAGGCATTTTCATGCTGTATTTTGCACTAATTTATGAAAAAACATACCTATTTTTTATCATTTTTCACTTTCTGGGAAAAAAAACGATAAAACTATACCTCATATATTTTCTTTTGTTGACATAAAAAAGGCTAAGAATTTCTTCCTAGCCTTCTTTTTCAAACTGATTTTCTCTTGTTTATGGAGCTAGATGTCTCGGTTATTCTTCTGAGGTTCCATTCTCTTTAATAACCAATTCTCCATCTTCCATATCAGCCAACAAGTGTTTAGCCTCAAGGTGATCCAAGTGGAAGTCTGTCACCTTATCACGGATTTGTTGTTCAACCACACGACGGAGTGGACGAACACCCATGACTTCATCGTATCCTTCTTCAGTCATATATTCTTTAGCTGCATCGGTAACTGTCAAATCAATGTCTTTCTTAGCAAGCGTTTTATTCACTTCTGCTAACATCAAGTCAACAATCTTAGAAAGGTCTTCCTTGCTCAAGTGTGAGAATTCGATGACAGCATTGAAGCGGTTTAGGAATTCTGGACGGAAGAATGGTTTCAAACGATCCATGAGTTCTGGTTTGTCCGCATCTTCTGTCAAGTTAGCCTCATAACCAAAGCCAGCGTTTGAAGTAGCGATAATGACCGTATTCTTGAAGTTAACGGTGTTTCCTTGACCATCTGTCAAACGACCATCATCCAAAACTTGGAGGAGAAGGGTGATGACTTGAGGGTCAGCCTTTTCAATCTCATCCAAAAGTACGATTGAGTATGGATTGCGGCGAACACGTTCTGTCAAAGTATTATTGTTGTCATCGTAACCAACATAACCTGCAGTTGTACCAATCAATTTAGATACGGCTGTACGGTCGCTATATTCTGACATGTCCAAACGGATGATAGCATCTTTAGTTCCGAACATATCAAGCGCTAATTGTTTGGCCAACTCAGTCTTACCAACACCAGTAGGACCTACAAAGAGGAAGCTACCGATTGGACGGTTACCTTCATCAAAACCAGCACGGTTACGACGGATAGCTTTTGCTACTGCTTCAACAGCTTTGTCTTGACCAATAACTTTCGTTTGCAAACGGTGACCCATATCTTTCAATCGTTCGATATCGGTTGCACCCATTTGTGATACTGGGATACCAGTCATACGTTCTACAGAATCAGCTACATCATTTACAGTAGCTGTAACCTTGTGATCTTCTGTATGATTAGCAATTTGCTTTTCAAGCTCTTCGATACGGACTTTTGCATTTAGAGCTGCTTCGTAATCTTCTTTAGCCGCAGCTTCTTCTTGTTTAGTTTTTTCCGCTTGAATTTCGTGTTCAACTGCATGTACATCTGTAACTGGGTGTTGTGCTGCCAAGTGAGCAGCTGTCACATCCACAAGGTCAATAGCCTTATCCGGCAAGCTACGTTGTGGAATATATTGAACAGAGTAATCAACGGCAGCTTTCAAGACTTCATCTGGCAAAATAACATTGTGGTGTTGTTGATAAAGATCTCGAATACCTTGAAGAATCTTGAAAGTATCTTCAGCAGATGGAGCATTAACTTTTACTTCATTAAAACGACGAGCAAGGGCTGCATTTTTCAAGATGGTATTACGGTATTCATCTTGAGTTGTTGCCCCAATCACTGTCAATTCCCCACGTGAAAGAGCTGGTTTCAAGATATCCGCAAGACCTTTAGACCCTTGACCATCACCTGTGCTACCAGCACCAAGGATTTGGTGAATTTCGTCGAAGAAAAGGATAATATTTCCAGCTTCTTTGACTTCGTTTACCAAGTTTTGAATGTTTTCTTCAAAGCTACCACGGTATTGAGTACCAGCTTCAAGTCCAGAAATATCAATCGAGATGATCTCTTTATTCTTGATTGCTGCAGGAACGTCACCGTTCACGATAGCTTGGGCCAATCCTTCTACTACTGCAGTTTTACCAACACCAGCATCACCGACGAGAACTGGATTATTCTTTGTACGACGAGAAAGAATTTCAGAAGTTTCTTGGATTTCTTTATTACGTCCAATAACCGGATCTAACTTACCTTCACGTGCTTCTGCTGTTAAATTACGTCCAAGTTTTGCAAGAATCCCATCTTGTTTCATACCTTTACCTTGAACGTACTGTGCTTGTTCACTTCCTTCGCTTGGAAGTTGACCAGTTTGACGGTAAATAGCGAATTCTTCAGGCGTTACTTCACGACCGTTAATCAAGTAACGACGGTTTTCTGAACTGTATCCACGCATACCACCCATCAATTGGTTAAATAAATCATCCATGTTGTTAAAGTTGTTATTCATATTGTTTACCTCTAATTTACATAATTTTAACTTGTTCTTGAAAATGAGTAGCTGATTTAGCTACTTTAAATTTGTTTACATAATTTTATTTTGCTTTTAAATGAATAGCCTCAAAGGCTAGGATCTTGTATTTCTTCTTTTATCAATTAGTTTTCTATATTTTGGAAATAGCATCTCACCATCTCCTTTCCACTATTGATCCTGTAAACTCTTGAGATTTTTCCAACCTCTTTTTGTTTACATAAATTATTATAATCCAGGACGATTTTTTTGTCAACACTTTTTACATAATTTTTTACATTTTTTTAAAAAATTTTTTCCAAGCTAAAAAACACACCCTTACTAGGTGTGTCTCTTATTAAATCATGTATTCGACACTGTAGGTGGCGTCGGATAGAATCCGTGAAAGGAATTGTTTGGTTCGTTCTTCTTTTGGACTGTTGAAGAATTCATGCGGTTCATTTTCTTCGATGATGTGTCCACCATCCATAAAGATGACATGGTTGGCCACATCACGCGCGAAGCCCATCTCATGGGTTACGACAACCATGGTCACTCCTTCTTGAGCCAATTGCTTCATGACATCTAAGACGTCACCGACCAACTCTGGGTCTAACGCCGAAGTCGGCTCGTCAAGCAAGATCACGTCTGGTCTCACTGCGATGGCACGCGCAATTCCGATCCGCTGCTGCTGGCCACCTGACAATTGAGAAGGATAGTAATCCTTGTAAGCAAGGAGACCAACTTTTTCAAGGGCTGATTCTGCCCGTTGGATAGCCTCTTCTTTTGGAATTTTCCGAGCCACAACCAGGCCTTCTAAGATATTTTCAAGCGCTGTTTTGTTGGCAAAGAGATTGTAATGCTGGAAGACAAAGGCTGTCTTTTGGCGGATTTCTAGAATCTCTTTTTTGCTGAGTTTTGAGAGGTCATACTCTTTTCCACCCAAAGTCAAACGGCCTGTATCCGCCTTTTCCAAGTGATTGAGGCAGCGAAGGAAGGTTGTTTTTCCTGATCCAGATGGCCCCAAAATAACGACGACATCCCCTTGGTTGACCTTGAGATTGACATCTACCAGGACTTGGTGGTCCTTAAATTTTTTCGATACGTGTTCTACTTCTAACATCTTCTTATTTCTCCTTCTTCTATGCAATCGTCAGGCGTTTTTCTAAGCGATTGAATCCCCATTGAATCACCCCACAAATGACAATATAAAGAATAAAAATCACTAGATAGGATTCAAAATATTGATAACCATAAGAGGCTTCGACCTTGGCAATGGCGGTGATATCCTTGATGGTCATGACAAAGACAAGGGAGGTTCCTTTGACCAAGTTGATAACTAAGTTACACAAATTAGGAAGGGCTGAACGCAAGGCTTGGGGAAAAACAATGCGGATATAGGCTTGGCGATTGGTCAAACCGATGGCTTGCGCCGCTTCTAGCTGGCCCTTATCCACCGTCAGAATGGCTGACCGGAGAATTTCAGCAAGACTCCCTGTTGTCATCAAGCTAAAGATGATAAAGGCATAGTAAATGGGATTGATCTCAAAGACATTAAAGTGACTGCCTATGCTCTTAAAAAAGCTATTTAAGAGGCTGGGAAAGAGACTATAAAAGAAGAGAATCAAAAGAATCGGAGGCGTCGCGCGAATAAAGGCTAAGTAAACCACTGAGAAACTGCGAACCCCTTTGACCTTATAAATCTGGCCGAGTGCCAAAAAGAGGGCTGGAAAAAAACTCAAGAGAATCGACACGACCATGATCAGAAGTGTCACTGGAACACCACCCAAGGTGGCTAGAAATGTTTTACTAATAAAATTGAAATCCATAAGCTACCTTTCTGTTACACTGAGTCGTTTTTCAAGCAATTGAGCAGAGAAAGAAATCACAAGGGCAATCACCCAGTAAATCACCGCAACAGCTGTATAAGTCTCGAGAGAATAATTCCCAAGATTGCGGCTGATCAAGTTGTTTCCTGCTCCCATGATATCGATAAAGCCAATGGTATAGGCCAAAGCGGCATCGCGCATGAGGTTCAAGATGGCAGTTGTCATATTTGGAAGAGCCACGCGAAAGGCTTGTGGAAGGACAATCCGCCAAATGGTCTGAGCTGGTGTCAACCCGATACTCAAGCCCGCTTCCATCTGACCTTTTGGAATGGCCAAATAGGCTGCCTTGAAGACCTCAGAAATCATCGCGGCAAAGAGAAGAAACATGGCAATCAGGACAAAGACAAACTTGGACCAGTGGTCAATGTCGATGCCCAACCACCAGTTCAAAAATTGGGGCAGTCCATAAAAGACCAAAAAGAGCAAGACAATTGGAGGGGTACAACGCAAGGTAAAGACATAGCCTTTTGCCAGACCTGCTCCTACCTTATCTTCTGATACTTGTGCCCAGGTCAAAACCAAGCCAAATGCCGAACCGAGAAGCGTCGTTAACACCATCAAAGCTAGGGTCGCCGGTAGGGCCTGGACCAAGGTTGGAAGAAATGACCAGACCTTGGAAATGTCGTATGAGACCATGTTTCTTTTCCTTTCTGTATCCGTATAGAAATAAGGAAGCTGGGGCTATGCGCACCCAGTTTCATCTTATTTTTCTTTATCTACATAACTGAAGACATCTTCACCGAAATATTTTTCGGATAGTTTAGCAAGCGTCCCATCTTCTTCCAATTCTTTGATGGCCTTGCTGTAGGCTTCCGCAAATTTTTCGTTTTTCTTATCCTTATGGATCAATGGGTAAGTTGGAATTCCTTTGTAGGCAAACCAGCTAAGTTTGTCCGCATATTGGTGGTAAGAACCATCTTTATCTGTGACAGCTTTTTCAAAGGAAAGTTTGATGTCAAAGAAGGCATCGTAACGTCCTTCCAGAACCCAAGCATAAGCATCTGCGACTTTGAAAGATTCCGCAGCTGTTAATTCGATTTGTTGGTCCTTATGCTTTTCATTGTATTCTTTAATAACATTCCACTGCGCATTTTGTGGTGAAATTGGAACCAATTTTCCTTTTTCTTTAGCGAAGTCATCAATGTTCTTGTATTTATCCGCGTCTTCTTTTCGTACGGTAAATCCGATGATACTTGCCCCGATTGGTTCTTTTGGAATGATAAATTTCTTGGCACGTTCTTCGGTATACCAAGCTCCTTTGGTTCCGATATCGTATTTACCAGATTCTAGACCGATCAAGAGATCGTCGTCACTGGTTCCAGTATACTCAAACTTGTAGTCTGGTAGCTTTTCGTCAATAGCTTTGAGCACAGCTACTTCATAGCCATCTGATTCCCCTTTTTCATCAACGAAATCGTACGGCACATAGTTTTGAGTATGGGCCACTTTCAAGGTTGTTACTTTATTAGATCCTGTTGATCCTTTACTGTCGTTTGCGTGGTTCAAGCTTCGACCAATAATCGTTGCACCTGCAAGGGCAAGAACAGCCACCCCACCGATAATCCATGTTTTTTTACTCATATTCTCTTTTCTCGCTTTCTATTTTCCTTATTCTGCTGCAGCTTCACGAACCCATTCGATTCGTTCTTCATCAATGTCACTTGGAATCGTACAATCCGCACCGATGACCAAGCCTGTCGTTCCTGTCTCTGCGATGATGCGTTTGGTTTCTGCTTGGATGGCAGCCTTGTCTCCTGTGTAGAGAAGACCAGTTTTGCCATTTTCAAAGCCACCGAGAACCGTGCGTCCACCGAAGATTTCGCGTCCTTCTGCTAGGCTGATGCCTTCTGGTCCGACTGCCCAGTTGATGACTGGAGCTGGGTAGTCTGTAAAGAGGTGGATATCATTGCGAGCTCCTTCGTAGCCACAGATATGAAGAATGTTTACGCCACCAGCTTCATTGGCTTCCTCTAAGACATGGAGTTCACTCGGCGCGATGACTTGTTTGTAAACTTCCTGACTGACACGCGCATCTTGGATGCTTTGAACACTGAGGTAGATCCCGTCTGCTCCAGCTTCTTTAATGATTCGTTGGCTTAAACTTGCGATATCTTGGCCAATGGTATCCAATACTTTTTTAAGAGTGGCTGCATCTTGATCGATAAAGTTGGCGATCAAGTCATCTCCACCTGACACTTCTCCGACCAACCATTTGAAGTAGGTCACTGGAGCAAAGATGTTGTAGATGGCTACAATGTCCTCTTCAAAACCGGCCCGGATTTTTTTCACAAGCTCTACCTGTTCTGTGATCCATGGATGATCTGCTCCGAGCGGTTCAATCCCTGCTAAATCCGAGATGTTTTCAAGGCCTTTGTGAATGGCTGGGTTTGGATAAGCAAAGTAGCCATCGCTCATGAGTTTGACAAAGTCTGGTTTGACCTTGTGAAGGAAGTTTTTATGGCCATTGAGGTTTTTTTCGATAATTTCTGGATTAGAAAATCCTTTCAACCATTCATCTTCCCTTGTAAAATGATGCCAAAATCCAACTGGCACACGGTCAACCGCTTCCCCTCTGAAAGCTTTTAAGACTAATTCTCTTTTTGTGGACATGTTCTTACCTCGTTCTGTTCTGTTCTTTTCTTGCTAGTTATCTTAACACTTGGACTTTTATTTGACTAATATATATTTTTTATCAAGCCCTTCATCTTTTTTTATCACTGATCTTCTAGGAGCAGGACGCCCGCTAGATCAGACGGACGAATGAGGGAGATACTATGGGCTGGAATTTTCTCCAGTCTTTCCACATCCGGATCCTTTTTGCTTTCCTCTTGACTGCTAGCGGCAGCAACTTTTACGAGTCCTAAAACTAGGAACAAAGCTACCAGCATCAGACACCAAATATTGATTTTTTTCATCTCCCTCTCCTTTCTCTTTTATAAGACGGCTGCTTGGCGCACCCAATCTAAGCGTTCCAATTGGAAATCGTCTGGCACGGTGCAATCTGCCCCAAGGATCAAACCGCGACTTCCAGCTTCTGCCACCAAGCGGCGGGTTTCTTGCTCGATAGTTGCTCGTTCCCCTTGGTAAAGCAAGCCTTTCTTACCATTGACAAAGCCACCCAAGACGGCACGATCACCAAAGAGTTTGCGCCCTGCTGCTAGGCTCAGGCCTTCATGATGGGTCGCCCAGTTGATAACCTGAGCTGGATAATCCTTGAAGAGTTCCACTTCATTGCTAGCTCCTTCAAAGCCACAGATATGAAGGATATTGATGCCACCCGCTTCATTGGCCGCTTCTAGGACAACGATGTTACTCGGTTCAATGATCTTGCGGTATTCTTCATCTGTCACGCGCTCATCTTGGATCTGCTGAGTTGAGAAGTAAATCCCTTCAACACCTGCTTCTTGGATCAAGCGGCGACTAAGAATAGCGATATCGCCTGCAATGACATCAAGGACATGGGCCAAGGTTTCTGGATCTTCCTTGATAAAGTCCGCAATCACTTGATCCCCGCGAGAATGATCTGTCCGAAACCAGCGTTTCAAATAAGAAATGGGCGAGAAGATGTTATAGAAAGAAGCAATCTCCTCATGAAAATGAGAACGAATTTCCTTGACCACTTCAATTTGTTTTTCAATCCAAGGATGATGCTCTCCGATGGGCTGAATATCCTTTAATTCTTGGATTGATGTGATCTCTCTCGAATAAAGAGCACTCGGATAGCGGAAGAAGCCATCGCTCATAATCTTGACAAAATCAGGGGAAATTTCTTCAACATAGTGTTGGTGTCCTTTGATACTTTTTTCAAGTACGGCCGGATTGTCTAGACCCAATTCTTTTTCTTCTTGGGTCACATAATGGAGCCAAAATCCTACAGGAATTCGCTCTACTGCTTCGCCTCGAATGGCACGAAGAACCAATTCTTTTTTACTCATACCGTGAAACCTCCTCAATCTCTTCTCCAAAAGGAAGACTGATTGCTGCCCTTCTGAAATTTGTAACCATGATATCACCTCGAAAAGTAGCTGACTAATATATTTTCCCTATCAAGGCCTTAAAATTTCTTTATTGAGGTAGGTATCAAAAAAAGCGCAAGCCCTTGAAAATAAAGCCTTGCGCGCATTCTGATCTATTATTTTATTTTTGAAGAAAGGAACCTACTTTGAAAATTACTTGACCCCGTTATAAGAATCAACTATACCCCTCCTTTTCATTCTCCTAAAATATGGTATACTAAAGAAAAAGGAGGTGCCTATGTCTTCCATTCGTTTAATTGTCAGTGATATTGACGGAACCATTCTGGACCAGCAGCATCAGGTCGATCCCGACCTCATCGAACTCATCCCCCAGCTCCAAGAAAAAAAGATTCCTTTTATCTTAGCATCGGCTCGTTCTCCTATCGGGATTGCTCCTATCGCAAGAAGATTGGGCGTCCATCAGGAACCAATCGCTTGCTACAATGGGGCTCTCATCATCAAGGGAGAAGAAATTCTATTTGAACACAGCCTGAACAAAGATGAGATCCGCACCTTCCTCCATCGTGTGGAAGAATTAGATTCCAGCATTTCGATTAATTGTTATAGTGGGGCAGTCTGGTTCAACTCCAGAGAGGACCAGTGGACACAAGTTGAGGCTTCGATAACTGGTGAGACGCCACAGATACAGCCACTTTCTCAGACTCTCTCTGACGTTGATCTCCATCTCCACAAATTGCTCTTGATTGGGGAGACTCAGAAGATTCAAGAACTCTATCAGAAGCTGGATCCACAAGAATTTCCGCAGACGGCCTTCTACCTTTCCAAGGAAAACTACCTAGAAGTCACCGCCAAGTCCGTCTCAAAAAGAGATGCTGTCCTTGAACTGGCTGCTTATTACCAGGTCCCTTTGGAACAGGTCATGACCATCGGGGATCACTTCAATGACCTCCCCATGATTCGTCTGGCTGGACTTGGAGTTGCCATGGGAAATGCTCCTGAAGCTGTCCAAAAGGAAGCTCAAGTTGTCACCAGCAGCAACCAAGAACACGGCGTAGCACAAGCTATCCAAAAGTATGTCTTACCACCATCAGATAAATAGCCCATGAAATTTTTTCATGGGTTTTTCTAACTCACTTTCTTTAACCCAGGCTCTGATAAAAGTAAAAGAAGCTAGGACAAGCTCCTAACTTCTTTTCATCTTTATTCTACTGTTACGGATTTAGCAAGGTTACGTGGTTTGTCCACATCGAGTCCACGGTGGAGAGTTGCAAAGTAAGCAATCAATTGGGTTGGTACCACCATTGAGATTGGTGAGAGGTAAGGGTGGACCGTTGTAAGGACGATATCGTCTGTCTCTTTAGCAACATTTTCCTCAGCGATAGTAAGGACTTTAGCTCCACGCGCTGCCACTTCTTGGATATTTCCACGAGTGTGGTTGGCAAGAACTGGGTCTGACAAGAGGGCCAAAACAGGTGTTCCATCCTCAATCAAGGCAATCGTTCCGTGCTTGAGCTCTCCAGCCGCAAAACCTTCACACTGGATGTAAGAGATCTCTTTGAGTTTGAGACTGGCTTCCATGGCTACATAGTAGTCTTGACCACGTCCGATGTAAAAGGCGTTGCGTGTTGTTTCAAGGAGGTCACGAACTTTAGCATCAATCAATTCTTTCTCTGAAAGGGTTGATTCGATAGACTGAGCCACGATAGACAACTCGTGAACCAGGTTAAAAGCTTTGGCTTTTTCATTGCCATTTGCTTCACCAACCGCTTTTGCAAGGAAGGCAAGAGCTGCGATTTGGGCTGTATAAGCCTTAGTTGATGCTACGGCAATTTCAGGACCTGCATGAAGCAACATAGTATGGTTAGCTTCACGTGACAGAGTTGATCCTGGCACATTTGTCACTGTCAAGCTTGGAATTCCCATTTCATTGGCCTTGACCAAAACCTGACGGCTATCAGCTGTTTCACCAGATTGGCTGATAAAGATGAAAAGTGGTTTCTGGCTGAGAAGTGGCATCCCATATCCCCACTCAGAGGAGATACCGAGTTCAACTGGCGTATCTGTCAACTCTTCCAACATCTTCTTAGAAGCAAATCCTGCATGGTAAGAAGTCCCAGCTGCTAGAATGTAGATACGGTCTGCCTCTTGAACAGCCTTGATGATGGCTGGGTCTACCACTACTTTACCAGCCTCATCTGTGTAGGCTTGGATGAGCTTACGCATCACTGTTGGTTGCTCATCAATTTCTTTGAGCATGTAGTAAGGATAGGTTCCCTTTCCGATATCAGACAAGTCAAGCTCAGCAGTATAGCTAGCACGCTCACGGCTGTTGCCATCGTAGTCTTGCACTTCAACGCTATCAGCTTTCACAATTACCAACTCTTGGTCATGGATCTCCATATATTGGTTGGTCTCACGAATCATGGCCATAGCATCTGAGCAGACCATGTTGTAGCCATCACCAAGACCAATCAAAAGTGGTGATTTGTTCTTAGCTACATAGATGACATCTGGATTTTCAGAGTCGATCAAGGCAAAGGCATAAGATCCACGGATGATGTGAAGGGATTTTTTGAAGGCTTCAAGTACTGACAAGCCGTCTTCTTCCGCAAATTTACCAATCAAGTGAACAGCGATTTCTGTATCTGTTTGTCCCTTGAAGTGGTGACCTGCCAGGTATTCTTCTTTGATTTCGAGATAGTTTTCAATCACCCCATTGTGCACCAAGACAAAACGTCCTGTCTCAGAGCGGTGTGGGTGAGCATTGTCCTCCGTTGGTTTCCCGTGAGTGGCCCAACGAGTATGTCCGATACCAGTTGTTCCCTCCACTCCAGCTGTCTTGGCAGACAATTCTGCAATACGACCAACCGCTTTCACCAAATGGTTCTCAGCACCACCTAGGACAAAAATCCCCGCAGAATCATAACCACGGTATTCGAGCTTTTCAAGCCCTTGAATCAAAATATCCGTTGCATTTGTATTTCCAACAACACCAACAATTCCACACATAGTATATACGACACAGACAAGCTGTGCTTTCTCCTTCTATAAAAATGAAAGAAAATAGGTATCCGTACTTGAGTTCCCTTATTTTCTTAGCCAATTTATAAAATTGGTCTAGTCTGATTCGATAGAAAAATTATCAGCGGAGTCAGTATACAATGCTTTTTTCTGTTTGTCAACCTTCAAAATATCAAAAATTGGTCTAGTTAAGAAAGGATTAAGAAAAAACTACCAACTTTTTTAGTGATAGGTTGGGATGATTGGCTTATTTTAAGATTGTCATTGATGCCAACTGATCTAAATGCCTATCTAATAATTGCATAAGTTTTACTTCATTTTTTTTATCTTTTTAATCATCAAATCAACTCCCAGCAAAACAACTATAATAATCGAAAGATAAGCAAGCATGAAGGGATTCGATAGATGTTCCCCACTCGCATTTTGCAAGATAATCCCATAAGATTCTTTGTAGTTCGTAATTACTGTAGACGGCGCATGATCAAAGACTTTACTAATTGCAGCTTTCATTAAAATCTGTTTCAAGAGCGCATTTACCTGTGTCAAAGGGAACCAGGTCATGACCTGTTGCAAGCTTCCTCCTACAGAACCAATAGAAAGATAAACACCTGAAATGAATCCGATAAAAGTTCCAACTATTGTACTCAAAGTTGTAAATGCTGAACTGGTTCGAATAAAAGCTAGGATTGGCAGAATAATAGTTGCAGATAACACCGTTCCCATTGTAACAACTCCTAAAATAGATAAGTAGTCCATCATAGAATAGTCAAGAAGAGCACTAAAACCATTAAACATACCAATTGCAAAGATACAAGAGAACATGGTCATAATAATCCCAAATAAAATCGCAAAGATCGCATACGATAGTTCAATTTTAAAGTTAGACACTGGGCTGACTTTAAAGTCCTCACTCAATTTCTTTTCTCTATCCGAAACCATTACTCCAAATGCACCAAGAGTACTGGTCATTGAAATAATGGTCGTTAAACCTGAGATTAACCAATAATTGACCATCTGGATGGTGTCCGTAGAGGCGGTATCACTATTCAAAGCCTCCTTGATGGCATCAATCTGAATTTGTCCTAAAAAGACTTGATAAACTAAGATCAAGATGATGACCGATAAGAAGGACATAAAGAAAGCTAAGCGATCTCTTGTATAGACTTTCCGATTTCTAGAGATTAATTCAAGCATTCCCTTCTCCTCCTTTAGATCTTAGTAAGTTCAAATAAGCTGCTTCTAAATTTGAATATTCTACATTAAATGTTTCAATAATTGATTTTCCTTGATTTTCTGCAATAATTTCCATCATCTCTTCAACGGAAACATCCTTACATACGACTTCTGCCTCCGAAAGGATCTGACACTTATTAGCAAACTTAGAGACAGATAACGAATTGACTGGTTTACCAGGTTTTAACGTAAGATTCAGATTAGTGGTTGAATGCTGTTTAATAAAATTGGCAATATCTCCTGAATAGTACAAGTTCCCTTCAATTAAGACATTTAAGACATCACAAGCAGCCATCTCTTCTAAATAGTGTGTAATTAGAACAACTGTCATATTTTCTTTTTTGTTCAGATAATTAATCGCTTCCCATAAGTCATGACGAGATTGTGGATCTAAACCAGTTGTTGGCTCATCTAATAACAGCAAAGACGGTTGTGGCAATAAAGCTCGGGCAATATCTACTTTTCGTTTTTGTCCTCCTGATAAACTGCCATAGTTTTTCTTTTTAAGAGTAGCTACATCCAAATAGGATTGCAGATCTTTAATACGCTTTTGTACTTGTGATTTTGATAATCCATACAAGGCTCCTCGAGAAATCAGGTTTTCCTCTACCGTTAAATGATCATCTAGACGATTGCTTTGAAATACAATACCGATATGTCGATAAAAATCTTTCGTTGACAAGGATTTTCCATCTACTTCCCAAAAAATCTCTCCTGAACTTGGCTTGAAATTCTGAATCAACAAATTTAAAAGCGTTGTTTTCCCAGCCCCATTCGGTCCAAGAAGTCCATAAAATTTACCTTCCTCAAAAACTAAATCAATTCCTTTCAAAGCCTCAAAGGAACCATAGCTTTTCTTTACATTGTGTAATCTAATTTCCATTTTCTAACACCAAGATCCTTTCTTCTTTCCTTGTACTCCCAGTATAGCCAATTTCTATCCTCTAACGTGAGGACATTCATGTCCAGTATAGCCATCATTTTCACCAAAAAACCTGTGAATCTTCACAGATGTTCGAGAATGGAGACAAACTATTGTTTTACATAAAACAGTTAGATGATTATCAAAAAATGACTTTTATTTTTTAGTTATTTAAGAAGATCAAAAACTTTCCGCTGTGAGAAAAATGCCTGAAACGTAATTGTTTCAGGCATTCGGAATTATTGAGACCTTAGGCTCAATAATTAGTCATGGAACTTTGAAAAAGTTCGCTGACGTCCGTACTCACCTAAGGAAAGTTTTTCAGAAGACTTTATCTTCAATCTGAAACACCTGTGAATCTTCACAGGTGTTCAATGTTCATTTTATATTTTTTTGAGAACAACAGACGAAAGGATAAATACTTCTATACCTCAGTGTAGTTTAGACCTTTTTTGGCAAGGTCCTCTTTCCACTCTTCTTGCATGTTTCTCTTCACTAGATCCTCAGATAACAAATCAGCCATCAAGCATACTTTTTGATAATCATTTTTTGCTTTTTCTAGATCATCTTCTATAAATAAAGCAACTTTCCAATTTAAAGCATAAACAAAAATATTATCCTGAAAATCATGTCTCTTTGTCATAATATCATTTAAGGCTTTAACAATGTCTGGCAATCTGTCGTATATCCCATAATGGGCTAACACACCTGCAGCTGAGATAAGAGTGTTTTGTAGTATTTCCAACTCTGATAAGGGGAAATAATCTATCGCAAGTAGGATTTTCTCTACTAAGTGTATAAATTCATCTTGATCAAAGGCTCCCAAAGCCAAAGAAAGCAAGCGCAATTTGATAATCTCCACATCGTTGAGACTTAACTCTTTTTTCTTCATGGCTTGCTCTAGATACTCATCTAATAAACCTTGATCAAAAGAAGGATTTTTGGATCCAATCATATCAACCGTGGCTTGGGCGACCTGGACAGACAGTTTTTCTTCCTCTGGCAGGTTATCAAAATAGCTTTCGTAAATATCCTCAATAATTTCTTCATGCCGATGAAGACGATCTTGATCTCCATAATGGTATAACGTCCGTAGTTGATATTTCAGGTTCAGATATTCTGCAGGTAATTCCAAACTAGTTTGATTTGTCAAAACATCCAAAGAAACACCTAGTTGTTCAGCAATATACTTCGCTGTTGCAATCGTTGGCAAAGACTGACCCTTTTCAATTCGCTGGAGTTGGCGCGTCGTTAATAGGTCCTCAATACCACAGATTGCTTGTCTACTTAATCCCTTACTTTCACGTAGAGTTTGTACTTTTTGTCCTAGTTCTGTTTTAAAATCCATCATACAAGCTCCTTTTCTTCTGATTTCATTATAGCACATATTGAAGTTGAAGGGTTTTGAACCTTTTCCAGCACTAAATGAAAAATCGGAAATGAAGAATGCCGTCAGAAACATCTGCATCTGATGGAGTTCCACACTTCCGAAAATAAAACTAGTCAGTCATTTACTGAAATGAACGGGCCTATCGTACTTAGATAACAGAATCCTCAAAAACTTACTCTTCAAATCCACTCTGCTGGCTCAATTCACGGAACCAATGACCGGATTTTTTCAGGCGTCTTTCTTGAGTGGCTAGGTCTAATTCGACAAGGCCGTAGCGGTTTTTATAGCCATTGAGCCAAGACCAGCAGTCGATAAAGGTCCACATAAGGTAGCCCTTACAGTTGGCCCCATCTTGGATAGCTCGGTGCAATTCACGCAGGTGGTCTTTGACGAAGTCAATCCGGTAGTCATCTTGAATTTCCCCGTTTTGACGGAATTTTTCTTCCCCTTCAACTCCCATCCCATTCTCTGTTAGGAGCCATTCGATGTTCCCGTAATTTTCCTTGATATTTTGGGCAATATCGTACAAGCCCTGTTCATAGATTTCCCAACCTCTGTGTGGGTTAATCTTTCTTCCTGGCATGACATAGGGTTCGTAGAACTGCTCGACCAACATAGGAGACTCTGGGTTTGGCGCATAACGGGGCGCAGAGACCCGCATTGGCTGGTAATAGTTGACTCCTAGGAAGTCAACTGTATGTTCTTTGATCAGCTCCAAGTCACTTGGATCCACCTCTGGCAAGAGAGCACGCTCCCGCAAAATCTCTACCAACTCTGGTGGATAAGTCCCAAGAACAGACGGATCGAGGAAGGATTTGGCTTGGAAGAGCTCAGCGATTCGTGCCGCCTTGACATCTGCTGGATGCTGACTCCGCGGATAGGCTGGCGTCAAGTTCAAGACCACTCCGATTCGATAGTTTGGATCCACCTCATGACAGACCTGAACAGCAAGGCTACTTGCCAACTGAGTATGGTAGGCAACTTTGACCGCTGCGGCCGCATCTACCTTATGTGGGTAATGGGCATCATAAAAGTAACCAAACTCTACAGGAACAATGGGTTCATTAAAGGTGATCCACTGATCAACCAAGTCCCCATAGGTTTCAAAGCAGAAACGAGCATAGTCGCGATAGGCGTAGACCGTCTCCTTATTTTCCCAGCCATCTCCTAGTTCTTGCAAGGCAAAAGGAAGGTCAAAGTGATAAAGATTGACCATCAGGTGAATGCCTTTTTCCTTAATGCGTTCAAACACTTGGCGGTAAAAAGCCACTCCTACTGGATTGATTTCTCCACGTCCTTTAGGGAAAATCCGAGACCATTGGATAGAAGTCCGAAAGGCAGTATGCCCGGTCTCGACTAGAAGCTCAATGTCTTCTTCCCAGTTTTCATAAAAGGTTGAAGTTAAGCCGGGTCCTTCTTGGAAGCGAAAGCGATGAGGCTCTACCTGGTACCAGTAGTCCCAGAGGTTGTCCCCCTTACCATCTCCGGCATAGCGCCCTTCTGTTTGTGGACCAGATGTCGATGTCCCCCATAAAAAATCTTGTGGAAAGTTGATCATGTGTTTATCCTCTCTCATTGTCTTCCTCTCTATTATACTCCCTTTCAGCCCTCTTCCTAGAGACTATTTTCAGTCATTTTTACGCAGATTATAGAAAAAACACGCTAGCTATCAGAAGACCCGATTTCTAACGTGTTTTGTTTCTATCATAGTTGATTAACGACATAATCAAAGAGGGCCTTGTCTCCTTCACTTATCTGATAACGCAGTTCTGGATGCCACTGTACCCCTAGAAAGGCTGTCCCGTGGAATGATTGCACCGCTTCGATGATCTGATCTTCAGAGCTAACAGCAATCACTTCTAGATGAGGAGCTAGATCCTTGATCGCTTGATGGTGGTAGGAGTTGATCTGACCAACTTCTCCGAATAAGTCCCGCAAAATGCTTCCTTCAACTGTTTCGATTGAATGACTAGTTTCGCTGGCAGGATTTTCCTGCCAGTGATGGTCGATATCTTGGTAAAGTGTCCCGCCCATGGCTACATTGTAGAGTTGCATGCCTCGGCAAACCGTAAAGATAGGCTTCTTAGCAGCTACTGCCTCCTTAATCAAGGCCAACTCAAAAAGGTCACGCTCAAGCAAGTAATCGTCACTGACAATTTCCTTTTCTGCTCCATAAAACTGAGGAGAAACATGCTGACCGCCTGTGATGATCAGCTTGTCAATCAAGGAAATATAGTGCTCAGCCGTTGCTGGGTCTCCAATCGGAAGGATCAGAGGGATACCCCCCGCTTCTTGAACCCCCTGGACAAAGCCTGTCGGTGTATAACTGAGGTACATTCCATCTTCTTCACGAAAAGGGCGTTGATTGCCCGTAATCCCAATCACTGGTTTCTTCATCGCTCATTCTCCAATCTCTTCATAGCTAATATAGTTCCTTATTTTATCATACTCCGAAGGTGACTTTCAACTTTTTTCATAATTTTGAAAATAATAAGAGATTTTCTAGAATTTTTACGAATAATACAGGTGAAGAAACAATTTTCTTCAAAGAAAGGAGAAGATAGATGAACACAATTTCTATTCATTCTGATGACATACTATCTGATCACGAACTAGCCTCTATTCAAGGTGGATTTATCCCAGCTGTAAATGCAGGAGTAGCTACATGGAAAATTGCTGTAACTGCTGTCAGTAGTATCGGACTCGTTTTTGCTGCAGGAGCGGGACTAGGATATCTAGCTAACCGTCCATAGGTAAGAACGATGAAAAAAAAGACGCATATTCCATATCATCACGATATCTACTTTACTTTTTTCTAGAATCTTTTTAGCAGTTCTACAAATCCTACACGACCTTCACTATCTCACACTCCCTTTTGAAACTTATGGAGTGAGTGATTTACTTTCTTGGATTCTTGTTATTTGGATCCTCATCATTGCATATCGGGGAATAAGAAAAGAGAAAAGCAATGAACAATTTACAACTTTTAACAACTGAAGAATTAGAAAACACCAAGGGCGGTGTTGGTCTAGCTGAAATCGTTGCGATTTCAGGAGTTGCGAACTTTTTCGTATCCGTCTTTAATGCAGGGTATAAATTCGGAGCTGACTTAGCCCGACGCCATTAAGATAGAAAAACAGTTGAAAAAAATTTCAACTGTTTTTTATTGGTTATTTCACAACAATGTTGACAAGCTTGTTCGGTACACTAATCACTTTTACGACTTCTTTGCCGTCGATCTCTGCTTTGACTTTTTCGTCAGCTAGAGCGACTTCTTGCAATTCCTCGCGTGAAAGGTCTTTTGCGACCATGAGTTTAGCACGGACTTTACCTTTGATTTGAACGACGATTTCAATTTCGTCTTCAATCAATTTGCTTTCGTCCCATGTTGGCCAAGCTACGTAAGAGATAGACTCACCTGTTGCTGCGACTGTTTGCCAGAGTTCTTCTGCCAAGTGAGGCGCAAATGGGGCAATCAATTGGATAAAGCCCTTGGCATAGTCTACATAAAGTTTATCTTCCTTATTCGCCGCATTGACAAAGACCATGAGCTGAGCAATGGCTGTGTTGAATTTCATCGACTCGATTTGCTCAGTGACAGCTTTAACGGTTTCGTTGTAAACCTTGTCTAGAGCGCCATTGTTTTCCTCAACGATTTCTTTACTTGTGATCAAACGGTAAACACGGTCAAGGAATTTACGGCTTCCTTCCAGACCTTCTTCAGACCAAGCGATGGAAGCATCAAGTGGTCCCATGAACATTTCATAGACACGAAGGGTATCAGCACCGTATTGTTCCACCACATCGTCTGGGTTCACCACGTTCTTGAGGGATTTAGACATCTTAGCTGGTGCTTGCTCCAATTCTTCCCCTGTTTCTACATGGAAGAAGGAACCGTCACGTTTTTCAACCTTATCAGTCGCCACGAGAGCACCACGGTGGTCACGGTAGCTAGTTCCCAAGATCATTCCTTGGTTAAAGAGTTTTTGGAATGGCTCTTTAGTCGGTACAACACCAAGGTCATAGAGGAATTTATGCCAGAAACGAGCGTAAAGCAAGTGAAGCACGGCGTGTTCTGCACCACCCACATAGATATCGACTGGCAACCATTGTTTGAGAAGGTCCTCGTCAGCCAATTTCTCTGTGTTGTGTGGATCGATATAGCGGAGGTAGTACCAGCTTGAACCGGCCCATTGTGGCATGGTATTGGTCTCACGACGACCTTTCACTCCATCCTCACGAGTCACTTCAAGCCAATCTGTCAAGTTGGCCAATGGGCTTTCCCCAGTACCTGAAGGGCGGATGTCCTTGGTTACTGGCAAGACAAGCGGCAGTTCACTTTCTGGCACAGCTGTTGAAGTTCCATCTTCCCAATGAATGATTGGGATTGGTTCACCCCAGTAACGTTGACGGCTAAAGAGCCAGTCGCGGAGACGGTAGGTAACCTTTTCTTGACCAAAGCCTTTTTCTTCTAGCCAAGCGACGATTTTAGCAATCGCTTCTTCTTTGTTAAGCCCGTTCAAGAAGTCAGAGTTGACGTGAAGGCCATCTTCTGTGTAAGCAGCTTCTTCAACGTTTCCACCTTCAAGTACTTCTACGATTGGAAGGCCAAACTGTTTAGCAAATTCCCAGTCACGCTCATCATGGGCAGGTACGGCCATAACAGCACCTGTACCGTAGCTAGCAAGAACATAGTCGGCAATCCAGATTGGAATTTCTTTGCCATTGACAGGGTTGATAGCATAAGCACCAGTCCAAACCCCTGTTTTTTCCTTGGCAAGGTCTGTACGAGCCAAGTCTGATTTAAGGCTGGCTTGGTGTTTGTAGTCCGCTACAGCCTCAGCTTGTTCAGGTGTCGTGATGGCATCTACTAGTTCATGTTCAGGCGCCAAAACAGTGAAGGTCGCACCAAAAAGGGTATCTGGACGTGTCGTAAAGACTGTGAATTCCTTGTCTGTCCCTTTTACTTTGAAAGTGACATTAGCACCAGTTGATTTACCAATCCAGTTGCGTTGCATGTCCTTGATAGACTCTGGCCAGTCAAGATCATCCAAGTCCTTGAGCAAACGTTCCGCATAGGCAGTGATTTTAAGCATCCATTGGCGCATTGGTTTACGAACAACTGGATAGCCACCACGCTCAGAGGTTCCATCTGGAAGAACTTCTTCGTTTGCGATAGCTGTACCCAATTCTTCAACCCAGTTTACTGGCACTTCAGCTTCATAGGCCAAGCCTTTTTCGTAAAGCTTGGTGAAGATCCATTGCGTCCACTTGTAGTAGTTCGGATCTGTCGTATTGACTTCACGATCCCAGTCGTAAGAGAAGCCAAGCGCATTGATTTGGCGTTTGAAGTTAGCAATGTTTTCAGCTGTGAATTCCGCTGGGTCATTCCCTGTATCCATAGCATATTGCTCTGCAGGCAAACCAAAAGCATCCCATCCCATTGGGTGAAGGACATTGTAACCTTGGGCACGTTTGAAACGGCTAAGGATATCTGTTGCTGTGTAGCCTTCTGGGTGTCCTACGTGCAGACCCGCTCCAGATGGGTAAGGGAACATGTCCAATGCATAAAACTTAGGTTTTGAGGCATCTGTTCCTGTCTTAAAGGTGTGATGGTCAGCCCAGTATTTTTGCCACTTAGGCTCAATTTCTTTATGATTGTAAAAACTCATAGCGTCTCTCCAATTTTCGTGATGCTCCTATTATACCATTTTTAGGCGATTTTTAAAGGTTCTATCCATCAAAAAGAAGCTGGGACAAAAGTCCTAGCCTCTCAATTGTCTTTGGATTATCGAGCAAGACACAGTGGTTGAGTGGGCTCTACCACGCTGATTTCATCAGCTTTTACAGCCCTACTCAACCGTGCGGAGGTGGGACGACGAAATCGAATTCTAACGAATTACCGATTTCTGTCCCACTCTCTTCCCTGTTCAATAGATAATTGCTCTTAAATTCCTAGTCTTCTACGTGACTTTCTAGTTCTTTTTGAGCTTTCTTATTGGATTCTTCTTTTTCTTTCTTCCATTGTTCACGCGCTTCATCGTACTCTTTGGCTGTCAAGACTTTGTCTTGCAATTCCAAGTACTTGTAGTTGAAGGATTGACCCTTGTGTCCTGTCCAAGCAAAGGCAGCTGAGTATGGAACTGTCTTACGCACACCTGGAGAGGCACCATCTGAATGAATCGGGATCAAGAGGGCACTATCTGTCAACCAAGCCTGAGCCTTGGCATATTTTTCATAGCGGGCATTGACATCTTTGGTTTCATTGTGCGCATCTTCGATCAATTGATCATATTCATCAAAACCAGCTTCTTTGGCTGCGGCATTATTGGTACCCGCATCAAATCCAAAGTAAGCATTGGCATTTTCACCATTCTTAGAGTTTGTGATATCTAGGTAAGAAGATGGATCCGTATAGTCTGGTCCCCAACCCAAGTTGTTGTTCAAATCCCAGTCCTGTTGAGAAGCATTTTCAGCAAAGTAGGTCACTCGTTGAAGATCATCCTCAGAAATCATATTCAAGTCGATGACCACATTTTCTACTCCCAGAGTCGATTCGATTGACTGTTTAAAGGATTGGGCTTGCTTGACTCCTTCTGTATAGGTTGATGAAACAGGGAGGTCCAAATGAATTGGGAACTCTACCCCTTGGGCCTGAAGGGCTTCTTTAGCCTTGGCAAATTCTTCCTTGGCCTTGGTTGGATTGTAAAGGGTATCTTTTCCATCTTCGACGGAGACACCTTTCCATTCATCACCGTATTCTTCTAGATTTTTTTCGACAGACTCACCAAAATCTTTGCCATCAACTTGAACAAAGTTTGGAGGCGTGAAGGTGTTGCGGATGACCTTATCTGCAGCTGCTTCCCCATTGGCTTGCGCTACATAGGCCTTGCGGTTGAAGGCAAACATAATGGCTTGACGGAAGTCTTTATTCAAGATTGCTTTCTTGGTTGAGCTCTTTTGAGCATCTGTCGTCTTCGTCGTAATCTCATAAGCTTGACGGTCAATATTGAAGGACAAGTTATAAGTAGAAGATCCTTGATCACTAAAGACGATGTCATCTTTGTGTTTCTTCTCTACACTCTTATAGTTGGAACCGTTCGGGAAGACACGAGCAACGGTAAAGTCTCCATTATCAAATCCACGGATGAGAGATTCTGAATCTTGTCCATCATAATAGGTTAGCTTCACCTTGGTGATCTTGACATTATCCGCATCCCAATAGGTTGGGTTCTTTTCAAGCGTCACAACAGATTTCGAAGTAATCGCTTTGATCAAATAAGGACCACAATAAAGAATACTAGAAGGGTTTGTACCTTGACCGTAGCCATCTCCCTTAGAATCTAAGAATTCTTTATTGACTGGCATCAAAATACCCATGGTCGTTTTTGAATTCCAGAAACTTTCTGGTTGGTTCAAGGTGTATTGAACCGTATAGTCATCAATGGCTTTGATACCAACCGTTGAGAAGTCTTTGGTTTTCCCTGAGACATAATCATCCAACCCTTTAACGGATTGTTGGACGAGATAGAGGGCCGAAGACTTCTTATCCGCCGCATGCTGAAGCCCCGTCACAAAGTCTTGAGCCTTGACTTCTCCGAATTCTTCCCCCTCAGCGGTTACCCATTTAACCCCTTTACGAAGTTTGTAGGTATAAGTCAGACCATCTTTTGAAACAGTCCAATCCTTAGCGAGAGATGGAATCAAGTTGCCGTATTTGTCAACTTCTAATAAGCCGTCCACAGCATTTCCTGTAAATTCTGAGGTTGACTTCTTGTTAGAGAGTGAATAATCCAAAGTATCCGGGTCTTGCGTATAGACATAACTAAAGACCTGGTTGTCCGAACTTGAAGATTTCCCTCCTTGTGAGCAGGCTACCAGTGCGCTTACAGACAAAAGCAGAGCGCCGGTGGCTAAGAGTAGCTTCCCTTTTTTCATATGGATCACCTCTGTATAAAATGTTATTCTTCATATTAAATTATAGCACTTTATGGAAAAATGTAAACGCTTAACTGAATAATATTTCAAAAGTTAAGAAAAAATAATGATTTTGCCTCCATACAAAAAGAGGCTGGGACAAAAGTCCTAGCCTCTCAATTATTTTTTGATTGTCGAGCAAGACGCAGTGGTTGAGTGGGCTCTACTACGCTGATTTCATCAGCTTTTACAGCCCTACTCAACTGTGCGGAGGTGGGAAGACGAAATCGAATTCTAACGAATTACCGATTTCTGTCCCACTCTCTCTTTAATGATGGATAAAGCTCTCTGACACTAGCTCCCCTTGCTTAAATCCCACTGACCAGGAGGGATACGAGGGTAAGGAAACTATTCCAAGAGGCATGCTGAAGGATGGCCCAGTAGATCGATTTGGTATAGCGCAGGACCGCACAAAGTAGCAAGCCCGGTACCAAGTAGACGATAAAGCTTGGCAAATCCCAACCATGCTGCCAGACATGCGAGAGGCTGAACAAGGAAGCAGACACTAGCATATCCAGCTTATACTTCTGATAAGAGGCCAACGCCGTCATGACCAAATCACGAAAGACTAGTTCCTCCACAATAGGAGCCAGCAAGCAGGCATAGACATAACGTATCAATACCAAGGCCCAGCCTGACAAACCACTAGATACTTCTGCAAGGGCTATGGAATTCTTAGTCGGTGGAAATACCTCTGCAGAAAACATATCCCATAAAAAGTGAGCCAGAAAGACAAGCACAAACACCGCAAAATAGGACGCTTTAAAGGTAAATTTCCCGTACAAGTCCCAACGACGACTCTTTACCAAGAGTGTAACGGCTAACCCCCCAATCAATCCAACCAACAAGAGGAGCAAGCCATAATAAGAGTCATCCGATAGGTGGCCCACTAAATCCGTTGGGAGCCCCACGTTAAAAAGCGCAAAATTGATGCAGAGAATCCCAAGTGTCGCCAGTTGAAACGGTCTGTCTGTCTTTCTCATTGCATTCACCTTTTTATTTACTTCTTTCCACTGAGTTCCAATCTTCCTTGAGATCTAACTCTCAAAAGACTTCATCCTAGTACTCTATCATGTCTTAAATACGAGCGAGCGGTGGTCGCTTCACAAAGCCAGGACGTCCAATCTCAATCTTATCTGACTGACCTGGAATCACATTTGGGCGAGAACCCCCACCTCCTACAATTTTTGCTAATTCTTTTTGACTACATTCTGTCATTTCATTTCCTCCAATTTGTAATTGTAACGCTACCTCCTGAGTCTATCAAAGATTGGAATAGTTGCCTTCTCATTCTTCTATACGGTTGCATTTTTCAGCTATGTGGGAGGGAAAAGCTATTCATTCAGAAGGATACTTCTCCAAATCAAACGAAAACTAGCGACCATCAAAAAAACCATCGCCAACAGACGATGGTTTCTATATTTCTTTGATTAGCCTAAGGACTTAACATAAGCATTCACTGCTACAATGGCTTGTGCAATATCAGAAGCTTGTACCTTAAATGGCATTTGATGGATGGTTTCTCCTTCAATGGTGGCTTGTTGGCCAACCTTGAGAAGGTCTTCGTAGCTTGCATTTTCAAGATGCATTTCTTTCAGAGTCGTTGGCATACCGATTTGTTGATAGAAACGAATGTATTTATTCAATTCTTCTTTAGGACGGTTTTCCAAGAACAATTGAACCAAGGTTCCATAAGCTACTTTTTCACCGTGAGTCAAATGGTGAATGTCTCCAGTGAGGGCAGTAAAGCCATTATGGATGGCGTGAGCTGCTGCCAAGCCACCACTTTCAAATCCAATCCCACTGAGAAGGGTATTGGCTTCAATGATGTTTTCAAGAGCAGGCGTTACCACTTTGGCTTCACAAGCAGCCATGGCTTGAAGTCCGTCTGCAAATAAGATTTCTTCACAACGTTGCGCAATCGCGACACCAGCTAAAGTTTGGTGTTTGCCTAGCATGGTTTTTCCGTTGGCTTGCATCACCGCACGCGCTTCAACCCAAGTCGCTAATCCATCTGCGATACCAGAAGCGAGCAAACGTTTCGGTGCTTGAGAGATGACTTTGCTATCCACCAAGACCAATTCTGGGTTTTTAGAATAGAAGATATAGCGAGCAAAGGCACCTTCATCCGTGTAAATAACTGACAAGGCTGAAACCGGAGCATCTGTAGAGGCAATGGTCGGAGCAATGACAACTGGTGATTTTAGCAGATCGGCAATGGCTTTTGCACTGTCGATGGTCTTTCCTCCACCAAGTCCGATGACTAAGTCACAGCCATTTTCTTCTGCCAGACTGACCACACGATTGATTTCATTATCAGAAGCTTCACCATTGAAGAATACTGGCAAGACTGTAAAGCCATACCGAAGGAGATACTTTTCAAAACGTTCCCCTACGATATCATAGACTACTGAATCACAGAGTAAAACAGGATGACTCCCCAGTTCTAAAATTGGTTTTGCATTTTCAAATAAAGCATTTTCCCCTTGAATGTAACGAGATGGACTTGCAAAATTTCTCATACACTCCTCCTTTATCAAATTGTATTCTTATGATGAACGGCTGACCAATCTGCCTCGAAGTCATCTACTGCTTTTTCAATAGAAGGCATTCCAAAAGCTGCTTCAAAGACATCTGCCCCTGCCGTAATTGCTTGTGTTCCTTCTTTAAATGCTCGATTAACTTGAGCCACATTTTTAAAGGAAGCTGCTAGAATTTTGCTTGATGAATGATCACGCTCTATGGCACTCGCTAACTGAGAAATAACCTGAGCTGAATCAATGTTTAAGTTTTCCATACGATTGTAATAAGGTGCTAAATAGTCGGCTCCTGCCTCAATCGCTAACAGCCCTTGAAAAACAGTATAGATTGCTGTTGCAGTAATTTTGTAACCCTCTGCTTTTAACACTTTAATTGCAGCAAGTCCTTCAGGTGTTACTGGGACTTTAATATAGGTGTTTTCATCGCATTGTTCGCGAATTTTAGCCGCATCTTTCAAAATTCCTTCATAATCTTTTGCGACAACTTGAACATGGATGGAAGGAGAACCTCCAATGATTTCTCGCACCTTATGGATACGATCAAAAAAATCAATGTCCCCTTCTTTTTTAGCAATTGTTGGGTTCGAAGTTACCCCAGCAAGGGGTAACACTCGTGCCCATTTTTTTATCTCATCTAAATTTAAAGTATCAAGCATAAATTCCATATACATACCTCTTTACTATAGAGTATGCTCTGTCCGTCCAATAATATCATCTTGTGTAGCTCTTGATAGTACATTGAAGAAAGCTGAGTAGCCTGCAACACGTACAATTAAGTCACGGTGTTTTTCCGGATGTTTTTGAGCATCTAACAACGTTTCTCTAGAAACCACATTGTATTGAATATGGTATCCATGTAGACGATTAAAGAACGTACGGAGTAAAGCAATAAGTTTTAATTTATCTTCTTCTTTGGCTAAAGTTTGTGGGTTTACTTTTTGGTTCAGTAAAACACCACCAACAATTTCATCTGTTGGCAATTTAGAAACAGATTTTAGAACAGATGTTGGGCCATGTTGGTCCATATTGTGGGATGGAGAGCATCCTTCTGCTAGTGGAGTTCCGGCATTACGACCGTCCGGAGTAGCTAATGTTCCACGACCTTGTCCTACATTGGCTGAAATAGAGGACGTTCCTGAGTAACGGATACCACCGATTGGCCCACGTCCATAGCGAGTATTTGGATATTTAGCAATTTCATCCACATAAATATCGTATGCTTCTCGAACTAAGCTGTCTGCATAGTCATCATCGTTTCCATACTTCGGTGCATCATGGATAAGCATCTCTTGGATTTCTTTTCCACGTTCGCCCTCGTAATCGGTTTCCAGAGCATGCCATAGCTCTTGTGGCGTTAAGCGTCCTTCTTCGAATACCAGTTTCTTGATTGCTGCAAGTGAATCGGATAAGTTTGCAATACCCACTTGTAAACCAGAAATATAATCGTAGACAGCTCCACCTTCTTTTAGGTGTTTTCCACGTCCAATACAGTCATCTGTCAAAGCTGAACAGAGGATATCTGGCACTTCTCTTTCAAGAGATAGGTCGATCGAGTTTTCTACGATCACACTCATGCGGGTTAAGTGGCGCAAAGTCTTGTCCCAAGCAGTCTGCAATTCATCGAAGCTCTTCATGTCTTTAAAATGACCGAAGCTTGGTGCAAATCGCTTGCCAGAAGCAGGATCGATTCCATCATTCATCGTAATGAGCAAAACTTTAGGGAAGTTCATATAACTCATACCTGTACAGCGATATCCCCATTTACCTGGAACAGCTGTTTCTACACAACCAATTGCACTGTAATCATAAGCATCTTCTTCAAGAACACCTTTTGAAATAAAGGATGGAATAATGATCTCATCATTATTGAAAGCAGGCATACCGAATCCGAGCTTCATAACTTCAATACATTCGTTCATGAAACGGGCATCCAAACCAGCATGGTAACGAACAGTTAAGTTTGGTTGAGGAAGGTGAGTTTGAGCAACAGACTTCAACACTAAATAAGACAATGGGTTAACGGCATCTTTCTTATCACGCGTTTGACCACCAATCGTAACGTTTTGATAAAGCGGACTACCTGCAGATGAGAAGGTATGTGCTTGACTACGTACTTTGTTAATTGTAATAGTCTTAATCCAAAGGTTGGTCAAGCGTTCAACAATACTCTCTTCAGTTTCCCGTCCACTTTCCAAATCAGCTTTAACGTATGGATACATATATTGGTCAAAACGGCCATATGAAAGTGAGTGTCCATTTGATTCAATCTGAAGAATACATTGGATAAACCAAACAGACTGAACAGCCTCTGCAAATGTACTTGCAGGCTCGTATGGAACTTTTGAGCAAATCTCTGCAATTTCAAGCAATTCCTTCTTACGTTCAGGAGTTGCTGTTTCAGCAAGTTGTTTAGCAAGTTCCACAAATCGTTGAGCATAGGTCTTAACAGCATCAACTACGATAAAGATAGAATCGTAAAAATGGTACTTATCAATGCTAGCTGGATCCGTTAGATCTAGGGCTGCTTTAGCTTGGCGAGCTCTTTCTTCAAAACCTTTCAAGCCATATTGCAATAATTTTTGATAATTGACTGCTAAGTGGGCATCTCCTGAATTCATCTTCCCTTCCATACCGAAGAATCCTGTTTCCATATAGACAGATACTTCTTCAGGTAGAAGAGCGCCAGCTCTTGCACGTAAGTTATTATTTTCCCAGAACGGTGCGATACTACGGAGCTGTTCTTTCGTTTCTTCCGTAATATAGAAGACATCACCATCCCGCTTTTCAAAAAGATCCAATTCCTTCAGAACGAACTCTAAAGTATATTCTGGGAAAATCGGAGCATCTTTATTAGAGGATGCTTGGTTTCCAGCAATCATGGATTCATCCTCAATGTAGATTGTCATATTTTCAAGAATCTCTTTCAACATATAGGCACGTTTAAGAACATTTGGTTGTTCCTTATAACGATCATATGCCTTAGTTGCAAGAACAGCACGTTCAGCATCGATGTAAGGCTTCTTATTTAAGACATCTTCACGATACTTATTCATGCGTTCAGTGAGGCTTCCAAAATATTCTGTTTTAATGCTTGTACTTGCTACTTCTACTTGTTTCATTTTTTCAAAACCTTTCTTTTGAAATTATTTTGTTTTCTTTCGTAACTATAGTAGCATTAAATTTTACGAATTTCAATGAATTATGAATTATACATATAAATTCTATTCTAGTCGCACATCTGTGCATACATGATAAACGCACTATTTTTCAGCTTGTAATTCATTGTTATAGGCAAGATTATCTTGGAATTTGAAGAATGGGAAATATACGACAGTCGAGGTCGCAAGAACTAGCACTTGAACGAAAGCACCTTGCCAACCTCCAACCATAAATCCAGAAATAATGGCTGGTGTACTCCAAGGAAGAGTCACACCTGAGAATGGATGCATAAATCCAATAGCAATTGATGCATAAACAATTATTGCAGCCAAAATTGGAACCAAAATAAATGGAAGGAACATAACTGGGTTCATTACGATCGGAAATCCAAATACGACGGGTTCATTGACATTAAAGATTGCAGGAAATGCTGCAACTTTCCCCAAAGCTTTATACTGTTTTGACTTAGCAGCAAATAGCATGGCAACAACCAACCCAAAGGTTATACCTGATCCAGACAAAATAAGGAAGCTATCTAAGAATTGTTGAGTTACAATGTGGGCACCATTTTCAACGGATAGCTTCCCAGCTGCCAACATTGATTTATTGGCATCTAGGTTAGAAAGTAGCAAGGCTGTTACTACACCGTTGACAACTGATTGGCCATGAACACCAAACCACCACAAGAATGAAATAAAGAAAGCAATCCCAATCGCTCCGTAAAGTGATCCTGTTAGACCTTGAAGAGGAACCTGAATGACATCATAAATCATTTCAATGAAGGTACCGCCGTTTGTCACTACTTTTGATACGATATAGACAATCATTGATAGTAAGAAAATCACGAAAGCAGGAATCATCGCTTCAAATTGTTTGGCAATGGCTTGAGGTACTTGTTCTGGCATTTTTATAACAATGTGTCTTTGGATAAACACAGTATAAATTGCACCAACTACCAGACCAATAATAATGGCCCCGATAATCCCTTGACCACCAAACCATACTTTTGAAATGGCATCGCCAATCGGTTCTCCCTTAGCTGGTACATAAGAAGATTTTAACAAGATAAAGAATGAAGACAGGGACAAAACTCCCGCTGGCAAGGGTTCTACTCCACTGTTTTTAGCATAAGAATACCCAATGGAGAAGCAAGAAATTAAGCCCATGATGGCGAATGTTCCTGAATAAACTTGCATAAATGGCTCTGTCCATGTATCGCCAAATACACTAGCAATAGCCTGATTAAGGCCTTCAAATGGTAATTGTCCAATAATCAGAAACAAACTACCAACTACCGTTAATGGAAGGATCGCTAACATCCCATCTTTAAGAGCAATAATTCCTTTCATGTTTACAAAACGCATGATTGGAGCGATAATTTTCTGAGAATTAAAATTAGACATGGGAAGCCTCCTTATTTTTCTCCTAGCAATTCTAGAGCTAGATTTAGTACTTTCTTACCATCCAACATCCCATAATCTGCCATAGGGATGACAGCAATAGGAATATGGTTTGCCTCACAAATCGCTTTTGATTTATCCAAAGTATAAGCTACTTGAGGCCCTAACAAAGCGACATCTATTTCTGGGGCAAAATCTGCTAATTTCGCTTGAGAATATGCCTCAATTTCAGCATCAATACCTAATTCCTGAGCCGCTACCTTCATATTATTTACCAACATTCCTGTTGAAAATCCTGCCGCACAAAACAATCCAATTTTCATCATCTTTTCCTCCTTATTGTTTCGCTGAAAGTTCTTTTCGTAAGTCAATCATTTCTTTAATCAAGTTAATCTCTGTGATTGAAGTCATTAAGTGATCTTGTGAGTGCACAAACAAAGCTGTAATCTCTGTCTTTGTCCCACTTGCTTCCTGGGCTAAAAATTGGGTTTGCAAGTTATGCGCTTCTAGCAATGCTGCATCTGCTTTTGCAATTTCGCCTTCAGAAGATGTAAAATCACCTTCCTTAGCATATGATAAAGCTTGGTAAACATGCTGTTTAGCATCACCCGCATTTAAAATTAAGCCCATAATAATTTGGTCTGCAACAATTATTTCCATGTGCACTACACTCCTTTGTCAATCTAATGAAAGCGCTTTTTCTATTGTCAATATACCATTTATATTTTTGCCGGTCAATAAAAAACTACAACATTTGATTATTGTTTTTAGTTTTTGCACATTTGTGCTATTTAACTCAAAAAAATAAGGACTGCATCCTCGCTGTCCTATTTTTTAGTAAATTGCTGATCACCATCTAATTCTAAAACTTTTAAGATCGTTGCTTCATCTGTGACTAAATGATTGATATAGTTGGCTTTCAAAACCGATAAAATTGCTTTTGCTTTCTGATCACCGTAGGCCAAAGAGATGGTGTTTGGTACCTTTCTCAATTCCTCTAATGTGATTGATATTGTTCTTTCCTGTAATTCAGGATAAACTGGGATACCTTCTTGATCAAAGAAACGACAGCATACTTCTCCTACAGCATGTTCTGACTCCAATTTCTTAAAATCATTTGATGTCAGCATATCAAACCACTGAGGATTCTTGCTATCTGCATAGCCACCAATCCCTACAGCCGCAACATCCAAACAACGCCAACTAGCTTTCAAATCCTCAAAATACTTAGAAGATAAGATGCCTTCCGTCACCTCAGAATTTTCTTGAATGACACTCGCGTTTATAAAATGACATTCCCCATGAAATTTACTCGCCATACTGTAGATCAGCGTATTGACATGGTAGCGAGCATGAATATGACTGGGACCTCCAGCTAGGGGATAAAACTGAACACCATCCAAGCGCTTCGTTCCAACTTGTTCTACCATTAATCTGAGAGACTTGCCCCATGAAAATCCGACTGTCATTCCATCTTCAATCAAATTACGAAGCATGACCGCACTTGCTTGCGCCAGTCGCTTTTCAAGGCTTTCTCGAGGCTCATCAACTAGATTCGGTATAATCTCAATAGCTTTTAAGCCATATTTTTGTTTGATATAATTTTCTAAATGGAAGAGGCGAGTATCAAAGTTTTCGATTTCAATTTTTACTACGCCCTCTTTCTTAGCTTCTGCTAGCATTCTGCTGACAGTTGTACGGTAGATTCCAGTTTCTGCTGCGATTTGCGATTGACTTTTGTCTTCAACATAGTATAGATAGGCTAATTTAGCAAGTAACTTTTTCCGTTCATCTTTCAATTGGCTTCTCCTTCTTATACTAAGGTTAAAATCGTTTGCGAATCCTCAAGTTTTTCTTTCGCTTCTTGAGATATATTCTTATCTGTTATGACTCTCGAAACTTGTGAAAGTGCAAATCGTCTGACAGTTCCACATTTCCCAAATTTACTTGAATCTGTTAAGACAATCACTTCTTTAGAAACATCAGACATAGCTTGAACAACTTCACTTCTCATCATATCTTTCCCAGTAAAGCCAAGTTCGTCATCATATCCGTCTACCCCTACAAAAGCAAAGGGAACTCTAAACGAGCGGATTAATTCTTTCAAAAGCGGACCTACAGTCACTCTCGATTCTTTTTGAAATTCACCACCAAGTAGGATGATTTTACAAGAATCATATTCCTGAATATAATCTGCAATAAAGTAAGAATTTGTCACAATCTTGACATTCTTTTTTGTTTGGCAAATTTCTTCTGCTAGCAAGGCACATGTAGAGCCCGATTCAATCAAAACCGTGTCGTTATCCTTAATTAATTTAGCAGCTTCCCTGGCTATTCTTTTCTTGGTATCATATTGAAAGGACAATCGAACATTGATATCATCTCCACTATTTAAAACAGCATAGCCGTGTTCTCTATGCAATAATCCTTTGGATTCTAGCTTGTCCAAATCCTTTCGAATGGTCACTTTAGAGACTTGTAATTTCTCAGACAAGCTATTAACATCAATCTTTTCAAATTCCGATACTAATTTCAATATTTCATCTAAACGTTGCATTGTTTTTACCTCTTCTCTATTTTAGCAAATTTTCGAGTGAATTCAAAACAAAATAAACTTTCGTTCGTAATTGAATTAGTTTCTTAAATAATGTATAATGGACTTACTAGATTGATAGGAGAGCAAAAATATGGAACAAAATCGTGGCATAATCTTTAATATCCAACACTTTAGTATCCATGATGGCCCTGGAATCCGAACTACTGTATTTCTAAAAGGATGTCCCCTGCGTTGTCCATGGTGCTCCAATCCTGAATCCCAGCGTGCAAATCCTGAAAAAATGTTAGATGCTGTTACTAAAAAGGAAACTATCGCGGGAGAAGAAAAAACAGTTACAGAAATCATAGATGATGTCTTAAAAGACGTTGACTTCTACGAAGAATCTGGTGGTGGCCTTACCCTGTCTGGTGGAGAAATCTTCGCTCAATTTGAATTTGCCAAAGCAATCTTAAAAGCTGCGAAAGAAGTTGGACTTCATACTGCAATCGAAACGACAGCTTTTGTTGAACATGAGAAATTTGTCGATCTCATTCAGTATGTTGATTTTATTTATACAGACCTTAAACATTACAATACACTTAAACATAAGAAGGTTGTCGGAGTCAACAATCATCTGATTATTAAAAATATTCATTATGCCTTTGCTCAAAACAAAACAATCGTTTTACGTATCCCAGTCATCCCTAATTTCAACGACTCTTTAAATGATGCTGAAGAATTTGCTTCTCTTTTTAATTCTCTCGATATCGATGAAGTACAACTTCTCCCATTTCACCAGTTTGGAGAAAACAAATACAAGCTTTTAGGACGTCGCTATGAAATGGAAGGAATAAAAGCCCTGCATCCAGAAGATTTATATGACTACCAGCAAGTTTTTTTAGATCATGACATTCACTGTTATTTCTAATCCACTCAAAAATCCCCAAAGCTAGTTTCAGTAGATTGAAACTTGGCTTTGGGGATTTCTTATTCTTTCACGAGCATCGAGAAAATCATTGCTTAATTGAAGTCGAGACTACTTCCTTTGAAAAAATGATAAATCACTATCACAAAATTGAACTCGCCCTAAAAGCGTCGAGAAAAAGAGAGATTGACTGGTGGACATGGCCCACATAGTCAATCTCCTATTTTCTTCTCGCTTTTTTTACGGGCTTAGTATCTTAGACTACCAAATGATCACGCGGTCTTCTGGTGCACGCCACATGCCGTCACCTTCTCTGACATCAAAGGTTTCAAAGAATTCATCAAAGTTTGGTAACTGAACATTGGTACGGAGTTTTCCTGGTGCGTGGACATCGACACTTGCGAGAAGTTGCATGTACTCTGTCCGAGCTTTCATGCGCCAGATGCGGGCAAAGTTGGTGAAGAACTCTTCTGCTGAGAAATCTTCCTCTTTCTTAGCCGCTTCAAGGGCTGCAGCGATCCCTCCGAGGTCTGCCACGTTTTCAGAAACGGTCAATTTCCCGTTAATCTTGGCACCGTATGAGTCTTGACCTTCGAACTGATCGATAACTTTTTGCGTGCGAGCAGTAAAGGCTTCATAATCTTCTGGCTTCCACCAGTCTTTCAAGCTACCGTGCTCGTCAAAGGAAGCACCATTGGTGTCAAAGGCGTGGGAGATTTCATGGGCAATGACTGCACCGATTCCGCCGTAGTTGGCTGATGACGATTGGTGAAGGTCATAGAATGGTGCTTGCAGAATTGCTGCCGGGAAGACGATTTGGTTTTGTTGCGGATCATAGTAGGCATTGACCATATTAGCTGGCATATGCCACTCGCTTCGATCGACTGGTTGGTTCCACTTACTCCAGACATGCTCGATGAAAATTTGAGCCAATTTTTGAGCATTTTCCACCAAGGTCTTGCTTTCGTCGATGATCTTTTTGGCGTATGTTTCAGGTAACTTTTCAGGGTAACCGATATGTGGTGTGATGACATTGAGTTTGACAATGGCTTTTTCGCGAGTCTCAGGAGCGAGCCAGTCTGCTTTTTCTAAGCGATCCTTATAGACCTCAATCATGGTCGCTACTTTATGCTCTACGTCTGCTTTCGCTTCTGGTGAGAATTTTTCTCCTGCATACCAAAGGCCAAGTGCTTGGCTATAAGGTCCTTCTGCCAAAGCCAGAGCTGCTTTTTCTTTCGGACGTGCTTCTGGTGTCCCTGTAATCGTACGGCTATACTCACCAGATAAGACACGGATTTCTTCAGTCAAGAAAGACGTCCAAGAAAGAGCTGCACTGAGTTTCAACTTGGCATGAAGGGTTTCCCAGTTGGCTGCTGAGTAGAATTTTGGCGCAAATTCCTTCCAGAAGCGCTCTTCTGGAACAATGATAGTATCTGGCGTTTGCCCGATCACTTCTGTAAAGAAGGTATCGAGTGGCAATTCTGGAACCAAGGCCTTGAAATCTGCCCACTCATAAGGATGGTAGAGTTTGTTGTACTCGGATTTTTCTTCGTTTGACAAGACATATTTGGCCAATTCTGCATCGGCCGCAATCACCTTATCCAGGATATCTTTGATTTCTTCCTCTGAGAAATCAAATTTTGCCAAGAGCTTTTCAACCATTTGACGCCAAACAGCCAATAACTCTGGGCCTTTTTCATTGCCTTCTTCATAGTAGGTCGTATCAGGCAAGATCAAACCGAGTGCTTCTCCCCACAAGACATTCATTTGGGCATTCATAAAGTCTGGTGACACGCTAAATGGCATGAGATTTGGTTTGCCAGCTAGCTCATAGGTCCCCAACTTACTGGTATAGTCTTCAAAAGAAGACAAGGCCTTGATTTCATTGATCAAGGGCATAGCTGGAGCCACACCAGCTGCTTCTCGCGCATCAAAATCTGCCACCATCTTGTGGTATTTGACAAAGTTTTGGAGAATACTGTCTTCTGGCAGCTCTTCTCCTCGTTGCCATTTTCCGGTAATATCCAACATCAAGTTTTCGATCTCTTGGATCAAGTCCATAAAACCACCGGTTGACGGTTTGTCATCTGGAATCACAGCTGTCTCAGCCCATTTCCCGTTGACGTAATCATAAAAATCATCTTGTAAACGTACCATGATCTTCTCACTTTCAATCTTTTGTAATAACCTTATCAAAAATAGGTCTATTTTTCAATGATTACAAGTGAGTTAATCTAAATTATTTAAAAAAATTAACTTGACTTAATTTTTTAATTTATGTATATTAATGGTAAAGGAGAAAAATCATGATTCAAATTGAACATCTAAGTGTTGCTTACCAGCAAACACTGGCCTTGGAGAATCTTTCTCTCACCATCCAGGGTCCAACCATCCTAGGAATTCTTGGACCCAACGGAGCTGGAAAATCAACCTTGATCAAGGCTATGCTAGGACTTCTCCCTCATTCGGGAAAAGTCCTACTCGATCAAAAAGATCTCGACCAAGTTCTTCAACGAGTGGCCTACGTCGAACAAAAGACAGCTATTGATTTCCACTTCCCCATCACGGTGCGAGAGTGTGTCTCACTGGGCCTCTACCCCCATCTTTCTATCTTCAAGCGAAAAAGCAAAGAGGATCTCCAAAAGGTGGAAGATGCCTTAAAACTTGTCAATCTCCTTGATCTCGCGGATCGCCAGATTGGCCAACTCTCGGGAGGGCAATTCCAACGGGTCCTAATCGCCCGCTGCTTGGTCCAAGAAGCAGATGTCATCTTTTTGGATGAGCCCTTCGCTGGAATTGACTCTGTTAGCGAGGACATCATCATGCAGACACTCCAAACCCTGAAAAAGGAAGGCAAGACCATCCTGATCGTCCATCACGATCTCAGCAAGGTTCCAGCTTACTTTGACCAAGTCCTCCTCCTTCATCGCAAACTGATTGCTTTTGGGAAAACAGAGGAAACCTTTACCAAAGAGAATCTGCATGCAGCCTACGGGCATGAACTCTTTATAGGAGGTGAAATCAGATGATTGCAGAATTTATCGATGGATTACAACAATTTCATTTCCTCCAAAACGCTCTCATTACAGCTATTGCCATCGGGATCGTCGCCGGTGCGGTCGGATGTTTCATCATTCTGCGAGGCTTGTCTCTCATGGGGGACGCTATTTCGCACGCAGTCCTTCCAGGGGTGGCTTTGTCCTTTATCTTAGGTATCAACTTTTTTATTGGCGCCATCATCTTTGGCCTCTTAGCTTCCATCCTGATCACCTATATCAAGAGCAACTCCATCATCAAGAGCGACACTGCGATTGGGATTACCTTTTCTTCTTTCCTCGCCTTAGGGGTCATCTTGATTGGAGTCGCTAAAAGTTCCACTGACCTCTTCCACATCCTCTTTGGGAATATCTTGGCCGTGCAAGACCAGGATATGTGGATGACCATTGGTATTGGTGTGGCTGTCTTACTGGCGATTTGCCTGCTCTTTCGACCCTTGCTACTTACTTCCTTCGACCCTGTCCTCGCTCAATCCATGGGCGTTCGGGTCAAGGTCTATCACTACCTTCTCATGGTGCTCTTGACCTTGGTTTCTGTCACTGCTATGCAGAGTGTCGGGACCATTCTCATCGTCGCCATGCTCATCACACCTGCTGCGACGGCCTATCTCTATGCCAATAGCCTCTGGTCCATGATGCTCCTTTCATCCGGATTAGGTGCTCTTGCATCCATCCTAGGACTTTTTATTGGTTATAGCTTCAACATCGCTGTCGGATCTTGTATTGTCATCACTTCTGCCGTCTTCTTTCTCATTAGCTTCTTTATCGCTCCCAAGCAGAGAAAGAACAGACATTCCCCTTCGTACTAAGATTAATCTCATAAAGGAGAAAAAAATGAAAAAACTAACTTCCGTCTTAGCCCTCTTTGTGGCTCTCTTATTTGGTTTACTGGCTTGTAGCAAAGACTCTTCTTCCAAGTCCTCATCCGATAAATTGAAAGTGGTCACCACCAACTCCATCCTCGCAGATATGACAAAAAATATCGCTGGAGATAAAATCGAGCTACACAGTATTGTCCCTGTCGGCCAAGATCCCCATGAATACGAACCACTCCCAGAAGATGTCAAAAAAACTTCACAAGCAGACCTCATCTTCTACAACGGCATCAACCTCGAAACGGGTGGCAATGCTTGGTTTACCAAGTTGGTCAAAAATGCTAATAAAGTAGAAAACAAGGACTATTTCGCTGCCAGCGATGGCGTAGAGGTCATCTACCTAGAAGGCCAAAACCAAGCTGGAAAAGAAGACCCTCACGCTTGGCTCAATCTCGAAAACGGGATCATCTATGCTAAAAACATTGCTAAACAATTGATCGCCAAAGATCCAAAAAATAAGGACTTCTACGAAAAAAATCTAGCAGCCTATACTGAAAAACTGAGCAAGCTGGATCAAGAAGCCAAGCAAGCATTCAATAACATCCCAGCAGAGAAGAAGATGATCGTAACCAGTGAGGGTTGCTTCAAGTACTTCTCCAAAGCCTACGGCGTCCCATCTGCCTATATCTGGGAAATCAACACTGAAGAAGAAGGGACACCTGAACAAATCAAAACGCTGCTAGAGAAATTGCGTCAAACCAAAGTACCGTCCCTCTTTGTCGAATCCAGTGTCGATGAGCGTCCTATGAAAACTGTGTCTAAGGATAGCAATATCCCTATCTTTGCAAAGATCTTTACTGACTCGATCGCCAAAGAAGGCGAAGAAGGCGACAGCTACTACAGCATGATGAAATGGAATTTGGAGAAAATCGCAGAAGGTTTGAACAAATAAGATTCCAAACTGATTAGATTCTCAAACAAATCAGTGGCTCTTCCCCCTTCATTAATGTACAATGAAAAGAAAAAAGGAGTCTTTGCTATGACAACATTTTTAGGAAACCCTGTTACCTTTACCGGATCTCAACTTCAAGTTGGCGATACTGCTCATGACTTTTCACTGACTACACCAAACTTAGAGAAAAAATCTTTGGCTGATTTTGCTGGGAAGAAAAAAGTCCTCAGCGTGATCCCATCTATTGACACAGGTATCTGTTCCACCCAAACACGTCACTTCAACCAGGCCCTCTCTGACATGGAGGACACTGTGGTCTTGACGGTTTCCGTCGACCTTCCTTTCGCTCAAGGTAAATGGTGTGCTGCTGAAGGGATCGAAAATGCCATCATGCTCTCAGACTACTTCGACCATTCCTTCGGAAAAGCCTATGGCCTCTTGATCAATGAATGGCATTTGCTCGCACGCGCTGTCTTGGTCCTAGATGCGGACAACAAGGTCACTTACGTCGAATACCTAGACAACATCAACAGCGAACCCAATTACGACGCGGCAATCGAAGCCGTCAAAGCACTTGATTAAATAAAAAAGAGGTCTAGGACCTCTTTTTACTTTATCTATAAAATCTGTTCAGAGACTTTCCTTAGGTGAGTTTCTAAGAGGCCTTTGGCTTCAATCCGAAAGAGGATACTATAAAATCCGATGGAGTCCATTCTGAAGGAGGACTCGCCAGCGTAAGCGTGGGATGCCTCTGAGGAAACTCCGCACACGCTTTGCTACCTGTTGCTTGTAGCTCTTGCCTCCTTGTGCAAAGGTTCCCTTCCGGCTCCAATAGCCCTGCTCTCCACGATCATTCTTCGGAGCTAGATAGCGAACACCTTGCTGATAGAGGACCTTCTTACGAAAAGGTGGATCCCACGATTTGACGGGATCGATATCCAAGTCCTTATGAGTCCGGCCTCTGGCTAAACCATAGTTGAAACTGGCTCCATTGACAATGCCATTTTCAGAAATCTGATTCGGGTCCACTTCGTTGAGAAACTGGCCACCCTGATCCAGGATATACTCAGTATGAAAGTTGAGCAAGACCTTAAAATTCAACTGGGCCTGAGCACGCGATGGGAAGGCGAGCTGGCCGTTTTGATCCACATAGACCTTATTGTGAAGACGAGCCGCCTCATAGGCATCAATCTTAATTCCTTTTGTCTCCTGTAAGTAAGCTTGTAGCGCCTCTTCATCAGTCTGTCCAGTTTTGGCATAATGCTCCCGAATCCACTGGGTCTGGTAGGCAGAGAGCAGATAGCGGAACTGGTGGATCTGGCGTTTTAAGAGCTGATCTCCTGCTTTGCTGGCTAATGAATCCTGAGCAAACGCTACTTGGACCACTCTTGAAAAAGAGGACCAAAAAGGTGAATGAGGTGGGCAAGCTGGCCAGAACCGCTTCAGTAAGAAGGCGGTCTCCTCACAGGTTCCCGATAAATCCCGTGGCATGAGACAGAGGTGCATGATCCCTCTTAAGAGGGCCTGGGCACGGCCTTCCGCCAACCCTTGCAGTTCTCTCTGCCACATCTCTTGGAAAAGAGGGCTGGCAAAGACAAAGACAGAGCGGTAACAGTCTTGCCTTCTTGCTTCATCTTCGCAAGACTGCAGTCGTTTTTCTAAGTAGCTGAGACCTCTGGTCGTCCAGCCCAGTTTTTCTAATTCCCGTCGCTTCATCTGCCCCCTCCTTTCCATATTGTTTTCGGTTTATGCTTCTATACTATCATCTTTCGCCCTCCCAGACAATTCCTATCCACTGGCCAAGCCATTTTGCGCTTTTTTTGATATACTAGAAGGAGCGAAGAAAAGAGGACCCTATGACACCAAATAAAGAAGATTACCTCAAGTGCATCTATGAAATCGGCACGCAACATGAAAAAATTAGTAACAAAGAGATTGCGGCCCGGATGCAGGTTTCGCCTCCAGCCGTGACTGAGATGGTCAAGCGAATGATCTCGGAGAATCTCCTCATCAAGGATAAGACCCACGGCTATCTGCTTACCGAGCTCGGCCTTCAAACAGTTTCCGATCTCTTTCGCAAGCACCGATTGATTGAAGTGTTCTTGCTCAAAAAACTGGGCTATACAACTGAAGAAGTCCATGAAGAGGCTGAGGTGCTCGAGCATACTGTCTCCGACCGCTTTATCGATAAACTTGACCAGATGTTAGACACTCCTAGGACCTGCCCCCACGGAGGAACTATTCCACCTAAAGGACAACTCCTCATCGAGGCTTACCAGGACCGTTTGAGTGATGTCAGCGAACTGGGAACCTATCGTTTGCGAAGAGTCCAGGATAGCTTTGAATTGCTGAATTTTTTAGACCAGATCCAACTGACCATTGGAGATGACATTCTCTTCAAAGGATACGACGATTACACTGGCCTCTATAAGCTCCAGATTAAAGACCAAGACATCCAGATCAATCATCTGATTGCCCAACAACTTTACATAGAAAAACATGCCCTCTGATTAAGAGCATGTCAGATTGAAGAAATAGTATTCCTAGAAACTTTCCTTAGGTGAGTACGGACGTCAGCGAACTTCTACGAAGTTCCATGACTTAGTTTTGAACCTAAGGTTTCAAAACTCCCAAGTGCTTGAAACAACAATGTTTCAAGCATTTTTCTCACGGCGGAAAGTTTCGGATTTACTTCGACAACTCAAAGTAATATAAGGATTTTTTTGAAAAGTTATCCAGCTATCCTAAGTAAAAAGTAATTTGTCTACATTCAAACATGCCCTTTAATGAAGAGCATGTTTTTTTCTTTCTATGGATTTTTCGTATCGAGGATGATGGTCACTGGCCCATCATTGATGAGTTCGATTGCCATATCTGCAGCGAAGACCCCTCGTTTGACAGGGACTTCCTTTTCTAACAAATCATTGAAGTCATCGTAGAGCCGGCTGGCCATCTCTGGATTGGCTGCCCCAATAAAGGCTGGACGATTGCCTTTTTTTGTCTGGGCAAAGAGGGTAAATTGAGAAATCGAGAGGATTTCTCCTTGAATATCCTTAACAGATAAGTTCATCTTCCCTTCTTCATCCGAGAAGATCCGCATTTGCGTGACCTTTCGTACTGCGTATTCCAGGTCCTTCTGGTCATCCTCAGGCCCCACTCCCACTAAGAGCAGAAGCCCATCCCGAATCTGACTATAGACTTGACCATCAATAGAAACCGAGGCCCTTTTAACCCGTTGAATTACTAATTTCATCTTATTATCCTATTTAAACAATCTATTAAGCATTCACTGCTACCTTCAAAGAAAATCGACATCAGACAAGGCAGTGAGACGCAGGCAGACTATCCGAAAACCAAAGGCTGTTCAGTTGCTTTTAGGGCAAGGCAACGAGGCGAGCTACCAAGCAATAAAAGAATTCTAACCACACTCCACAATCTTCAAAGAAAATCGACATCAGACAAGGCAGTGAGACGCAGGCAGACTATCCGAAAACCAAAGGCTGTTCAGTTGCTTTTAGGGCAAGGCAGCGAGACGAAGACAGTACTGAAGTACGGCGAGGCGAGCTAACGAAGCAATAAAAGATAACTGAGCAGCCGACTAGCCGTTGGTACGCTTAACAGAGTACACCTCCGGCACACTCTTAATCTTATCCACAACCGTTGTCAACATAGACAGGTTTGGAATCCCGAAGGAAATGTGGATATTGGCAAATTTCATATCTTTGGTTGGTTGGGCATTGACGGTTGAGATCATCTTAGCCGTGTTGGAGAGGACTTGAAGGACATCGTTGAGGAGGCCTGCACGGTTGAGGCCGTAAATATCGATATGGGCGATGTAGTCCTTGGTCGTGTTATTGTCTTCCCACTCGACGTCGATCAAACGTTGCTCGTAGTTGTCTTGAGCCCGTAGGTTCATACAGTCTTGACGGTGGATGGCAACCCCACGTCCTTTGGTAATGTAGCCGACAATTGTATCTCCTGGCACGGGATTGCAACACTTGGCAATCCGGATCAAGAGACCAGAAGCCCCTTGGATGACCACGCCACCTTCGTGACGGACCTTGAGGGTATCTTTTTTATTTTCAACCTTGACTTCGCCACCCTTGACCAGCTCTTCTGCTTCCGCGCGCGCCTTGGCTTTTTCCTCTTCGCGGCGCTCTTCTTCCGTCAAACGGTTAAAGACAGAGATGGCTCCGACTTCTCCAAAACCGATGGCCGCAAACAAGGCCTCTTCGGTCTTGTAGCTGGTCTTTTGCAAGACCTTGTCCATGTGCTTCTTGTCCATGAACTTGTTGGCAATCATATCATGCTCATGGAATTGAGCCATGAGCAACTCTCGTCCACGGTTGATCGAGAGTTCCTTGTCTTGGTTCTTAAAGAATTGGCGGATCTTATTACGCGCCTTGCTAGTCTTGACGATATTGAGCCAGTCACGACTTGGACCAAAGGAGTTGGCATTGGTGATAATCTCCACCTGATCCCCTGTCCGTAGCTTAGTATTGAGAGGCACCATCCGGCCATTGACCTTGGCTCCGACAGCCTTTTCCCCTACCTTGGTATGGATCTCATAGGCAAAATCGATCGGTCCAGAATCCTTTGGAAGGGAACGGACAGTTCCATCTGGGGTAAAGACATAAATCTCTTCAGCCAGATAGTTTTCCTTGACCGTATCGACAAATTCCTTGGCATCATCCGCCTGGTCTTGGAGTTCCATCATCTCCTTGATCCAGTTCATCCCAATAGCTGATTCTTTGCTGTTGACTTGGCCCTTGATCCCTTTCTTATAGGCCCAGTGGGCCGCAACCCCGTACTCAGCAACTTCGTGCATTTCCTTGGTACGGATCTGGAACTCGATGGGACCTTTTGGACCGTAGACAGTGGTATGGATTGACTGGTAACCATTGGCCTTACGGTTGGCGATGTAGTCCTTGAAGCGACCTGGCATGGGCTTCCAAAGCTCATGAATATAACCCAGCATGGCATAGACGTCACTTGGTGACTCTAGGATACAGCGGATGGCAATCAAATCGTAGATTTCATCGAAGCGCTTCTTCTTATCCTGCATCTTGCGGTAGATGGAGTAGATATGCTTAGGACGACCATAGATTTTCCCATAGAGGTGGCGTTCTGCCGCATAGGACTCGATCTTTTGGACGACTTCTTCTACCAAGGCTTCCCGCTCGCGTCGCTTCTCCTTCATCATATGGGAAATCTTGTAAAACTCGACCTCGTTGAGATAACGGAAGGATAGGTCTTCCAATTCCCACTTGACGCTGGAAATCCCGAGACGGTGGGCTAGCGGTGCATATATTTCCATGGTTTCTTGGGAAATCCGCTCTTGCTTGTCCTTGCGCAAATGCTTCAAAGTCCGCATGTTGTGCAGGCGGTCTGCTAGCTTGACCAAGATGACACGGATGTCTTGAGACATGGCCATGAGCATCTTGCGGTGGTTCTCTGCCAACTGCTCTTCATGGGACTTGTATTTGACCTTCCCGAGCTTGGTCACTCCATCGACAATCACTCGGACATCATGTCCAAATTCGCGCTCTAGATCATCTAGAGTCGCGTCTGTATCCTCGACAACGTCGTGCAAAAAACCACAGGCAACGGTCACAGCATCCAACTTCAATTTTGCCAAAATGCCGGCAACTTGAATAGGGTGGATGATATAGGGTTCACCTGATTTACGGAATTGCCCACTATGGCAGTCGACCGCATAAAGGAGAGCTTTTTCTACAAATGCAACATCCTCTCCCGACAAGTATTTTTTGGTAAGGGCAATAACCTGGCCCCCTGTTAAAGGTTCTTCTTTCGGCATCTAGTTTTCTCCACTTTCTTGCCTTCTATTCTATCACTTTTAGCTCTATATGAAAACTAGTCCGATTGACTTTCATGCTATTTGAAGAGCTTTCCAGCACTATCAGCCAGAAATCCCGAACGTAGGTTCCCTTTTTATACAAATACTCCATTTTTTATAAAAAATTCATTAATTTGTAATATATAGAAAATAATAAAACGAATAAATTCTGAACAAAATAAGATATAAAAGAAACGCGTGAAGGTCTACCTTCACGCGTTTTTCATTAATTCCGTGACAACACTCACTGCACTAAGGGCATAGAGTGGGGCGGTTTCTGCACGGAGAATCCGAGGGCCAAGGCCTGCAAGGACTGCTCCTTTAGCTGTAAAACTTTCAATTTCAGCAGGTGAGAGACCTCCTTCTGGACCAAAGATAAAGAGAACCTTGCTCCCTTTTTCAAGACCACTTACAGCTTGTACAAGAGCAGCGCTTTCGCCTTCTTTGGCAGACTCTTCATAGGCCACCACGATGCGATCAAACTGGTCGAGTTGGGCTAGAAAATCTGCCTTTTTCTCAAAAAGGGTAATGCTCGGGACATGATTCCGCTTGCTTTGCTCTGCTGCTCCAAGGGCGATTTTTTCTAACTTCTCAACCTTTTTGCCCAATTTCTTGCCATCCCATTTTGCAACGGACCAGTCTGCAGGGAAGGCCCAGATCTGGCTAGCACCGAGTTCGGTTACTTTCTGAGAGATGAACTCCAGCTTATCTCCCTTGGGAAAACCTGATGCGATGGTCACTTGAACTGGCAGTTCCACATTGTCTGCTAATTCCTCAATCAGCTCCAACTGACGGGCTTCTACATCGACCACGCGCGCCAAACGCTTGATGCCATCATCAAAAACTAAAGTAACTTCGTCATCCTCCTTCAAGCGCATAACCTGAAACATGTGCTTGCTGGCTTCCTTGTCCTCGATAGTGACAGGTGATGTGGCAAGACCTTTTACAAAATACTGCTGCATGCTAGCCTCCAATCACACCGGAGACATCCTTGGTCTTCTTGAAGACGCAGGCATTCCATTCCCCTTGGATCATGTGGGTCTCAAGGAAAAATCCAGCTGACTCAGCCGACTCACGCACCATGTCCCACTTGTCCTTGATAATGCCACTCATGATCAGATAGCCTTCATCCTTGACCAAGCGATAAGCATCGTCCGTCAGATGGATCAGGATATCCGCCAAGATGTTGGCCACGATAACATCTGCTTCAATCTCCACGCCCTTGAGCAAATCACCTGGGGCCACATGGATGTTTTTCATGCCAGGATTGAGCTCAATATTTTCCTGAGCGACACGAACCGCTACATCATCCAAGTCATAGGCAAAGATTTCCTTAGCGCCAAGAAGCGAGCTAGCAATGGAAAGGACACCTGAACCTGTCCCTACATCTAATACCGTTTCCCCACCACGAAGAACCTGCTCCAAGGCAAAGAGGCTCATCTTGGTCGTCGGGTGGGTCCCTGTCCCAAAGGCCATACCAGGATCTAGCTTGATAATCTTTTCTCCAGCCGTCGCCTCATAGTCCGTCCATGACGGCACGATGGTTAGGTCATGAGTGATACGAGCTGGTTCATAGTATTTCTTCCAGTTGTCGGCCCAGTCTTCCTCAGCCAAGGCAGTCGTGCCCATCTTGACCTCTCCTAGATCCATAAAATCCGTCAATTCTGCTAAGCGAGCCTGCAAGTCCGCTTCAACCGCTGCTACATCAACCGTTTCCGGGTAGTAGGCCGTCACCACGATTTCTTCTTGTTGCTCGACATCAGGAAAAATCTCACCAAAGCGGTCGACATTTCCCACATAGTCCATGCTGTCTTCGATTGCGACCCCTTGGGCACCTAACTCGATCAAGAGATTAGAAACTAGTTCCTCTCCCTCACGCTTCACTGTAACTTTTAACTCTTGCCATGTTTCCATAATTAAGATACCAAGCCCATCAAACACAAAGCCAAAATAGGAAACTCTCTGAAGATACTTGTGTCTAAGAGAAGTTTATCTTTTTGGCACAGTGTTTAGGGCGGGTTCAGTTTAGAAATTTAACCGAACCATCCTTTCTATTTCTCTATCAATTTTTTCATGTAGACCATATCCATGCCTTCTTTTTCAGGCTCGATATGGGTTTGATGGTAACCATTCTTCTCGTAGAACGCGACCATGCCTGCATCCTGTAACACCGTACACAAATCCCATTGTGTGATAGTTGGAAATTCCTTTTCCAGCAATTCCAATCCCTCAGAACCATACCCCTTTCCTTGATACGGAGGCAAAATCGCTGCCGTTCCCAACCAAGCTTTCGTTAACTCTTCATTGGTCTGAATTCGTAAAAAACCTATCTTTTCTTCATCTTTTTTCACAAAGTAGTAATAGCTATTGGGACGCTCGACTAGTTTCCATTTAATTCGCTCGCGATCTTCTAGATAGGGATCATATTCATCTTGGTATTTGTCATAAACTGCTTTAAAACTAGCTCTTTGAATGGCAATAATGGTTTCTAAATCCTCTGCTCCTGCTCGTTCAAGTGTTATCATAAACTTTTCTCCACATAATCTCTCACTCGTTCTTGTAATTGGGGAACAACTCGATCTGAAGTTAAAAACTCTTCAAGGCTTACTAACTTATAGCCCTGTCCTTCATCTCCAAAGGTGATACTGTCAAACTGATCCTGACTTAACTGACCAACCATAAAGACAGACTGCCGACCTTCATAGAGCATGCTGGGATAGACCTTACTCCAGAGCAGGCAATCTTCGGTCAAATGAATGCCTAGTTCCTCATAAACTTCACGCGCTACACACTCAAAAGGACTCTCGTCCCCTTCGCGGGCACCTCCTGGTAACTCCCACAGATTAGGCCAAGGAATGGTTGGTCTGTCATCGCGTAAGATGGTCAAAATTTGCCCATCACAAATCAAAGCAATCTTACAACCCGTAAAATCCAAGTGTTTATCCAATAATTCCATGATGATGACCTTTTCTTATCATAACCTAGCTAGCCTTCTTCAATCACCTTTTGGCACTCTGCATCCCAGTACGCCTGCCATCTGCCATGTTTTTTAGCAAAATAAACCGTAAACTCATCATTTACATAATCTGCAACATAGCGAAGATTAGGAGGATTTTCATCAAAACTTAATATCCAAGGATGGAAGTAAAAGGTTTTCTCCCACCTTTTCTGAGTATAGCCGAGATTCTTGGCAAACTGAGGGATAGGTTGTTGCAACTCGCTTTCCAAATGAGACTGAATGGCATTGTCAAAACTATTCAAACGAGCTAATAGTTGCTTAAACTGATCTTCCTCCTCAGTTTTGAAATCACCTATGAACTCAAATTCTGCAAAGTCTATAGAAAATTCAAATAATGTGATTTTACCATCCTCAACATAGTGCCCATCTTCATCAACACAACAACGAGTTCCTGACTGCAATACTCGCTCAAAATCTAAATCCGCAAAGCGATTGCGGGGAAGGATTGACTCACGTTCTTGAGATTTTTGGGATTTTTTACTAAATAACCGCTTAAATTTCTGAAGCATCGGACAGCTCCCTTTCCTATTTCTCAGCTCACCTGAGTCTCTTCTTCCTGTATGGCTTGTTCCAACTCATCTAACCACTGCTGGTAATAGGCTTTCTCATCCCGCAGCATGCGACTCACATCCATCTTCTGTCTGGCAAGCTTGATCGCCTTGTGTGTCTGGGCCAAATCTTTCTTGACCTTAAATTGATACCAGGCTTGGACCGCCTGTATATTGGTCAATTTCATCGATAAAAAAGACTTAACTCGTCGAATGGTCGCGTATTCCTCTGCTTTCTCATCATTTCCTTCCAGCAAGGCGATATGCAGTAGGGATAACTGGGCGGCCGTTTGAATCATCGGGTTATCTGCCCTCTCCAGTAAAGCCTGAAACTGCTCTTTAGCCGCCTCACGATTGCCCTCTAGGATGTAGACTTCTCCCTGAAGGGCTAAGACCCCCTCCACAAAGCCTCCTTTGGCCTCCTCAGGAACAGGTCCAACAAAGTCTTTTAGATCGTAGTCTTCTGGCGCTAACAGGGTCAGAGCAGAATGGCGCAGTCCTAGATAAGCATAGGTTACATTTTCAGGATGGCGCATCAATTCTAAAATTTTAGCTCCATCTGTAATCCCAAGGGGGAGAGCATTGGCCAAAATGAAGGAGAGATTGAGACAAATCCAAGTGCCTGCAAAATACCAACTCTGTGTCAGAACTCCAAAGAGGATGGATACGATAAGTAAAGTCAAATGAACCAGCAAACCACCGGAGAGCATCAAGATCATTCGTTGGTCACTTTCATCCTCTTTTAGTCCAATATACTGGGCGCCGACATTTTTCAGAACGGCCGTGCGACTAAGACGAAACTTCCCTGCTTTTTTAGTCAGGAGAAAACTTCCCAAGCCTAAAGCGACGAGCCGATAGCCCGTCAGATAGCCACAAAAAGCATGCCCCAGTTCATGGAGAATGAAAATGAGATACATGCTAGAAAAAGTGAAGAGATACCCCGGTACAAAAACTAGTTGAAAGCCTAAGTCCGTAAAGGCGATCGTCCCCAAGGCAAAAGCCCCCATCAAGAGAAGAAAGGACAGTCCGTAAACCAGGTAGGTCCCAATTTTTTTCATTGACTCTCCCACTTGTTTCTAATATCTCGGATAAGGGTAAAAGGTGCTTTCTTCCAGGCCGACTTTGCCTTCTTCAAAGACTTCTTGGTTCCAGACGATCTCAAAGCTCTCTGCTTCTTCGTCTGCTAAGAAATCCATGAGGTCATCCAAGGCTAGCTCGGCTGTATCCTTTAGGAAGGTCGCAAAATAAGCTAGAAACTCCCGAGACAAGCCTTTTTTCGGCTCATAAGGAATCGCCGTTAAATAGGCATCTTCTTCCACATGCGACTTGGCTGGATTGTAGAAGATGACGGCTTCTTCAAAGAAGATATCCTCGTCAGACTCTTCCCCCGACTCATCGACCAAGGCAACTCCTCCCGTGTTTTGCACTTCCAAGAGAAAAGCCACTTCTACCGCATGATTTTTCTTATCCCAATTGATCTCAAAATCAAAGGGAAAGACCTTTTCCATTTCCTCTTCTAAAACATCCAAAAATCCATATTTAGACATCGTGTCCTCTTTCTAATTTCCCACTCTTAGAGCGGAATATGATACAATAGTTACTACAATCTTACCATAAAAACTGCCTCTTTTAAAGGAGACAAAGCTAGAAAGGAGACCCTCATGCCGGACAATCTCGCCCTGCGCATGCGTCCCAAAACCATCGATCAGGTCATCGGACAAGAACACCTGGTCGGCCCAGGAAAAATCATCCGCCGCATGGTGGAGGCCAATCGTCTCTCGTCCATGATTCTCTTTGGCCCACCAGGGATTGGCAAGACCAGTATTGCTTCTGCCATCGCGGGTACGACTAAGTATGCCTTTCGGACCTTCAATGCAACCGTCGACAGCAAAAAACGCCTGCAAGAGATCGCAGAGGAAGCCAAGTTTTCAGGTGGCTTAGTCCTGCTTTTGGATGAGATCCATCGCTTGGATAAGACCAAACAAGATTTTCTCCTGCCTTTGCTCGAAAGCGGTCTGGTCATCATGATCGGCGCAACGACTGAGAATCCTTTCTTCTCCGTGACGCCTGCCATTCGCAGTCGGGTACAGATTTTTGAGTTGGAACCCTTGACCAATGAGCAGGTCAAAGAGGCTATCCAGTTGGCGCTGAGCGACTCTGAGCGGGGCTTTGACTTTCCTGTTACCCTCGACGAGGAGGCCTTGGATTTCATCGCCACTTCGACCAATGGAGACCTGCGTTCTGCCTATAACTCTCTCGATCTGGCTGTGCTGTCGACCTCTGAAAATGCAGAAGGCATCCGTCATATTACGCTAGACATCATGGCAAACAGCCTCCAGCGCAGCTACATCACCATGGACAAGGATGGAGACGGCCACTACGATGTCCTCTCTGCTCTTCAAAAATCCATCCGTGGTTCGGATGTCGATGCTAGTCTCCACTACGCCGCACGCTTGATTGAAGCCGGTGATCTGCCCAGCTTAGCTCGTCGCTTGACTGTCATTGCTTATGAGGATATCGGTCTGGCCAATCCAGATGCGCAGATCCATACGGTGACAGCCCTTCAAGCAGCTGAGCGCATCGGCTTTCCTGAGGCCCGCATTCTCATCGCCAACATCGTCATCGATCTAGCCCTTTCGCCAAAATCTAACTCAGCCTACGTCGCGATGGACAAGGCGCTGGCTGATCTTAGAAGTTCTGGCAACCTTCCTATTCCTCGCCACCTCCGCGATGGTCATTATGCCGGAAGCAAGGAACTGGGAAATGCGCAACACTATAAATATCCTCACAACTACCCTGGCAACTGGGTCAATCAGGACTACCTGCCAGACAAGCTCAAACACGCCTCCTACTTTATTCCCAATGAAAACGGCAAGTACGAGCGTGCTCTCGGAGCTACCAAGGAGAAGATTGATCAATTCAAGAAAAAGTGACATCGGTTTCAAAAAATTGAGATTATCCCTTGAAATATTTTCAAAATGTGGTATCATATACATATAGAAACGCTGTGGTGTACGACTTCACACTTAAGTGTTGACCGACTATTTTTTGTATTATTAGGGAAACAAAAGACTTCTGGCAGTATGCAGGCCGTTTCACGCGGAAGCAGCTAAGTCAGAGCGAGTTGCCCACCTGCTTAATTGCGCGGGTTCAATACAAAACGTGAAGTATCGGCACCAATACAGCTTTTTATATTTGCCTCCTTAGCTCAGTTGGTAGAGCAGTAGACTCTTAATCTATGGGTCACAGGTTCGAGCCCTGTAGGGGGCATCTAAATCAACAGGAAAAAGCCTTGAGTTACAAGGCTTTTTTGCTTGTCTATAACTGATTTGCCCCATCATTTGCCCCACATTTTTTTATGAGCAATCTTTCCAGACATCTCTGATTACGAAAAACAAAAAAGCTATCCTACCTTTGCAAATTTGGATAAGATAGCAGAATATTTTAATGCAACTCCAACCCAACTATTTGGAACTAGTAAAGAGATTGAGTTAGAAAAGAGTGTTCTTGAATCTAATGAATACTCTGATAAAGTAAGTGAGATTTTAAAAGCTGTCAAATACATCGAAGATTTTCTAGAAACTGATGGACAGTACTTAGAGGATTTACTTTACTTAACAAGAGGCAACCAACTATACACAGAAGATGGAGATGAGTTGTATATTGATCCAACTTCTCAGAAAAGAACACTTCATAACCAATATGAACCTGGTTTTATTGAAGCAAGGGATAAATCTCCACTAGAACTCTTAATTGAAAATAAGGAATTGTTTGATAAATAGAAAAAGCGAGGATAACCTCGCTTCAGATTGAAGTTAAAATCTTTAGAAGACACTTTTATAAGGACTTTGTCTTCAATCTGTGAAAAGGAGTGAAAACTCCTTTTCTTTTTGTAAGTCAGACTGAAACTTCCAAATTGTTTATTTATTTTATTGACATTTTCTATAAAAATAAGTACAATAGTTTTATTAGCAAACTATACTATATAGGGGGTATTGAAATGAAATTTTCTAATCGTTTACTGCTATTCCTTGCAGGAGTTGTTTTTGTCCTTTTAGGACTTTTCCTATTTACAAACCCAGTAGCTAATCTTGTTGCTTACAGCTGGTGGATTTCATTTGGTTTACTGGTTTCTTCTATAGCAGCTATTTTAGGCTATTTCTCTGCACCAAAAGAGCTTCGCTCACCTGTTTATCTTTTCCAAGGATTTGTTAGTCTTCTCTTAGCTCTTTACCTCGTTGCTTATGGCTTTGTGACCCTGCCGGTCGTCATTCCGACCATTGTAGGAATTTGGTTAATTGTAGAAGCCATTATTGCTTTCTTTAAAGGCAATCGTCTAGGATTGATTTTCCCTATTATTGGTAGCAATATCATGTGGGTAGCCTTGCTTGAATTTTTACTAGGTCTAGTGATTCTGTTCAATCCAGTGGCTACAGGTGTCTTTGTCGTTTATGTCATTGCCTTTTCATTTTTAGTTACTGGCTTCACCTACATTATTGAGGCCTTTCGTAAATAGTCTAGTTGCTATTTCTATCGCATTCAAAAAAGCTGGGAAATCATATTCTCAGCTTTTTCGTCTCTTTAATTATCACTTTTTCGCATTCCATTCTACGTAGAAATTTGTTTTTCCATTTTATTCTCCAATTTGATCTCGCACTGACATTTATTTATAACAAAACTATATATCTAGAATAGCATAATCATTAGGTATTATAGGTTTTCAAACAAAATACGAGTCATTCGTTTTTGCCCCGCTTTTGCCCCATTTTTAAATCCTGACATTGAAAATACCTAAAAGTATTTCCCTAAAATCAGCTATATTTCAACATTTTTGTTTATTTTCAATATGAAAAGTTCTTACAAATCCATGTAGGGGGTATCTAAATCAACAGGAAAAAGCCTTGATTTATAAGGCTTTTTTGCTTGTCATTTTGTTTTTTGTACCAAATTTTGTACCAAATAATTTATATTCACCAAATTAGAGAGTCTCATCCAAAGACTCGTTATTTATCTCACACTCGTTTTCGTCGAAAAAACCACCGCAAGGGTGGTTCTTTTTTATCAATCGTCAAATACTCCGCCTGTGAGTTGGTACATGAGATAAATGTGTTCCAGGACTTTTACTTTATCCATGTGATCCACATCTTTAAAGCCTCCTAATGCCAAGAGCGGGACAAAACCGAAACATTGGTTATAAGACAGAGCACCATGTTTTGATACAGCTTGTCTATATAAATCAAGTTCAAAGTTATCAGTCACATATGAGTTATCTAAATACTGAAGGAAATATTTCAAGCTCTTTATAATAATGTCGCAGTCTTGAAGGTTATATTTTACAATACCAACAAATTCATTCTCTTCCCAAGTAATAATATCTCCAAATGCTGTTACGAACATAGGAAAAGCGATATCTCCTCTGAAATAACTATCTTGGAGAAGTTCAAGATAGTCATCTGGATTAATGACTTTGAGATAACCATCTAAAAAGGTTCCCAAGCCATCTTCCTGCCAAATCTGTAACAACTCAGCAGGGACTTGGTCCTTGTATTTTTCAATAACTTCTTGGGGCATATCTGCCACTTTGATAAAGTTTTCTAGCATGTTTTCCTCCGATTTGATTTTTAGCATCATTTCTCTACAACCATAGTATACCATAAACCATATGTACCAACATTTGTTAAACAACAAGAAAACCACCGCGTAGGTGGTTTATTCTTTAGATATAACTATTTGCCATTATGCTCTCTTTGGAAGGCTTTCATAGCCTTGAACTGTTCTAGTTCTTTTTCATTAGCTGGTTGCTTTCCGAGATATTTATATTCAAAAAAGTCCATTTGTTGACCTGAACTATAATCACTTTCATTCCAAGGTGCATAGTCAAATTCAGCAGATAATTTCGTGCCAATTACTTTTATAGTACAAGAAGTCCACAAAGGTTGGCCTTCTTTCTCAAAAATTTCTCTCAACTCCCAAGCTAATCTAAAGGTGCGTCTTTCTTGATTCCGAAATTCTAAATTAGGAATACCATACCGCTTTGGAATATATAGATTGTAGATATACTCATTTTTCCCCTCTTCATTAAAGAAATAATATACCTCTCCTCCATCAAAAGCTAAACTTATGTTAATAAAAAGATTATCCCATGCTACTGGTATTGTCTCATTAACACTCTGTGCAATCTCACGAATTTTTTCATTAATTTGTTTTTCCATTTTATCCTCCGATTTGTTCTCACGCCGACATTTATTTATAACAACACTATATATCTAGTATAGCATAATCATTAGGTATTATAGATTTTCAAACCAAATGCGAGTCATTCGTTTTTCCCCACTTTTGCCCCATTTTTAAATCCTGACATTGAAAATACCTAAAAGTATTTCCTAAAATCAGCTATATTTCAATATTTTTGTTTATTTTCAATATGAAAAGTTCTTACAAATTCATTCTCTTCCCAAGTAATAATATCTCCAAAAGCTGTTACGAACAGCGGAAAAAGAAGTAAGGAACTATTCATAATAATAGCCGTAGCAAATCTTTGCATTTTTGTCTTATCTTTTTTAAGATAGTACTATTAAAAAAAGATAAGGTGAAAATCATGGAAACATATACACTTGCAAATGGGGTTACTATTCCTAAAATTGGTTTTGGAACTTGGCAAATTGCTGAAGGCGAAGAAGCCTATAACAGCGTTAGCTTCGCACTTAAGGCTGGTTACACACATATTGATACCGCACAAATTTACGGTAACGAGGTTTCTGTAGGTAAGGCGATTGCTGATAGTAATTTGGCACGTGAGGATATTTTCCTAACTACCAAACTTTGGAATGATAAGCACGATTACGAGTTTGCTAAGACTTCTATCGATGAGTCTCTCGAAAGACTTGGTGTGGATTATTTGGATCTTTTGCTTATCCATTGGCCTAATCCAAAGGCACTTCGTGAGAATGATGCTTGGAAGGCTGGCAATGCGGGTGCATGGAAGGCTATGGAAGAAGCCTACAAAGAAGGTAAGGTGCGTGCTATCGGTGTGTCAAACTTTATGCAACATCACCTAGAAGCTCTTTTTGAAACAGCTAAAATTGTTCCACATGTCAATCAAATCCTCTTGGCTCCAGGTTGTGACCAAGAAGACTTAGTTGACTATTGCCAAGAGCGCGATATCCTTCTTGAAGCCTATAGTCCACTAGGTACAGGTAGCATTTTTGGAAATGAAGATGTTGAAGCAGTGGCTGAACGTAACGGTAAATCTGTGGCACAAGTTGCTCTGCGTTGGAGCCTCCAAAAAGGTTTCTTGCCACTTCCTAAGTCTGTGACACCTAAAAATGTAAAAGATAACTTGGATATCTTCGACTTCGACTTATCAGAGGAAGATATGGCAGTCTTGGATAAGATTCAAGGCACCAAAACTCAGAATGATCCTGACACAGTTAATTTTTAATAGGATTTTAAGCAACTCGTCAGGGTTGCTTTTTAGCGTGTTTCTTTAGATTTGCTATGATGAAACTATCATTTTTTATTTATAGATGGGAGTTACGTAATGGAGTCTCGAAATCTTTTGCTTCAGAATACACGTACTTCATTATCAATCACCAAACACTCCGCCTGTAAGCTGGTACGTGAGGTAAATGTGCTCCAAGGTTTTGACAATTCGCGTCACATGAAGTTATTTAAGCATATCCTTTTCTCTCATTACCATTTTCTGTTATAATAAATCGTACTTCTAGAATGGAAAGGACTTGAGATGACAACTCTTGTTAAACATAAACGTGTAAATTATTCAGAACTTTTTTATGATCTAGTTTTTGTTTTTGCGATTTCAAAAGTAACTGCTTTAATTCACCATCTTCATAACGGTATTTTGACTTGGAATTCTTTGCTTGATTTTTTCATGTCTGTCTTGCTTCTCATCAATGCCTGGATGATTCAAACCGTTTATACCAATCGCTATGGAAAGAACTCTGTATTTAACATGGTAATCATGTTTATCAATATGGGACTTTTACTCTTTATATCCAATTTGATTAAAGATGATTGGCAACAATATTTTCATTATGTCTGTTGGGCTATTGGTACATTAACCCTTACCTTATTTTTTCAATATTTGGTTGAGTTTTTTAAAAAATCAACCGATAATGTTCATAGGGAAAGTATCAAAGGTTTTCTATGGATAACAGGTCTACGAAGTTTAGAAATCTATCTAGCAGCTCTTCTTCCTATTTACATTGGAGTCTATATCCTTTATGCTAGTATTCTGCTAACATTTATTACGCCAATTACCTCGATTAGTAAAGATGATCATTTCCAGATAGTTCTCCCCCATTTAATCGAGCGCATCTCCCTTCTTGTCATTATTACGTTTGGAGAGATGATTATGGGGCTAGTTAACTTCTTTACAATCGAGAATTTCTCGATTTATTCGGTTCTTTATTTCATTATTATGCTTTCTCTGTTCTTGTTTTATTTTGTTCAATTCGACCATGCTATTGATGAAGAATCTAATCAAAAGGGACTATTTCTAATTTACTGTCACTATCCTATTTTCATTGGACTTCTTATGATGACTGTATCGATGAGTTTTCTTCAGAATCCTGAAGCTAATCGTCTCTTTGCAACCATCTTCTCTTATATCGGATTTGGCCTCTTCCAAGCTGCTGTCCTAGCAAATGGGCCCTATAACAAACACTATCTTCGCTATTCGAAAAGTTACTACTGTGTCCAAGCTACACTCTATCTGGCTGCCTTGATTCTCTCTTTAATCTTTGCTTCTAATCCTATAATAGTAGTAAGTATTACAACCATTTTAGCTCTAGCTATAGCTATTCATTCTATTTATTTTTATATGACACAGACTAAAAAACATTCCACACCTTACTGGGAGTTGTTTTAATGAGTTTATAGCATTAAAAAAGCCTTGGTTTCCAAGGCTTTATTTGATATCAATCACCGAACACGAAAATGTTTAACTTACAGAACTGCTAGTGAAGCTCTAGAGGATGAGTTCGAGTAAATATTGCACTTATTCTTGTAACTTATCATTTACTTGATGCACGAACTCAATATTTTTTTCGTTAATTTGTTTTTGCCCCACTTTTGCCCCATTTTTAAATCCTGACATTGAAAACACCTAAAAGTAATTCCCTAAAATCAGCTATATTTCAACATTTTTGTTTATTTTCAATATGAAAAGTTCTTACAAATTCATGCAGGGGGCATCCAATAAATCAACAGGAAAAAGCCTTGAATTTAAGGCTTTTTTTGTTGCTCAATAGCTTTTTGTACCAAATGTTGTGCCGAAAAAATTATATTCACAAAATAAGCGAGTCTTTGGATGAGACTCGCTTGTTATCTAACACCTTGTTTTCATCGAACAAACCACCTCGAGGGTGGTTTTGGGATTATTCTGGCAGGTGGATATGAAGGGTATAGCCACTTTCTGCCAGTTGTTGCGAAACGACATTTAGGAACTTGACCGCATCTTCAATCAAGTCGTACATGAAGTGAATGGAGATAATAATCTTATCAAAGTCATCTCCGTATTTCGGTACATATTGCTTGCTATCCAGATAAAGAAGGTAATTATTGAGCTTATCCTCAAGCAACTCAAAATGCTCTTCTTCAAATTCCCAATTACAGGTGTCAATAATCAACAATCCCAGGTTACCATTTACGACTCCTATTGTGTCGATTTGGTCTGTTTCAAATACGCTCATTTTTCTAGCCTTTCTTTACAATAATCCACAATGTATTCATTGATCCATTTACTCTTATTTTGGAATTTTCCAAGTTGACGCTTTGCGATCAAATCTTCAGCCATTTGGAGTGCATCTGCATACTGTTCCCGGTGGATCATTAACAGCATTCCCATCAAGTCATATTGAGCAGGAATTGGTGCATTCTCGACCACATAAGTATAAAAATCTTCAAAATCAGAGAAGCTACTGATAAGTTTACAGACTTCTTCATGGGTCTCTGAGAGCACTTCGAAAACCTTGGTTTCAACCTTTTCTAAGTCGAGATCCTCTATCGTCCAGTCTTCTGTAGCTATCTTATCCGGTAGGAAAAATTTATCGACTGTAAAAGCCCCAACCGCTCGAAGACTCATAGGTGCTTGAGAATTACTCGCCATATCAAAGACTTCCCAAAAAATATCATCAATGATATAAGGACTAACGATTACACGAAACTTATTATCTGGGAAATTAATATTAATCATGTAATGTACAAAATAGTCTCCTACTTTATCAAAAACATTTTTACTTCTTGATTTAAGTTTTAATTTCTTCGCAACCACACGAATTGCTTGTTTAAGCTCTTTTTCCAGTTGTTTATCAATCTTTGAAAACTTGACCATTCAATCACCTCACTAATCTGGTCTGATAACTTTAATTTCAGCGAACTATTTGCTATTATGCTCTCTTTGGAAGGCATCCATAGCCTTGAACTTCTCAAGTTCTTTTTCATTCGCGGGTTGCTTGCCGAGATATTTATATTCAAAGAAATCTATTCTATCCGTTGGTCCAAAATCACTTTCGAGCCATGGCGCATAATCAAAGTCCAAAGAGACTTTATTATTTTCATCCACCTTAATTGTAAAGGCAGACCACTCTGCGAGACCGTGCTCGATGAATATCTTCTTTATCTCACCACCTAGATCAAACAATTCAAAAAATTCCTTATCAAATTCGTCTTCAGAAATGTTAAATAAAGATGGAATATCCGTGTAATAATGATATTCTCCTTTATGTTTAAAGAAAAAAATCACTCCCCCGCTGAGCGTCTTATCCACTTCAAAGTTGATATAAAGGTCCTCCCATTCAACCGGAATCATATTATTCACTTTGTTTACAATCTCTGTCATTTTTTCATTAATTTGTTTTTCCATTTTATCCTCCGATTTGGTTTCAGTCTCTGATAAGAGCCACCAACTCGTTTAAAGCAAAATCTGTAGATCTTTTCCTGAAACACCATCTAAAATCAAGGAACTTAGGTTCGGATGTAGCTTCTTCAATTTGAATTTTTGAATGGTTGTTATTTCAGGCTGATAAGAGATCCTTCCACTCAGATAGCGCTCTTTCAAAAGGTTATCATAAACTTTCTTGATAAAAGTTTCCCAGGATTTCGATAAAGGATTTGCAAAAGCATCTTCTCCTTCAACTAAATATCGTATTCCATCTGCTCTATAAAAAGCTAATAAGGCAATAGGAAGAGTGCAATTCGGATGAGTAATAATTGCCTCTGGCACTTCAAAACCATTGTCCCAGTTATAATTATCAAGCAAGATAAAGAGTTCATCTTCACTGTTGATAGACTGAACCAGTTTCACAGCTTCAGCCATGCTTTCAGAGTATAAAATGTTAGACAGTTTCTTTAGTTGCTCAGCATCCATTTTGTCTTCCTTTCTTGTAACTAGAATAGCAGTCATTTGTAAAATTTTTGTTTGATTTCCTCTATCTGTTCATATTCCACAAATTTTCCTATCCACGTTTCACTCTGCCTCTAGTATACCACATTCCATATGTACCAGCTTTGACCAAAGCACAAGAAAACCACCTCGAAGGTGGTTCAGTCAAATCAGTTTTCTTCTTGAACTAATAAGTCGTATGGGAAGAAGTCCAAATCTTTGAAGCGCTCATCATAGATCCCCCGCATCTTACAAAGGGCAGCGGTGTCAAAACTCCAGTAGCCGTAATAGGCATCCTCTGTCTTATGGGTATCATACCATGATGCTTCGGAGTGTGCATAATACCAGAATTTCTGCGACTCGATGACACTCTCCGCATCATCTCCAATCATATTGAGATACTCTAGGTGAGAACGGAAGTTTTCTACCTTCCCTTCCAATAGATAGAGGGCCAAGGTGTCGATGTAGCCGTCCTCATACTGCTCGCCCGCATCTACGAAAGACTGATACTTACTGAAGATTTTCTCAACATCTTCTATAAATTCTTCTTTGCGATCTTCGAATAGGACTCCTAAGGATAGGTAATCTATCAAGTCATAGATACTTTCAAATGCTCCATAAGAAAGTTGGTAGTATCTCAAACTAATCTTGAACCATTTGAAAACCTCATTCAATGGATTACCTATAGAAAAACACATGGAAATCAACTCTCGAGAATACATAGATAAAGGACTCGTAATATCTAGGATTCTCTCTTTAGGAACAGATAATTCCAAGTCTTTTAATTCATCGAACGACTCAATATTAAACTCAATATTTTCTCTAAAATACTTCGAATTCTTGTATTTATCTCTAAACATACTTCCCTCACTTCATTTTCTTAGCCATTTCATCTAATTGATTGACAATGCCATAGCCATCACTCCCTTATCAGCCAACACCATCCAAGTCTATCAAATAAGACTAGTATACCACAAACTATATGTACCAGCTCTGCTCAAACCACAAGAAAACCACCTCGAGGGTGGTTTGTTCTTTAGTTATAGTTATTTTCCATTATGCTCTTTTTGAAAAGCCTCCATGGCCTTGAACTGTTCTAGTTCTTTATCATTTCGAGGTTCAAAACCAAGAAACTTATATCTGAAAAAGTTCTTACGAGCGATTGGCCCAAAATTGCTTTCTAACCACGGAGCATAATCAAAGTCGACTGATAACTTATTATCTTCATCCAAATGAATGATACAAATGTACCAATCTGCTAAGTCATTCTCAACAAATACTTTTTTCAATTCTTCAGATTTTTTAAATAAAACCTTATTCTCGTTTAAAACTTCCATCATTGATAGACCAAAATCTTCTGACATTTCAAGATGATAATGATACTGGTCTTTGTATTTAAAGAAGAAATATGCCCCTCCACTATAGGTCTTATCAATCTCAATTACAATATACAAGTCATCCCACTCTACCGGGATCATATCATTAGCTTGATGCACGATTTCGATTATTTTCTCATTAATTTGTTTTTCCATTTTATCCTCCGATTTGATTTTTGAATCATTTGAAACTATACACATAGATAAAAGACATTAGTCTGATTTGATTTTCTCTTTACAATAATCCACAATGTATTCATTGATCCATTTACCCTTATTTTGGAATCTTCCATGTTTACGCTTTGCAATCAAATCTTCGGCCATTCGGAGTGCATCTGCATATTGCTCACAGTGAATCATCAAAAGCATCCCTATTAAGTCGTAACCAGCAAGACTTGGCCCATTCTCAACTGTATAAGCATAAAAATCTTCAAAATCAGAGAAGCTAGTGATAAGTTTTAAGGCTTCTTCATGGGCCTCTGAGAGTGCTTTAAAAACCTTGGTTTCAACCTTTTCTAAGTCGAGATTCTCCATCGTCCAGTCTTCCTTGGCAACCTTATCTGGTAGAGATAAACCTTCAACCGTAAAGGCTCCAACTGCTCGAAGACTCATTGGTTCCTGTGAATTACTAGCCATATCAAAGACTTCCCAAAAAATATCATCAATAATATAGGGCTTGACTTGCGTTTTTACATTCATCGCAAAACTACCAGTTTGAAAACCAATTCCTATTCTATGAATAATAAAATAATTTCCTACTTTTTTAAAATAGGCCCAATCTCGAGATTTTAATTGTAATTTTTTTGCTACTTTATCCTGAACTTTTTTTAGTTCTTTTTTTAACTCTTTACTAACTAGAATTCGTTTTGCCATTTACTTCTCCTTATTTCGTCCCAGTTACTTCTATATTTGTTCCTAGCGAGATTTCAAACCCACCTTTGAATATTTCCTTACATTTGCCAACAACCCGAGCAGTAGCATCACCTTCAATCATTTTTTATGCTACTGTTTGATTATCTGTAAGCAAGCCATTATCGTAGGGTGGTAATATCTTTGCCAGATTACCACTAAATTTTCTAGCTCTATAAGACTAGTATACCACATCCCATATGCACCAGCTCTGGTCAAACCACAAGAAAACCACCTCGAGGGTGGTTACAGTAATCCGTTTTCTTCTTGAACTAGTCAGTCATAGGAGAAAGAAATATCTATAGAAGGATGTCTTGAGATCCAATCTCAGACAGAATACCATTGATAAACTTTATCCCAACTCCGTTCTCCTTGTCCCAATCACAATCACATATAAAACCAAATTCTTCAACATGTTCATCAAAAGTCAAAGGGAACATAATTTGTTTGGGTTTCAACAGAGAATAAATTTGTTCTTCGTCTCCAATTTTTTCCAAAAAATATTGTTTTGCGCTGATATTGGTGTAACCCGAAACAATGCCTGCTATTTCACTATTATAGTAAGACACAATGGAAGCATTCGATTCTTTGATAATTTCATCTAAGTGCTCTTTAAAATAGATATATGCTCTTTCTTGATTGACTTCAAATTCTCCATCAGCATCTGCGTCAATATTCATTTCTAAGACAGACTTCTTACCAAAAATAGTTACAGTAATATCCTGAGTCCAACCATAGTTATAGTTTATTTTTCCAAAAATTTGATGATTCAATTCCATTATTTACAACTTCTTATCTACAAACCTAATCTTTTATAGGACAATTGACACATTCATCAATGATTTCCCAAAAATTCAAGTTATATTTTGGCGGTTCTTCTATTCACCTGTCATCTGCGCTTCAAACCTAATATCCCTGTCTGAAATATTTGTTATTTTTATTTGTTTTGAGTTTGGAATCTCAAATTCCCAAAATTCTTTTGATTGAAGAACGACACCTTCTTTTGATAAATATATACTATTATTTGGATCATTTTTGATTACTTTTGTTGGGATATTGCTTGATGACGAGTAGATTTCGCTAATTTCTTGCTTCAAAACATCATAGTTAGTCCCTACAAGGTTTCCTTCTCCACCCTGCCACCATGAGGTTTTCCCAGATAATTCTAATTTCCCACCAGAAATCTGAGATAGATACAATTTTGGAGAAAATTCCTTTTGTTTTGAGGTCGGAACTTTTAAAACTATGGAATCCCCTGGTTTCAAGGTGTAACTCGCATTTTTGAAATACAAATAAATATAATAGGAAAACACAATCGCTACAATCGCAACCACTCCAGAACATCCTAGATTCCATTTATTAAATTGTTTTCTTTTATTTTTCACGCGTACTTCTCCCCATTCTTCGTCAGCATCTCAGATTGAGACCTGTCACTAGTCTGCTCCCAGATCCTCTCTCCCATACTTGTCCATCACTCGCGCGCCAAAATGGGCTTAAGACGATGTTTTCAATCATACCAACTATTTTGCTACTTTCCTTTTCGCTCTTTGCCATTTACAACTAGGATCTGTTAGGGATTTGTTCTTCTTCTTTGAATTTTCGACGCTCACCCGACCACTTGATACAGAGGAATAACACTATCAAACGAAGAACTAGATACAGCAGACGGACAGTCTTCATCTTGCCAAGAACATGCAAGAAGTCTTGGCGTGCTTGGTCGATATCCTGAGTCAACTCCTCAACAGTTTTCCCAGTCTTTTGTTCTATGACAGTCGCATGATCTGCTGTCAGATAATGCTTGCTATCTACTGTTGAAAAATAAGCATTCGTTAATGCTCCATCTAAGGGAAATGAAATTTCGTAATTGTTTGTATCAGGAGCTTGACTGTATGTAGCGAATACCTGATCGCCAGATTTGGAAGGGTAAGCTCTTATCTTAGTCGTTTTATAATCTAAATGCATGAGTCCCTTCAAGGCAGGCGTAGTCCATTCTTCTGCATAGTGATAGAGCTTGGCCTTTCCATCTACCATAGGCCAAACCATCACATAGCGGCTATGCATAAATTCCTTGGTCAAAGACGAGTTGCTAGCGAGACTAGTCGCACCGATCTCATAGACTGACCAAACCAAAACTAGAAGCATCAAGATTGCTTGAGTAGTTTTTGTTTTAACATACTTTCTTAACATGTGCACTCTCCGATAGAGATCCAAGATTTCTCTTAAGCAGTCAACTAAATTGTACTGACCAGACTATTACCGATCCACCACTCGCGCTTTAAAGCGGGCTGGCTTATCGTCTACATTGGTGATGGTGATGGTGAATTTCTTATTATTCGTGACATCAAAAACTTTTTCACCTAGGTAGGTGACGACAATCCCATCTTCTACCAATTGAATATCCTGTTGATTGTTAGGAAGCTCCTTAGAACCACTTTCAGTATCACCGATCTTCACGACCTTTTGTCCTTCTACTTCAAATAACACATCACCAAATTGTTCAGACCAAACAGTCATTCCAGATAATTTGATTTTTTGATCATCCTTCTTTTCTAAAATCAATTCCGAATTATACTCTAGCTGGTCCGTATTTGGATAAACTCTCAATTGAACACTTTGACCAGGCTGGAGGGTATAGCTCCCATAAGTAAGGATCGAATAAACAAACCAGACTGCAAATGAAGCATATAAGAAGCCAATGATCCTTCGTGAACGTTTGCTCTTAAAACGACGTAGAAGTAAGACGAGAGAAATAATAAATATCAGGGGTGTTACCATTTGACTTCCTTTCTTACAACTAGAACGAGGCACTTGTGGATCAACTATTTGTAATTTCTAAAAAATTACCGATCCACCACTCGCGCTTCAAAGTGAGCCGGTTCATCGTCTACATTGGTGATGGTGATGTTGTAGGGTTTTCGTTCCGTCACCCCAAATACTTCCTCTACTTCCCCTTGAACCACTATTCCATCGTTTTCTAAATAGAAATTCTTACTTTTATCATTCGGTAAGTCTTTACGCTCTGTTTTGTCTTTTAAAAAAATTAGCTCCGTTATTGTTTGATTTTCAACATTATAGACTATATTACTGTCTTTCATTCCCCAACCTTTTCGACCGGACAATTTTAATTTCGCATCGTCTAATTTTTTAAAATGAAGTTCCGAACTATACTCTAGCTGGTCCGTATTTGGATAAACTCTCAATTGAACACTTTGACCAGGCTGGAGGGTGTAGCTTCCATAAGTAAAAATCGAATAAACAAACCAGACTGCAAATGATGCATATAAGAAGCCAATGATCTTTCGTGAACGTTTGCTTTTAAAACGACGTAAAAGTAAGACGAGAGAAATAATAAATATCAGGGGTGTTACCATTTGTCTTCCTTTCTTGCAACTTGAATGGGTACTCACACTTTAAGATTCATTTTTAAATAAAACAAAAAGCAAAGAAGGGGCTCGAACAATCACGAATGTCTGTAGCAGCACCTATATCTATATTTAGGCATATAAGATCCGATATATATTTTCCATGAAACCGTCAATCTCGCCTCGAACAATTTTCAACAGACGCTCTTCTTCGGATTGCGAGATAGAGACTCCTTCTCTTTTTCCACTGTCGTTATCCTGAGAATAGTTAGAATAAACTAAATTAAGGTCTTTATCTAACACGAAAGCTACATATGTTTGTTTATCATTAACTTGTGTAACGAAAAATAACTGAAAATCTTTTGCATCTTTCTGAGGAGGGCTGATTTTCAAATGTACATCTCCTTCTATTTCAAGTGGATAAATGACTCCATCTAGACGAATAGCGCCATCAGATGGAATGATGTATCCCGCTTTACGTATTTGAGATGCGTACTTTTCCGACGTCATTAAATAATGAAGAGCTTCGATTCTATCCTGTTTTTCAAAAGCTGTTTTTAGAGTACTGGATTCTTGAGAATTTTTAAAAGTAAGATACAAAGGAATGACTAATAAGATAAAAGATACTATTATCAACCACTTAAACTGTTTCATTTTATCTAACATTACTCTTACCACCTCTTTCCAAATAGTCAAAGAAGGCTTTCTGATTCTTCTTTCACCCTATCTCTTCTTTTTTATCTGAGAATAAACGAAACTGATCGTAGCATCCAACAGAATGGCATATCCAAAAATTCTTATGGTTACTATGAGCCAGCTTGGGCTATGTTCAGCATCTATATTCAATATTTTTAAAGAAACTGCTAGAGTCAAAAATAAGACAACCTCTGTAGTCAAGCGGTGCTTGGCCTTTTTGAGATCTATGGTTTTCAAAAAGAACTGACTCTGGTCTTCCTTCGGTCCTTCTTCCCAATAGGTCTTATCCTTACTTCTTAGATAAAGGAGATAGCCAACTTCGACGATTAACCTTGAAAAAGCTGAAGTAAACACTACGTTACTCACAACCCCAAATGTTTGCACATAATAACCGGATAAACTAGCCAGCCCCCCGCCTAACAAAGTGATTCCGAAAATAAGCCAGAGGGAGGATTTGCTAAAGACACTAGAGGTGGCGATAGAATTCCCGGCAGCTCGTTTTTCTGAAAAGCCTCGTCCTAATTGCTTTTTTAACCAGCTGACATTATAAACTGTCAAACCGATAAATAAAACAGTAAAACTCAACCAATAAATCAACGAGTAGATCAGCGAATCTTTTAGAACCTCATTCGTTAAAATAGTGAGAATATAATCCATTAAAACTAATGAGAGATGGATCCCATTGATCAGTACAAAGAGCATCGCAGTACTAAAGAATTGATGCTTGTAGATGAATGGTTTGCTGAATGACATGATTTGACAGACCAGCATGAGTAATAGAAGGAGACATAGAAAGCGAAAAGGAACATTCGAAAAGGGATCTACAGTGAAATGCTCCTTGATAAAAAAGTATAGATGAGTCAGGTCGATGCTCCCTACAAACAAACCAGCCCAGGCCAAACTCAACATTCTCACAGAAGCTCGCGTGGAACCCAGCGCTTGAAAATAGTCCTTATTTAATGCTTCTGACTGACGGTTCATATCCTACTACTCCTCTTCTAACTGACCACTTTTGACCAACTTCTTATAATAGCGTTTGCTGTACCAGTCACGGTCACTAATTCCCAGATACTCTTTGTATTCCATCGGATACTTATGAATATAGTAGGCTTGAACAATATGTACATTGATTAGAAAAGCCACTAAATAAGCATAAGCAATAAACAAAACAATTAACAACAAGCCTAAAGGATAAAAATACCACAAAATTGGTAACTTATTTACCAGATAATAAACTAAAGATACAGGAAAAAGAAGGGCCATCATTCCTAGTGTCATCAACAGGACTTTCTTCAGAATTGGTTTTGGCTCCTCATCATTCAATCGTCTCTTGATATTCTGAATACTATTGATAACTATCCAGAAAAAGAAAGCTATTCCCACAATCAACTGAAGCCAGAACCCCAGCAGAGTATAGGCATCGAAGGCTACAGCACTTGCATAATAACTCACGGATACAAATCCGCCCCAGCCCATTGCAAAATAAAAAGGAAAGTAGGTCCAGACTTGACGATTTAGACTATTTTTCGGCCAGAACATAGGGAATAGAGCAAATAGAAATGTACAATAAGAAAGTAAATTCACTGGGAACAAAAAACTTCCTATCTTGCTAATTAAGACAGCAGATTCATAAGAAATATAATGTAGGTCTTTATCACTCGCAATTCCTTGTGGAGCTGCTAAAAGATTTACATAAATCAAAATCCCGAACATAAATATTCCGACAATAAAAACTGTAAAGATACGCTTAAGAAGGCTCATATGAATGGGATTTGGCATTCCTGCAGTCAGTGAAAACTTGCCACTGGTTACGATCTTTTTACTGTCTTCAAAATCAGCTCCAAATAAACCAATTCTTTTCATTCCTTACTCTCCACTGTCGTCCTGCTCTTTCTTAAAGAGCACTTTCCCTTGGCTATATAGCTTCATAATTTTCACAAAACGAACTGGATTGTTTTGGTTATACATTAACACGAGTACATAGAATAATAATCCACCCATCCAGAATTCATTACCTAGTTCAATCTCCTGACCAAATTTTTGAGTACAGCTATAAAAAACATAGAACAAGTAGATATTAGTGGCAATGATTAGAAAACGAACGAATCGGAAGATTTTTGTTGACAACTTAGCTGGATCAAAGTTATCTTCCCCCACCATCAAGTTATGAGAAGCCGCATAGTAAAAGACCTTCTCTGTCGTCGGCCGGGCCTTGCGAACATTTTTATATAGTCCTCGTTCAAGAATCGCAAACAGGAACAAAAACTCTGCCAACCACAATAATAGAATAAAAGTCAGACTGGTCCAGTTGTAAACTCCTATACTCATAGCCGCAAGGAAGCCAAAGCCTCCCGTTCCACCAGCCATAAAGAAAATTACCAATTCAGGAATGTAGGCGTTGGTCTTTCGAGCCCCTTCAGTATTAAGCAAGACGCTCTTAGGAGCGGCTAAAGCCTCTCCGGTCTTTTGGTCATAATAGACCGCCTGACCATCACATTCGCCAATAAAGACACGACGACGTCTCAGAAAAAACATACATACCTCTTTCTAATCATGAAAATAAGTTCTTAAAATCTCCTATCCATTAGGAACAAGCTTCAAAATGAAAAAACTACTCTTCATATTCTGGGTGTTTGCGTACATAGAGCGCCGCCTGGACTCCATCCACTATGAGAGCTGGTAAAAAGAGATTCATCAAGATGCCCAAGAAAACACCAAAGACATTCTCAATGTAGCCAGTAATAATAGCTGGCGCTAACAATACAGCTACAAAAGCAACTCCAACATTAAACAATCGCTCTTGCTTCTTGCCTTTTTCTTTACCATCATAAGTCTCCCACCGGTTGAAAGCCCAGATTTTCCCCTGATTTTTAGGAAGATAATACCAGGAGTAGAGACCTGTAGAAAAAAGCAGGATACATAGAGCTACGAGATTGTAAATAAGTGCCAAGCCTGAATAGATCCCGTCATTACCAACTAGCATAACCAAGCCTGTAAAAGTCATGTCAACGTTTAAAATCAAAACAAGTAAGGAAACAAAAAGATAGATAAAACTCTTAAATCTCACAATAAAACGATCGAAGAAAGAGAGTGGGATTGCTACACCACTAATAACCATGCAAATAATGAACAAGATTTTATAAATGCCAATATAATCGATATAGGTCGTCCCAAAAAATCCTATAAAAGAGACTGCTAGTGTAATCCAAGGTAGAAGCTTGATATAGCCTAAACTAACCCCATTTGTAATCAAAGGGCCGTGGTAGCGTTCTTCGATCACTACTTTCTTTTTCTTTGAAGCTTTTGACATGAACTCCCCCTCCTTGAATGGACTGATTGATTTTATCCAAGAAAACTATTTTCCTTTCATTACTTTTTCCATCATGTCCATTTTCTTCCTTCTATTTCAAAACTTGGTTTTTATCCTTCTCTAGTTCGGTGATGATAGGTTCTTGATCTGTTCCCATCCTCACTTTTAGATAGACATCTAGATCGTCATCAGCTCTACATATCACACTAATTTCCCCCTCCTCAAACCGTTGTGACAATTTCAAGATTCTAACGAAATTATTTTGATTGAACCCAACAAAAGCAACTCCCAACAAAAGACCTGCAAATATAATCTTAAAAATCTCTCCTCCAATCGGTTGCCCCAACAAGTCTTTAAAGCGGGAAATAAAATCATAGACATAGTAGAAACCTACTGCAGGAATAGTAAATAAGAGTGCATTAAAATATAAAAAAGCACCTTTACTAAAACCTTTTTCCGTCTTTTCCTCTTCGTCTTGATTTTCGTCATCGGGATAAATCATAGTAGTCAGACAAACCGTTTGGGTAGTCACTTGAGCTATATTGACATTTCTATACAAGGCTCGTTCTACAAGGAGAGTGACAAAAGCAAATTCTGCTATCCAGATAAGAATAACACTCCAAAAAGTAGTCATGCTATAAGTTCCTTGTAAAAATAGACTAAAGAAGGAAGAAATGCCACCCCCGCTAAACATAAAGAAAACAACTAATAGAGGAATATGCCGATTCATCCTGCTCGATTTCTCTGTATCCAACAGCTTGCTCTTTGGAGCTTCTAAAACTTCGTGGGTTTTACGATCATAATAAATGGCTTTGTCATAATATTGATTCAAATAAAAACGACGTCTTCTAAAAAACATATCTGTCCCTTTCTCACCCCAGTCTATTCCAAGTATTTCTTGGCATAGTCTTCGTAGCTTGGTTGCTCTTTTTTATTCATCGCATACAGCAAGAGTCCGCTCAAATCATCCTTTTCTGAACTCGGTTGAATCATGATGGCAACATTTCTGTCCTGATCTGGGAAAATCACAGAATAAGACTCACCATTTTGCTCGATTTTGTAGTATACAAGATTCCCTTTTTTCTCAATAGACTTTTGTTTATAGGGATATTCTTCTCCGTCTATTGTCACAGTGTCTTTGGTAAAGACCAGCACACCATTTTTCTTATCGCCTGTTTGGACTTTCCATTCCCCTTCGAGCTTAGCCGAAGATGTACCACAAGCCGCTAACAGAACCAAAGAAAGAGACAGAAGAACCGCAGCCATTATTTTTTTCATTTTACCCATTATGATTTTACACTCCTAAAATTTTATTATTTTCCCTCTCCTACAAAAAACTCGGACCCCTTTCACTCACTTGTAAAAACAGTCCTAGACTCATAGGATCGGGGAAATTTACATAGAACTAGTATACCATAAATGCTAGATGGCAGAATGGATCTGGGCACAAGAGAGAGTGGGACAGAAATCGGTAATTCGTTAGAATTCGATTTCGTCGTCCCACCTCCGCACAGTTGAGTAGGGCTGTAAAAGCTGATGAAATCAGCGTAGTAGAGCCCACTCAACCACTGCGTCTTGTTAAACAATCCCAAAATAATTGAGAGGCTAGGACTTTTGTCCCAGCCTCTTATTTCGATCATCCTAGTGGACTTTTTTGAAGAATTCTTACTGACAGCTCATCCTACAAGCCTTTTGCCAGCTCTCCTAATTTTTCGATCCGATCATGAAGGGTTTCTACATTGAGATTTTCGTGCTGGTAGGCGCACAAAACACCATTCTCATAAAAGACTTGCTCTGGCAGCTGGACCTGCGGTGGCTGAGGACACTCAATCATGACTACACTGAAGACTCCACCAGGCCCAGTTTGCTCCATGGTATTGCCTACGAAATGATAGGTAAAGGCTCTAAATTGCCAGTCCTTGTAGGCACCTGAGATCACATAGGCCACCTTTCGCTCATGACCACGGCCAAAGGGATAGTACGTAAAGTTGGCATATTTTTCAACAAAGGGACTTTGGAAGGGAGTGATGGTCCGATCCTGATCCATCTTCTTCTTCGAATAATCTCTGTAATAGTCATTCCCCTGCGCTCGATCGAACTGGTAACCATGCAAGGAAGCAAAAGCCTGATACACCTTATTGCTTTTCTGAGCATAACTGACGGCCCAATAAACAATCCCTACAACGAAAACAAGAATGACAAGCATTAAAATAATAAATAAGGTAACAAAAACCATACCATACTCCTTCTATTATAAAGAGAGAGAACCAAAAGGTCCTCTCTCAAAATCTAGTTTCTATCGTCTACTACCATTGATCTAGAAGCAATCTTAGACAGCAGAATGACACCTATTCAAAGTGTTCCTCTTCTTCTTTTTCAGCAGCTTCTTCTCTTTTTTGACGAGAATACTCTCTGATCATCAATCCAGTAGCGATATTTGTTAGAAGCAAAATAACAAGTAGATAGGCCCATATTGGCGTAGTTGACAAAACACTCGATTGATTAGTCTTTTCAGTTACAATTGGTTTTGCCAAGAAGTTAAGAACTGCTTGGTTATCTGTTCCATTTGATCGAGCATTTGAAAGTACACCTTGGAAGTTTTTATTAAATTCCGTGCTCTCTTCAATATTCTTGCTCTGATTCTTAATGAGCGTTTCGGTTTGTTGATGAACTTGCTTCACTTCTTCTTGAACTTTTTTAGACTGTTCTGATAATGAGTTAAATTGTGTTTCCATAGAACCGATTACACTTCCATTTGAGTTAATCGTTTCAGATGTGTTTTTAGTGCTTGATGCAAGTCTGGTAACAATATCAAGCAAACCGTCACTACTTTCATCAGTTGTATAGATCTTATTAGTTGCTAAGCCATCTCCTGAATTTGTTGCAGAAACTTCTATGAGTTCTGGACCATTTTTCTGCCATTCTTCATATTCTTGTTTTAGCTTAGCACTTGCCGCTTGATACCATTTAGTTAGATCTTCGATACTGGCTGTAAAGTAATTATTTGGAAGTTCAGCACCTTGAAGTTGCGGAAGGGAATCTATCTGTGCTTGAAGCTGGTTTATCTGCATACTCAACTTAACATATAAGTCAATTCCTGATTTCCGATATTGATCAACATCTTTTTGTTGTAATTTATCGGCCACAGAAGTTGCCGAAATATTTCCATACATCTTAGCAATAGAGTCACCTGCTGGATTAGCAACATCAACAGCATAGGACGAGGATGGACTACCATAGATATTTTTAACGGTCGTTGCTGCCGTATCGATTCGGGAAAGTTGCTCAAAAACAGTGGACAAATCACTATGAATCAAAGCTTCACTACCCTTATTCTTGTCATAGAAGAAGCTGTACTGCATAGGTATCTTCTCACTACCAACCTGAAGATCGAACGAGATCGTGTTTAGACCATAATCAGGAGTATACTGGATTTGCAGTTGAATAGGGGTTGGATCTGAAATGGTTGCTGTACTTGGAACTACCGTAGCTGACTTAGCTCCATGAACTTGAACATTTGCAACACTAATTGGAGTAGCGTTGTATTTATTTGTTCCACTTTTCTCAGTTGTTACTTCTGGATAGACATTATCCAATGTCACTGTTTTTGAGTCAGTTGATGGTAATACATCATTAGCAACTGTTATAAATGTATAACCTGGCATTGACCCTGTAGTCGAACCTTTCACGCTAGCGTACTGTGTCAATAAGTTTAATTTAGAATTATATGAAGCGATTTGTGCGTCTGTTAAAGCACCCAGTTCCTTAAGTTTAGTAAATAGACTAGCGTAGTCAGCTGGGTTTACACTAATGGAGGCAATGGTGCTATTGACTTGATTGTCATAGTCTCCAGGCAATCTATCTGAGCTTGATAAAGTCGAAACCACCTGTTTAGCTAATGCTTCTCTTACACTATTTGTATCTACACCAGCACTGACAGCTTTCGTAATATCAGACTCATTATCTCCCAAAGTAGAGGTGTCTACAATTGTTCCATCAAAGTAGTTCTGAGAAATCTGCGTACGAGAACCCTCTAAAGACGTCTTTAACGCTGTTAATTCTGTTTGAGTTTGAGTAACTTGCGCTTGGAAACCATTAATTCTTTGATTGTAGTTATCAATACGCTGAGATAATTGTACTAAATAAGATGGTGGGATATTTGGATCTGTCGGCATCTCAGTATTTCCAAAAATATTTAAAGAATCATTTGTACTATTGTATAAGTTTTGATACAAATTGTTATCTTTGTCATACTGATTCTTAGCAGAATTGCCTGCAACTTGGGCATTATGATTAGCAACTTGTGATTGCACTGCTTTATATTTTGAAATCGAATCAGTCTGGCCAAGCAGAGATTCTGCATTTGCTTTTAATAAATCCGTAGTCGAGGTTTTAAAATTTAATACAGACTGTTCGAAAGATCTGTTAGAAGATTGAACACTCTCCGCTATTGAAGGGATCGTATCTAAGGATTTTATACTTTGATCAGCTGGCTGTAAGATTGACGTAGTCAAAGAGTTATAGATATTTGACTCATCACCAACAATAGTATTCATCTGAATTTTAGCATCATCAAGATTATTAATGACACTTGTAAAGTACAAACGAATGGTTTCCTGGTTTAAGCTGTTAACGTATTCTCCTACTTGCTGAGCCATTTCAAGCGACTGTTCTTTTTTGACAGATTCTTTTACTTTGTAGGTGATTTTAGCCTTTTCAGGATTAAAACTAGACAGCTGTAAGACATTATGTGAAAAGTCTTTTGGAATATAAATAATTGCCTCTAGCGAATTATCTTTATATTGACTCTCCGCCTGGTCCCTAGACATGACTTTCCAACTAGTTTTTCCACTTTCATCTTTTGCTAACAATTTTGTAAAATCTTCACCAAAATTGTAGGAAACATTGTTTAGTTGATCCCCTTCGTCCTGGTTTACAATCCCAATACGAAGGTGTGTCTTTTCCTTACTTCCAAGAACAAATGAAAGTTTATCTGACTGTGCCATATAGGCAAGAATAGCAACCGTCATCACCAAACATAAAATAATCAACCCTTTTCCAAGTAAGTATTTTTTAATTTTATTTATACTCATTATGGCTTTTTCTCCTAAAATGATTTTACCTTATCATCAAAAAATATAAATGATGCTATTCCCCACAAGCAGTAGAAACAAAATCGCTTGTAGAGTTTCTTCTATTATAACACATTCAGAAAATCTTATGGAAACTTTCTGTATCTACTTGTCTTGTGGTATTCTCAGACGGTACACATCTCTACCAATAAATAGCTGAGTCTCATTGAGTTCCACCAATGGCTCATTGTATTTAGTACGACCAGGAACCACTTTTTGCTCATTAAAGGTAGTACCAAAAGTTCCCATTGGGACATTTTGTCGTAATCTCTTGAAGAATGGTGTAAATTTAGTAACGATACCGCTTTGGTAACCATGGAAAATCAAATGAATGTTTACCGCTGATGATTTTGTAAATAAAGTATTGACATCTTTATCCGTCAGCATAATCTTGTCGCCAGTTAAGTTAATATCAGGCAGATAAACAAACATTGGTTGTTCTCTACGCATACCTGATTGAATAATTCCTAATAGCTCATTAAGGAATTGACCCATCGTAGCTTCCTCAATGATAGTATCAAAGTAGTCATTCATTCCAGTAAATCGTCCGTCGGTGTCTACCACTACGCGATTGACTTTTCCAGAAAAGGCTGAAAACGCAGATAATAGCGTCCGTTCCAGACTATACGTCTGAGAAGGCGTATCGTCCATCAACAGGATAAAGTCATAATTCATTGGTTCGATCGAGCGAAGCAATGTTGTTTCTTTATCATAACCAATTGGAATATTGAATAATTGACGTTCACTATGAACAGCAGGATCGTCTTCAAATGTTTCAAACGTGATTTCATTTGCAAGCATCGGAACAGCTTCTGGTCGAGGTCCATCCCATGCTTGATCCATTGATTCAATGGCAGTCTCAAGACTTTGCAATCGTTCAAGATTTGAACCACCTTCAGTTGCAAGATAAACTTGGAATCGAATTGGTTCATCAAATCGAATCTGACCACGACCAGGGATTACTTGGTCAGCAAGAGCATCAAAGCCAATCAGATCTTTCTTGGAATCCTTATCTACCAAGTACAAGACAAATTGAGTAGCAAAGTTGCTTCGCATACTTAACTTCATAGTCGTATTCCGAAGGACTGTGACAATCAAATAAATTCCTAAACTTGCCCCTTCTCGAAGCACCTGATGGAAAGCTGACTCAATAGAGCTTTCCAAAGGATGATCACGAACGGTGTCATATGAATCTACAATATTTAAAATAAATGGTAAAGACTGACCAGTTTTTTGCTCATACTGTTCAATGGAAGTGACGCCATATTCAGCCAATAGATCTCGACGTTTTTGAATTTCCTTCTGTAAAGCCTTCAAGAACTTCAATAATTTTTCTGAATCATCTAAATTGACGATATCCGCTACATGTGGCAAGCCTTTCAACGGGAATAGCCCATTGGTTCCAAAATCAAATAAATTGAAATGCATCTGAGCTGGACTATTCAATCGAGCGAAGTTCATGACTAGCGTTTGAAGCGCTTGAGATTTACCAAATCCTGGTGAAGCATAAATGATACTATGACTGAATTCTTCCAAATCAAACTCTAACACATGTTGCGCTTGCTCTGAAGGTACATCCATTAAAGCAAAAGGAGCCTTATGGAGTTTATGTTCTGTCCATTTTGGAACTAAAAGTGGTGAGGTAATCTCATCTTTAAGAGGAGGTAACCACGGTTTTGTTGGCATACGAAGGTCGATACTCTTTGCATATTGTGCGATATACTCAACAACTGCATCAAGTTCCGTTTCGTCAGCGTTAGGATCAATACTTACAGTTTCTTCTTCTAAATAAGAGAGATCTGTCGTTGCAAGTTCATATTGCCCCAACTCATTGATCAACCAAATTCGATTATCAACTTCTTCGGTTCGTGATTTTACTGTAGGTGCATAGCGCGCACCACTCCAAGCTGATTGGAAGAGCTCATAAATTTCGTTATTGCCGACTTGTAAATAGGCACGACCTGGCTGAGTAATACTTGCAGCATCTGGAGTTTTGATAATTTCATTTGAATCAGCTTTTTCCGCAACTTTCAATGCTAATTTAAACCGAGAGTTAGACCAGATTTGGTCATTGACAACCCCAGAAGGTTTTTGAGTAGCAAGAATCAAGTGAATCCCCAAAGAACGTCCGATACGTGCCGCTGATACCAGCTCCGTCATAAATTCCGGTTCATTTTGCTTTAACTCAGCAAATTCATCCGAGATCAGGAATAGATGAGGCAGTGGCTCTGTAGGGAAGTCTCCCTCGGCTCCTGAACGTCCCTCTTTGTATAATTTGGTATAGCCATTAATATGGTTAACTCCATATCTTCCAAATAGACGTTGACGTTTTTGCAACTCAGCTCTAATTGAAGCCAGGGCACGTTGAATCCCTGCTCCATCTAAGTTCGTGATGACACCCAATAGATGTGGTAAATCTTTAAATAAGTTTGCCATCCCCCCACCTTTAAAGTCAATTGGAAGGAAGCCAATATCTTCTGGACTAAAATTCAATGCTAACGACAGCATATAAGACTGCAGAATTTCAGACTTACCAGATCCCGTTGTACCCGCCACAAGACCATGGGGCCCATGAGCACGCTCATGCAAGTTTAATTGGACAATATCATCCTTACCACGCACTCCAAGCGGAACTGCCAAGCTCTTAGACGTATCGCCATTGACCCATCGACTGGCAATATTCAAATCATCGACATGTTCTACATTATAAAGCTCTAAGAAAGTAATTGCATCAGGGAGCGCATTCTTCTGCGTTTCCTCATGAATAAGGTTGCTTAGATGACGAATAGCTGGCTCGTAATCATTATTCATAGGGTAGGGAGTGAAATCTTGATTGACATATAGTCCCCTGTTATTGATTAATGTAGCGGTATCTCCATTTTTCAAATCAATCAGTGTGGTAACCATCTCCGGTAATTGACGCCGACTTTCTTTAACCCAAATAACTGTCACCCCAAAGGAAGCCAAGTCCGGTCTTGAAAGGCTCTCATTAATCGCATGTCCAGATAACAATCGATCATCTGAAATGACAATTACGATCTGAGGCAAAAAGGTCCTCTTCTTTTGGTCAGTTTCTTGAAAACGAGACTGCAGTACTTGATACAGACTTGTCAGCACAGCGTCCTTTGTCCGATCATCATGAACAAATCCACGAACATTAATCATTGGTAATAGAAAATGAGGTAAAAATCTCCATTTCTTCCAAATTTGATCATAATCTTCTTGGGAGCTCAAATTAACAAAGATCACATCATGATAAGAGTGAAAAGCAGCAATTTGCAACAAAATTTGCTGAATGAACAACTGCCCCATATCGTGTTTAGCCACAAGTCCAACAATATTTTCAGCCAGTGTAGTGGTGACAGGAACTCCCTTTTGTTTCTCATAGGTCTTTAATAAATCTTGAGAAAAGATAGTTAATTTATCTTTGGTTAAATAGTCCGTTTGATAATCAATTTGAAGCTGGCTATCCATCTCACCCAATCCTAGTGAAACCGTCATGAAATCTTCATTGAAAGGCAAGCGTTCATAAAGACGTTCATCGTAATGCTTGATCATTTCAATCAACGTTTCTATATTCGGTTGCTGATAAAAAAGGATTTTCTTCTCTTCTGCATAGTGTTTTTGCAGAGTAGATACTTGCTTCAATAAGTACGACTCATAATCTTCAACCCTTGAAATCTTCTTTTGTTTGTACTCTTTCTTATCAGAAAAATAGCTTGTAATGGAGAAAGCTGCAGTAAGGATACTCATCCCCCCCATGCTCAGCATCATAATAGCATTTCTTCCCATTAAAACGACTACTAATCCAGAAAGAGCTACCATACCAATAGGAGGAACGATTGCTCGCCAAATCGCATTTTTTGGTTTTGTCGGTGGATTCTTGGGCTTTTCAATTCTCTGTTTCTTATCGTAGATAGTAGGTAGCACACGCGGACTCCGCCGATAAACTGGAAAATTAGCAGGATAGATAGAGCTTTTAGCTTTTAATAATATGGTTTGGCTGTTAAAATGTGGTTTTTCCACAAATGAGGAAATTTTCCACTGATCCTCTAAAAACTCTACAAGGTAGTTCTCAACAAAAAGACTATCCCCTTGTTTAAAATCAGCAATCACATCAGCAGTACCCAATTGGTCATTTAGGTAGAAAACATTGCCATTTGGATAAACGTACACTTTACCGTTGGAAAATAGGACATAGGTATTTGATTGAATTTTGAGATCTGACTCTTTCTCTTTTGAGATGACAAAATCCTCAGCCGGAGGCGACATATAACTGACAAAAATATTCTGCCCTTCATCCAGTACATAGACCGTCTTCGTTCCAATGATATTTTTTCCAGTAGCTAACTCCTGTCCATTAGAGTATATTTTACCATTATTTACATTGAAAGAAAGTCCCTGTTCTTCAGCACTGTCTCCCTCTGTAAAAGTGAGCAAAGAAAATTTATCACCAAATATAACTACTTTGATTTGGTCCAACATACCACTAGCCGTCGGATCCTTTTCTGTATTGTTAAATAATTTATTATTTTCCCTACTCATCTTTTTCGTTACCCACTTTTACCCCTAGTTTTTTAGAGAGTTCCTCAATTTCCTTGCGATATTCACTCAATTTCTTTTGTTTGTCCGCACCCTTCATGTTTTTATCTTCACGGGTCTGTTCATACAAATTCGTGTAGGCATGGAGGGTCAACTGATCATCTCCAATATTCTGAGCTAGATCGAGAGATTTTTTATAGTCTCCCCTTCCAAGATAGATCCAATAATCTAACAAATTCTCTTCGCTAGATGGAGTAATTGTATTCAAAACACTTGATTTCTGCTCTTCAGATAAGTCATCTAAATGAACGTAGGAAGAGGCTAAAACATATTTCGCTTCCTTCCCTAAGCGATTCACCTTGAATTCTTGTAATTCATCAGCCACATCATCATAGTGTTTAGAGATAAACTGACTTTGTGCACTGACAGTTGCTTTCTGAACAGGAATAGACCAAAAATAAAAATATGCTGCGAAAGCGCCTAAAGTAATCGTCGCCACAGAAAAAATCCCCATCCCAATGGAAAAAATGCGCCAATTTCTTTTTGAGACTACAATCTTGGTCTTCTTTTCTTCTTGATAGGCCTTGTCATACGCTTCATTGATATATTTTACAACTTCATCATATGTCTTACAGGCGATAATATCTTGTACTAGTGAGTCACTAATAGCCGAAATACCATTCACCAAAAGCTCAAAATCAAGCTTTGGTCGAAGAATAGAGACAACCAGAGCTTTGTAGTTCATCAAGAAAGTCTCTGAAGTATAGGGAATTGGATTCATAATTCCTTCTAAACCATAATGAAGAATTTTGATGACACTTCCTTGTAAAAAGATATTTTTTGGATGAATGTAAGGAACCTTAAAGCTATGCTCAGAAAAAGTGATTGACTCCATCTTTTGAGCCAATTCCAAACGCTTGACCTCGGTCATTTCTTCAGCGATAAGATCCTTCAGACTATAGGAAAAGTTTGGCTTATCATACAGTAGAGTTAAGAAACCATTCTCTTCTAATGTCACTGTCGCATCCAAATAATTTTCAATAGTTGCTAGTTTTGGTCTAGAAAAATGGCTTGGTGCCAAAACGACCTTAACCTTTTCCTTACTATGTTTAATATCAATTTTGTCAGTCATTTATGATTACCTCCAGCACGTCTCCATTTCCTAACGGATACTCCTTCAACGCTCTATGTTGCTCTATCCGCAATAGCTTTCCTTGAACATCTAAATACCAATTGCTTTGACGAAGAGACAATAGCTTATCTAGATCATTTGAACACATTAACTCCTTGACTTCTTGTAAAGATAAGGTCTTAGAAAATCGAATATCGATTTCCTTGTCCTTATATCTAATCGTTGCGTTTAAATAGTCTTCCCCCATGAAAAATCCTTCCTAAATAAATGCCACTTAATAGCATTGCCACAATAAACAAGACTATACCAAGAATTGACCAGATCATCGTTGTTCCCGATTCTTGTCTATCTACCTTGATATTATCAGCAACCTGGTAATTTTGAAATAGAGTCTGACGATAGGCTTTCGTATCTACACCATCTCCGCTCGACACTTCCTTTTTACTGAAATTTGATTGATTGGCAATTTTAATGATTTCTTGTGCGTTTGTCTTATTTTTTGTCGCTTCTTGCTCTATTCGGTCCATGAACAAGTTCGGCGCATACATGTGCTCAATCTCATTACCTTGAGAACGCTGCTTCTTTTGCGTCACTGAGTCTGTTTTTAATTCCAGCTCACCATCTTTAGCATGAACAGTACTTCCTGAATAAAATAACAGCATCAGTAGCAAAAACAATTGACTGACTTTTTTCAACACTTTATCTCTGCTTTCTATATTAAAAAACTAGTAAATTTCCAAAGTTAAAAAGGTAATCACTACTCACCAAACGTGAATAAATACTATCAAAAAATTTATAGAATCTAACTATTTTAGTTTATCACGAATTATCGTAATATTCAAACGTATGATTGGGCGTGTTTGAATACAAATCAATTAATAAACATTATTAATAAATAGAAACTATCCGTCTGACAAGTGTATCTCCTAAAGACCACTAATTTCACCATCTTCAACGAGATAATGAACAGCCTTATTTTTACCATCCCTTAGCAATTACTTTATTATAGTCTCAGAAACATTAAAATCGTAAATTAAAAATCGCTTTTATTCAAGCGATTTTTAATTTATAGCGAATCATAATTGAGATTGCTAAACTCAATCCTCAACTTTCATTTTCGGTATATCCAAACCTTTTTCCCAGTCTTCATAGACTTCCATATACCGAATCTCTTCTTCATCTTCAAAACCTCTGAAGACAACCTTTTCAATACTTTCATGGTTGAAAAACGCCGCATCTTCAGGATTAATTCCTCTAGGATATACTACTCCTACATAGTCTGAATAAACATTGGTTCCTTCTTGCTCTAAAACGGCACCTCGACCAACAACCATTACTTTAACAGTGCCACCTTCCAAATAAACAATACTTCCTAATGGCAATAATTTTTCACTCATATTTTTACACCTTTCTATTACTTATTTTCTACTAACTGACCACTTTTGACCAATTTTTTATAATAGGATTTACTGTACCATTCGCGGTCACTAATTCCCAGATACTCTTTGTATTCCATCGGATACTTATGAATATAGTAGGCTTGAACAATGTGTATATTTATCATATGGGAAAAATAATAACCAGCAATGACAAACCAAACCACCAAAAATAATCCAAAAATATAAAAATACCAAAGGACCGGTAGTTGATTCATTAGGTGATAGACCAGTGATACCGGAAAGAACACTACCATCGTTCCGACTGTAATCATCATCACTTTCTTAAGAATTGACTTTTCTTCTTCATCGTTCAGTCTCCTTTTCAGATTCTGGATACTATTAGTAATAATCCAGAAAAAGAGAACGATTCCTAAGACAAGCTGAAACCAGAATCCCACAACTGTATAAGCATCGTAAGTTACCGCACTGGCAAAATAAAACCCTGATATAAAAGCACAAACTGACATTGAAAAATAGAAAGGAAAATAGGTCCAAATCTGACTGCTCAAGCGTTTCTTGGGCCAAAAAACAGGGATAGAACCAAAAAGGAAAATAAGATAGAAAACAATACTGATTGGTCGCATTATTTCCCCAATTGTTTGAAACAAAGAAACCGATTGATGAGAAAGATAGTGTACTTCTCCACTTTGACCTACACTACTTGGCAAAGCAATTAATAGAAAGTAAACCATAATTCCAAAAAAGATAAATATGCAAAATAAGACCGTAAAGAGGCGATTGATGATCCCCATATGAATAGGATTTGGCATACCGGCGGTTAAGACAAACTTTCCGTTCGTTACGATTTTCTTACTTCGTTCAAAGTCTGCATCGAAAATACTTATTCTTTTCATCACCTAACCTCCAAACCAAGATGTAACGGTCTTCCATCCACTGGTGAGAGCTTTGCCAACATTTTTTGCTGTCTTAACTGCCCCATCATAGGCATCAAAAGCCATGTTCTCCATAGTATTATAAAATTTATCTTTTCCTTTTGGAAAAAAGACGCCAGCTAAACTATTAATTGTTCCAAAAGCAAAGCCGGCAGCTGCTCCCCACGGACCTGCTTTGGCTCCAATTGCTGTCGCTTCCAGTGGTCCTGCATCCTTCATAGTTTCTATACCCGCATGGATGACAGATTTACCAACACTCTTATAAGCACGACTTCCTTTATTGTTATAAGCACTGACTCCATGATAACCAGCTTCAGCCGCCATTAAAGTCCATCCAGCAAAGTTGAGCCCTTTCCCAACTATCTTAATGCCGTTTTTGAGGGGACCATCAATCATATCAACTGTATCTTTGATTTTGCTCACATACTTCCATGCCTTAGACTCAGTAATTGAGGTCATCACCGATCTAAATTTATTTCCTAATCTTGAATGATAGAGCACGTCTCGAAGACTCCGACCATCCTTACTATATTTCTGCCACAATTTATTTAGGCCATCAAAGCCTGCTCTCTCCATGCTTTGATGAGATCTATGACTTCTTGCGCCTTTTACCAATAAATCATAGTAGCCCTCTAACAAATCCATACCATTGGACAAGCGATTGTAATTTTCATTCTCTGATATTTCCCCTGCTGTTTTTTTCACAAAAAATAAACCATCAACAGTTTTTGATATTAAATTCAACATTTTTACTGGAGTTGAATTACTTACAGAATCTTGAATTTGATTGACAGCATTCAAAAAGTCATCTTCGTAGTAAAATGCCTTAGCTTCTTTTGATGTGAAAGAAGTTTTGCCTGCAGCTGCTAAACCTCCCAAAGTAGTCATCTGAATCTGCAATAATTTACTGTAGTCATCACCACGCTTCCAACCATTGAAGCTTTCCATATTTGTTTTGGTATCCGTTAGAATGGTTTTACCTTCTGATAAGGGGGTTGTAATAGTACTAGCATCTGGATTAGTTAGGCTAATAATGTCAGAGATTGATTCATAAATACTAGCTGTTTGTCCATCTACAGTAGAAATACTGGTCTCAATACTTGAAAAACCATCTAAGATTCCTTGTAAGTAGTCTGTATCAATAATTGCATCTGCCGCAGTTTCGGATACTGTCGTCTGAAACTGTTCAATCGTTTTGTCGTATTGAGCAGAGAGAAGAGTCATAGCGTTAGAGAAATTCGTCATCAGCGGAATTTGATGATTGCTAATCTTAGCATTAATTGCTGATTTGACATCTCCTTTAAGACTTTCCGAATTGACCAGATTCACAAATGAGGACTTTGCTGTTTCGATTTGATTTGAAAGTGATGTTTGTGAGGTAGACAAGGACGTCTTTTGGTTCTGAACCTCTGTCATATCAATTTTCATCGATTTCTCCTTCGGTACTATGTGTCAGGGAAAGAATATTATGTTGGAAATAATCCTTTCGAAATTGCTGATCAACATAGTCTTGATCAAACGTATCGCTGTACCCTTTATGAATAACCTGAGAAATTAAATAACTTGGAATAAACAATGGTTCCACATCTAATCTCATACCATAGGGATAAATACTCACCATATAATCTATATATTCCTTATCATCTGGTTCAGGGATAATCCTACGCCCCATGATTGTTGCCATAAAGGGAACTTTTGCATCCTCCATGGCAGAAACTAACCCTTGAGGAAGTAAGTCGCGATCCAACTCTACCAAACTTCCTAAAGGAAGAACTGGGGCCAGAAGCAAGTCCGTATAGGATAGCCAAAGCATAAAGTCTTTCATTGGTAGTTTGACTTCCGAGTCCAAATACGTCAAGCATGCTATTGAACTGTCCCAGTCAAACTCCATCTCAACGGATGTCCCAAGCAAACTACTGTAACTATACAGAGACTCTTTCTTAAAAATTACCAGTTGGAGTTTACGAAAAGCATCAGCTTGACCGACTAAGGAATAGCCAACTTGTTCTAGAACAGCTTGATCATCCTCACTAATTTCTAATTGATGCAAGGCCGTTTTGTATAAATTACTCATCTCATTCATTTATCTAGTTCCTTTCCGGTAACTTTCTTATTTAGCATTTGCCTGATTTTTGTCATCTGTCACTTTGTTTTCAGCAGCTTGATTCATATGTGTGACATCATCAGTAGTAAATGTTTTAAGAGCACCAATTACTTCGTTAAATGATTTAATATCATCATTAAAAGATGTAAAAGGCGTCATCGTTGTAGTTGCAAAACTCAGCTCCGCAATATCTGTAATATTTGTGACACTTGAATTAACTGTAGAAGTCAGTCCGGTCCAAGTGCCATAATCTGTTCCTTTTATTCCCATTGATCCTTCTATCCTTTATCATGAAGTTGCGTTATTTGCCGCTGCTTGATAATTCGTCATATTAGTATAGGCTGTATCAGCTGCAGCCTGTAGATTCGCAGACTCCGTCTGGAGTTCCTCAATCATATTGGCTATACTGGTTAAATTTGTATCATGGCTTGTTTTATTAGTCGTAGCAGCAGTATTTGCCAATTCATACTGTTCGGCATATTTCGTTTTACGATCACCTTTGAACTGAGATTCATCTTCCCCTTTTATGTTCTCTAAGGCATCTATAATACCTGTTTGAAAATTTTCTATCTGTGTGGATAGATCTGTCTTTGCAGTCTCTAGGCGGGTAATTTTTTCGTCGACCACTCCCTTTTGAGCGATGGCTTGCTCATATTTTTGAGATTCTTGATTCGCTAGACCTTGGTAGTAGGATGCATCTGACATTTTTACTCTCCTCTATCGAAATTTCAACTAAATTAAAGAGGGATAGGAAGTAATCCCATCCCTCCATTCCAGAGTCTTCTTATCCTTTAAAACCAAATCCAGATGCATCTGCGTTGTCACGCTCAGCAACAGTATTAGCATAGCTAACCAATTGTTGATTAATAGAAGTCAACAACTCTTGGAATTTAACAACATCACCGTGTAATTGTTGATATTGCTCAAGGTAAGAATTAAAGGCACTACCTTGCCAGTGTGCTTGCATTTCTCCATTGGCACTGTTTACTGCTTGGATAGCAGCTTCAATTTGATCGCGAGCGTTTGAATAAACAGCGGCTTGCGAGGTGAGTTCTTCTGGGGATAGTGAAATTTCTGCCATAATTGGACTCCTTGTTTATAATTTATTTGTTCAAAAGTGAACAACTTATAGTAGAATTCTAACGCTTTTAATAAGAATTGTCAAGAGCATACATATTATTTTATGATTTGAGCTTCAAACTTTTCTTCATTACTCTCCCTTCCCCAAACACCAGTCCCATATTATCCCTCCAGTTGTGGTATGATGGTAGAGTATGTTTAGGTGCCAAGCTACTCGAGCACCTCCGTGCTAAAAGGAGAACGAATATGAAAATCGCATGGAATGAAATCAAATACCAACCCAAGAAGTTTATCCTGATTGAACTTCTCATTACCATTCTCATGTTTATGGTGGTGTTTTTGTCCGGTCTGACAAATGGACTGGGGCGGTCGGTATCGGCCCAAATCGATAACTATGGGTCGCTGCACTACATCCTTTCGACGGATTCAGAAGGGATTATCCCCTTTTCAACTATTACGGCGAAGGATTTAGATGAGGTCCAAAAGATAGAGGGAATGGGCTATTCGGGTTTGTCCATCCAGCGAGCAACCGTCTCAAAAACAGAGGATTCCAATACTCTGGATATCACCTACTTCGCGACCGATCACAACGAAGAAGAAATCCTCAATCCAATCATGGAAGATACAGACCTCAAGATCTCCGACCTAAAGAAAAACGAGGTCATTTTGGACAGTTCTTTCAAAGAGGATGAGGGGATCCAAGTCGGCGATCACGTGATTGACAAAACCTCTAAGCAAAAACTCAAGGTCGTAGCCTTCGCGAAAAATGCCAAATACGGCTATAGCGAGATTGGCTTTATCAGCTCGGATACCTACACAGGCCTGCGGCAAAAAACAGATCCAAGCTATCAATGGCAAGCCCAAACCCTTGTGACCAAGAAAAGCATCACTTCTAACGATCTAGCCAGCAACTTAATGGTGGCAGATAAGAAGCAAGTGATCGATAAAATCCCTGGCTACAAGGCTCAAAACTTGACGCTACGGATGATCACGTGGGTTCTCTTGCTTGCTTCTTCTGCTATCCTTGGGGTCTTCTTCTATATCCTCACCCTGCAGAAGTTGAAACAGTACGGTGTCTTGAAGGCTATTGGCATGTCCATGAGCCAGATTACCTATGTCCAACTATCCCAGCTCACCATCATCTCCCTCATCGGAGTGCTGCTGGGGCTTGGCTTGGCAACCATGATGGCGCCATTTTTACCCAATAGCGTCCCTTCCTTTATGACCCTGAAGGACAACCTCACCATCTCGGTTAGCTTTATCCTGGCCTCTATTTTGTGTGGTGCCTTGTCCCTTGTCAAAATCAAAAAAGTAGATCCAATCGAAGTCATTGGTGGAAATGGAGAATAAGATGGCTATTATCGAATTAGAAAATATCAGAAAATCCTACGCCGATGGTAGCCAAATGCACCATGTCCTCAACCAGCTTAATTTAAGCGTCGAACCCAACGAATTTGTCGCGATTTTGGGTCCTTCAGGATCCGGTAAATCCACTCTCTTAGCTATCGCTGGTTTACTCTTATCAGCGGACGAGGGGCGGATTTCTATCGCTGGCCAAGACTTGACTGGCCTCAACCAAGGCCAGTGGACACAAAAACGCCTGGAATTGCTCGGCTTTATCTTTCAAGATCACCAGCTCCTCTCCTACATGAAAATCGGTGACCAGTTAGAACTGGTGGCCAAATTGAAGGGGGAGAAGGACAAGAAAAAACGCCAAGAGGAAGTCAAAGCCTTGCTGGCAGATCTTGGCATCGAAGCTTGTTACCACCAATATCCGAATCAGATGTCCGGTGGACAAAAACAACGGGCAGCCATCGCTCGAGCCTTCATCGGAAATCCGCAGGTCATCTTGGCTGATGAACCAACGGCTAGCCTAGACCCAGATCGAGGGCAAGAAATCGCCCAGTTGATCCGGAAAGAAGTCAAATCCAAAAACAAGAGCGCCATCATGGTCACCCATGACCGCTCCATCCTGACCTATGTGGATACCATTTATGAATTAAAACATGGTCAATTGCTAAAGGTCGAAAAGGTTGATTAAATAAAAATAGCGAACAAGAGTTTCTCTTGTTCGCTATTTTTTATTCTTGAGGCTCTTTGGGCAGTTCCATACGGAAGCGTAAGCCCATAGCTGTTTTGTCAAATTGGTAGGCCAGTTCTTCATGGTCTAGCAAGTGTTGGACCACGAAGAGTCCCAAGCCGCCTTCCTTCTTCTGACGGCTAGCGGTCATTGGCATCTCAGCGGTCTCTACCATTTCCTGGCTGGTATTTTCAACCGCCAAGTGCGTCCCTTCCTCTTCGAGGCGGAGCTGGATCTCTCCACCGGCATCCGAATGCTTAACGGCATTACTGATGACATTTGAGAGGACCAATTTCAGAATCGCTGGGTCCATATAGACTTGTTTGGCTGGGATCTGATTGTCAATCGTGAGCGATCGGGATTGAGCCAAGACCTTGTACTGGTCGAGGATCTGCTCTAAGACCTGATCCAGCTGGATCCACTCCTTGTCTCCAGCCAATTCTTGGACAGAGGACAGGGACAGGATTTCTAGGACGATCTGGTTCATCTCATCGACGATATCGAGGGAGACCGCCAGGTAGCGGTCCCGGTCCTTGTAGCGGCCAATCTTATCCCGCATATTTTCTAGGATAATCTTCAAGCTGGCTAGAGGCGTCTTGAGCTCATGCGAGGCCCCACGTAGGAATTCGACCTTCATCTGCTCCAGCTTCAGATTTTCCTGTTTCTGCTGTTCTAGATTGTCGATCACTTCTAGGAGATGGTGATAAAGATCGTTGATCTGTTGCTTGAGGACGCCAATCTCATCCTGCGAATGAATGGGAAGACTGGCTGTCCGATCCAAGCGCTTCATCCGCTTGGTCATCTGCTTGATCTCCAGGATCGGAGCAGAAATCAGGCGGGCATAGAGATAGGAGGCAATCACTGACAGAACAAAGGAAGCAAGGAGACTATAGGGGAGAAAGCCCAGACTGATGTCCCGCGCTTCCTTTTGGGAATCGACAGTTGCTAAGAATTGCAAGGTCAAGTCCTTCCCCTCTTTGGTATGGATCTTTCGCTCTTCAATGACCAGAGAATTATTCTGGCTGTTAGGGTTCACGAGTAAGTCATCCTTAACCTCTATGACATTTTGTTTTTCCTTGCCCTTGATCGAGACCTTGATATCATTGGTCTTGGAATAAAGGTCGATGACCGACTCAATGGCTCCTTCTTCCTGCCCTTGGAAACTCTTGGCCAGGGCCTGCGATTTTTTCAAAATCGTCTGGCGCTGGGACTCGATATAGGTCGATGGGAAAATAAAGTAAACCGAAGCATGTAGAAGGATGACTAAGCCACTGAAAAGGGCAAAGGTGATCAGAAAGATCTTTGCAAAGATACTCCGTTTGGTCATGGTCTCTCCAATTTATAGCCGACATTGCGCACCGTAACGATACAGTCCAGCTCTAGTTTTTTTCGTAGTTCCTTGATATAGACATCGATCACCCGGTCAAAAGGAATCTCCTCTGTCTCCTTCCAGACGGCATCAAGGATCTGAGAGCGGGTCCGGGCCTTGCCTTCATGCTGGAGCAAGTATTCCAAGATTTCCAACTCCTTGGCATTCATGGAGATGGCTTGCCCAGCTAGGCTGGCTGTGTAGCTCTCAAAATCCACCCGTGCCTCTCCATAGGTGAAGACCCGGGAAGGCTGGAGCTTTTTAAAAATAGCTTCGATACGGACCTTCAAGAGGGACAAGGAGAAGGGTTTTTCCAGGTAGCCGTCCGCCAACTCTCCAAAGGCTGTCAACTTATAGTCCTCGTCATGGAAGGCCGTCAGCATGAGGACAGGGACTGAGCTGGTCTTCCGGATGGTCTTGAGCACTTCCAAGCCATTGAGGATAGGAAGCTGGATATCCAGCAAGACCAGATCTGGCGCTTCTCTGTGAAAGAGGTCCAGGGCCTCCTGCCCATCACCTGCTTCAAAAACCTCATAGCCACATTCCATGAGATAGTCGCTCATCCCTTCGCGAATCAGGACTTCATCTTCTACGATTAGTATCTTCATACACTTTCCTTTATCTAAGAAACTTCTTCTACCTCCTATTATACCCTATTTCTATTTTAGGAAACAATCTCTTATTCGACATCCACCAAGAGTTCCTTTGGTTTCTTATGCAAGAGCCATTGAGAAGAAAGGATGGATACGAGGATCAAGAGGAGCCCACCGACCAAGACAATCACCAACAATTGGCTCGGTTGGATATCCATATGGATATCAGTCAGGGTCTTACTGAAGCTTTCTGCCTCAGCTCCTCCACCAAGGTTGGCTGCAGAGGATTCTTGAGCCATTTGTTTGGCAATGCCACTGGTTACGTTCTTAAGCACCGTATCTCCGACTCCTTTGGCAAGAAGACCTGCGACTCCATAGGAGAGGAGGAAGGCTGGGATGGAGATCATGACTAATTCTGCCACGAATTGTCCCGCAATCTGCACCTTGGAGAGTCCCAAAGCCAGCAAGATACCAACTTCTCTGCGACGAGCATTGAGCCACAAGACGAGGAGAAGGGTGAGAAGCAAGCTAGCAAAGATGAGGCTACCGATAAACAAGTAGTCCGCCACTTGGAACATGCTGCTAATCGATTTTTGCAAGGCTGGGTAGTTGGAAGAGCTCTTAACCAAATCATAGTAATTCCATGGGATATCCAAGGCTTTGATTTTTTCGATCAATTTATCGAGGTCCTGATCCCCTTTGGCAAAGAAGGTTGCGTCCTCATAGGTAGCTGTTTGAACAGTATTGCCATAGAGCTTGGCAGCTGTATCTAGGTCAGAAATGAGGGTATCTTCATACAATTCTTGGGCGTAAGTTAGAGGAGCTTGGTTCTTCCCTGAGAACAGACCCTTAATGGTCACTTCAACAGTTTCATTGGCTCCTTTTTCATTGTCAGCATCGTAGAGATTGGACTTTAGACGCACCTTGTCGCCTACCTTGAGGCCATTCTTTTTCGCCAAATCTTCGTGCATGAGGATTTGGTTTTTGTCCTTATCCGTCAGATGCTCCCCTTGGACCAGTTTGTAAGCTCCAGAGACAAACTTATCTTCTTTAGAAGAGTCATTGACCCCTGTCACCATCAAGGTATTCTTAAAGTGCTTGGCCCGCTCTGGAGATTGATTTTGCAGAGTTTCTTCAGTCTCAATGATCTCGTGGTCTAAGATATCCGCGATGGCATTGATCCGCTTGATGGAGGAGGTGATCCCCTCTACCTGGCTGATTTTTTCGATATCTTCTCCTCTGAGATTCCCAGCTCCCCGAGGGGTTCCCGGATTGGTCCTACGGTTGATCTGCATGGAGAAGCTATTGGTGATGGATCCCAGGCTTTCCGATGAAGCTTTTTGGGTCGCTCCCTTCATGGAGAGTCCGATCAAGCTCAAGGTCCCCATGAGGAGAATGATGGCAAAGAGCAAGAGAGACTTGGGCCATTTACGTGTGATATAAGCAAAAGCATTGCGCAACATAGCATTCCCTCCTTACTTGCTCTTCTCAACGAGGCTACGGCGACTCAATTCCAAGACCACATCAGAGGCCTCTGCCACTTCCTTACTGTGGGTGACGACAATGACACATTTTTGGCGTTCCTTGGCCAATTTCTTCAAAATGGCAATAATGTCACCTGCTGTCTGTTCGTCAAGGTTTCCTGTCGGCTCATCCGCCAAGATGACAGGTGCTTCTGAAACGAGCGCACGCGCAATAGCCACCCGCTGTTGCTGCCCTCCAGATAATTGCAGGACATTGCGTTTGATTTGCGTTTCGTCCAATCCCAATTCCAAGAGAATTTCTTTCCCAGCTTGTTTGTTGACCAGGCGAACATTTTCCAGTGGCGTCAAATAATCAATCAGATTGTAATTCTGAAAGACCAGGGAGACATGGTGCTTGCGGTGGTAGCTAGACCCTTTGGTCTGGATATCCTCCCCATCAAAGAGAACCTGCCCCTTCTTGGGATTGTCCAGACCAGCCAAGAGGGATAGAAGGGTTGATTTCCCAGTTCCTGACTGACCGATAATACTGTAAAATGTCCCATTTTCGAACTGATAGTTCACATTTGAGAGGATATCTTCACTATAGCTTTGGTAACTATAGGCTACATTCTTGAGTTCTAACATATGTGTCATTTCTCCTTAACTCATTTTTGTTAATATTTCTTTTGGGGTCTTGCGCCAGATCATGCTGGTGGTTGCACCGAGCGACAATAGGATCAAGCACAAGAGGCTAGCATAGGCGATTCCTAAGGAAAGGCCTTGAGGGATTTGGTTGAGCAAGTCTAGGGTCTGCTGTTGACCGGTCTGTCCGACAAACTGCTCTAAGAAACGATGGCTGACCATCCGCCCGATGAGAAAGGCTGGGATCACTGCTAGTAAGGATACCAGCACCACTTCCAAGAGGAACTGTCTAAAGATCCGGCCCTTGCTCTTCCCAATGGATAAAAGCACCCCGATTTCGTGGATCCGCTCCCGTGTCCAGAGACTGAGTAAGAGCGATAGGGCACCGGCTCCCGTCACTAGGAGGACGATCATCATGACCCGCACCAGGCCTTCTAGGGTCTGAGAGGATTCTTTCATCTGGTCAAAGGCCTTGCGATCTTCGACCACGCGTAGCGATTGCCAATCCAGATCCAAGCTTTTGACCTGCTTCAAGAGGGCATCGATTTTCTCAGGATCTTTGACCCCAAAGGTGACCTGGGTCACTTCTTGCTGGCTGAGACCAAGAAGTTTAGTCGCATCCTCATAAGGGAGGTAGACTTGGTTTTCACTCAAATCAGAGGTCATTCCTGTGAATTTTTCCTGTTTCTTACCTGAAAAGATGCCAACGATTTTAAAGGTATGCTCTTTGGCTGGAGTCTCTCCCATCTGAAAGCTGGATAAGGTCAAGGAATCTCCGACCTTTAGCTTGTTCTTCTTAGCCAACTCTTGGTGGATCAAGATCTGCCCGCGAGCCTTGTCGGATAAGTGCTTGCCTTGCACCAATTGGAAACTACTACTGCGGAAATCCAGGTGCTGGTCTGTCTTCTTGGTGAAGACAGCGCCTAGCGCTTGCTTAGCTTCCTGCCCCAGATCATCCCGCTCTACCGACTGTTGCCCCGTCACCGCTTCTTTACCAAGAATACGAACGGGACTTTCATATTGAGGAACCATGGCTCCCACCCCAGCTAGTCGTTGCACCTTTTCAGCCTCCTTCAGAGCAAAGGGAGTATTCCCCTGTTTACTGGTCAGGGCAAAACTGGTCCCAGCCGACTGTTTGATATGATCCTCCAGCCTTCCTCCTACTTGCATCAGTGAAAAACAGAAATACAAGCAAGAGAGGATCAAGAGGAGAATCAGAAAGAGGACCAGATTCCTCGTTCTTTTTCGAGAAATATAGGCGATTGCCTGTTGTAAGAGCATGAACTCTCCCTCCATTTCAAAGCCCACAGCAATGCAATATGGGCGCTTTCATCATTTGTTATAGTTATTATAGAAAAGAAATGTGAAATGTTTATGAAATAGAAAAAAACTCCCCCAGAAAAATCTGGAAGAGCCTTAGCAAGGGGTGGATGAAAAAGTTTAATATGAAAAAGGTCGATAAAAATTAAGAATCAAAAAGTTTTAATTTATTCGATCAAGTTTTTGTCTTTAGACATGTATGTGGGAAGTATTCCCCCCTTGCTCTAGTGTAGAACATTTATCTACTTCCTATAGTTTAACGCATCTTTGTTACAAAATAAAGGAATTTGTATTGCATTTTTGTTCCAAATATCGAACAGGCAGATTACTTCAAAATACCAACTATCTATCCACCTGCTTCAAAGGGTATTCTTCCCGTGATTTCACTATATGTAAACAAAAATCCGCACCTCAAATAACTGCTCTGATCCTCATCGGATTGATCTTAGTTTCTTCAAGAAAGGAAACCGATCTGTAGAAAAGACCGGCTTCATCCAAATTTATTTCACAAACTTTTGTAATATATATAAATATGCTTCCTCGCTCGCACAAAGAAGAGATTACGACAGAAAATAAAGAAGGCCGATAATACCTTCTTTGTTTTCTTAGTAAAACGCTTAGGCAAGGCACCATGGTGCTTGCCGTAAACTACAAATCCACCTAATAAATTGACCACGGGGTTACGACGTGAAAAGGGAGGAACCTTACTTTCCTCCCTTTGAGCTAGTAAGATGATTAGGTAGACCGCAACATAGCGGCTACCGTCCAATGATTAGGTACTTTAGTACCAATCATTGGTATCAGGTTACTTCCATTCATAAAACTCTCTTCCCTGAACTCGTCTAATTTCCAAATTATAAACAATCTCAGCTTGGGGACTGCCTTGGTCATTCTTTTCTACACCTTTTAGATGTCCCTCACGAGAAAAAGCTTCCATCACCTCATCCGTAATTTCATCCTTATTCAATTTTAACTCATCTGGTAGATTCTGGTAACTTTCTACACCAATAGACTCTTTCTGATCATTACGCAAATATATTATTTCCGAACCGTCATTGACATTAAAATCTAAATCAATTCCAGCTGCCATTTCATAATCTGCCACACCCATCTTTAAAACGCCATCATTACGCAAATATACTTTATTACCATATGTATCATAAACAACTGGGACTATACGAGCATAGACAAAACCTTCCCCGCTTCCTCCACTTTTAAAAATCGGAGAAAATTCAATCTTACTGATTCCACTGTAATTCTCTTTTAGATAGGTCGCAATTTGTTCCTCATAAAGTTGAAAGCCGTGACGATAGAGATTGTCTACTTTCATTCTATCCATATAAAACTTACATCCAAGGACGAGTAGAAAAAAACAAAGCAAGGATAGAAAAACTTTTTTTGTTCGTTTTGACATTTAAAACTCTCCTCATTCTATCTTAACTTAGCAAATTGATTGCTTACTTCCATTCGAAAGCCTCTCTCCCCTGGACTCGTCTAATTTCCAAATTATAGACAATCTCAGCTTGGGGACTACCCTGGTCATTCTTTTCTACACCTTTTAGATGTCCCTCACGAGAAAAAGCTTCCATCGCCTCATCCGTAAATTCCTCTTTTTGAAATTTTAAGCTATCCGGAAGGTGTTGGTGGTTTTCTACAGAAATATACTCCTTTTTTGTATTATATAAATATATAATCTCAGAACCATCATTGACATTAAAGCTTAAGTCAAGACCAGCAAGGGTACCATAATCTCTAACTGCCATATCTAGTGCTCCATCATTTCGTAGATAGACTTTATTTCCATCAGTATCGTAAACAACTGGAACTATACGAGCATTGACAAAACCTTCTCCTCCGCCCCCGCTTTTGAAAATAGGAGAAAATTCAATTTTACTAATACCGCTATAATGCTCTTTTAAGTAGGTCGCAATTTGTTCCTCATAAAGTTGAAAACCATGCCGATAGAGGTTGTCTACTCTCATTCGATCCATATAAAACTTACCTCCAAGGACAAGTAGAATAAAACAAAGCAAGGATAGAAAAACTTTTTTCGTTCGTTTAGACATTTAAAACTCTCCTCATTCTATCTCAACTTACTAAATTGATGTGTCATTGCCATTTATCCAAGTCTCTTCCATCAATTCGTTGAATTTCCAAATTATAAACAATCTCAAGTTGTGGACTGCCCTGGTCATTCTTTTCTACACCCTTTAGAAGTCCTTCCTTTCCATAGATTGATAGAACTTCATCCATGATGTCATCCTTCTTTAACTTTAATTCTGGAGGCAGATGCTGATACTGATCAACTTGTATATACTCTTTCTCATCATTTAATAAGTGAATAAACTCGGAACCACCGTACGTAAAATCTAATTGAAGTCCAGCAAAAGTTCCATAACGTGGTACTCCAATATCTAAAGGTCTGCCGTTTTGGAGATAGGCTTTATTGCCATAATTATCATAAATCACAGGTACAACCCGAGAATGAACAAAGCTTTCTCCGTTTCCTCCACTAATAAAAATCGGAGAAAATTCGATTTTACTGATACCGCTGTAGTGTTCCTTTAGGTAGGTCGCGATTTGTTCTTCAAAAAGCTGGTATCCATGACGATAGAGATTGTCCACTTTCATTCTATCCATATAAAACTTGCCGCCTATCAAAAGAACAACAAAAACTATAAGAGAAAAAAGAATAGATTTTGTTCGTTTTGACATTGCCATTCCTCATCTTTTTATCTTTATTTTACCATAAAGATGGGGTGGAATTCCTAACCATTAAAAAAACACCCCAAAAGTCAGATTTTCTCTATCTCACTTTTGAGATGCCATTCAATTACGCTTTCACTATTGCCTTAATAAGATACTTCGGCAAGACACCATAGTGCTTGCCATTACATAGGTTACGACGCGAAAAAGGGAGGCTGGGACAAAAGTCCTAGCCTCTCAATTGTCTTTGGATTGTTGAGCAAGACGCAGTGGTTGAGTGGGCTCTACTACGCTGATTTCATCAGCTTTTACAGCCCTACTCAACTGTGCGGAGGTGGGACGACGAAATCGAATTCTAACGAATTACCGATTTCTGTCCCACTCTCTTTGAGCTAGTAAGACGTTTAGCCAAACCGCCTGATAGCGGTTGGCGTCAAATGATTAGAGGCGAAGCCTCAATCATTTGTAACGTGTTACATCATCCCACCCATCATGCTTGGATCCATAGCCGGTGCTGCTGGAGTTGGTTCTGGTTTGTTGGCTACCACTGCTTCAGTCGTCAAGATAAGGCTTGCTACGGAAGCCGCATTTTGAAGGGCTGAACGGCTCACCTTCACTGGGTCGATAATTCCTGCTTCAATCATGTTGACCCATTCACCTGTTGCAGCATTGAAGCCTGTTCCGACTTCTGCATGTTTCAAGCGATCGATAACGATTGATCCTTCATAGCCTGCATTGTGAGCGATTTGACGTACAGGCTCTTCCAAGGCGCGAAGCACAATGTTGCGTCCTGTCGCTTCGTCCCCTTCCAATTCAAGGGTTGCAACTGCAGAAATAACATTGGCAAGGGCCGTACCACCACCGGCAACAATTCCTTCTTCAACCGCTGCGCGTGTCGCATTGAGAGCGTCTTCGATGCGGAGTTTCATTTCTTTCAACTCCGTTTCAGTTGCAGCTCCGACCTTGATGACTGCAACGCCACCAGACAATTTTGCCAAGCGTTCTTGGAGTTTTTCACGGTCGAATTCTGACGTTGTGGTTTCGATTTGTGATTTGATCACGGCCACACGGTTAGCGATAGCTTCAGGATTTCCTGCACCTTCTACAATGACTGTGCTATCTTTGTCCACTGTCACTTTACTTGCTTGACCGAGCGCTTCGATGGTCGCATCTTTCAACTCAAGACCGAGATCTTCTGTGATAACAGTACCACCTGTCAAGATCGCGATGTCTTCTAGCATAGCTTTGCGACGGTCTCCAAATCCAGGAGCCTTAACAGCTACGACATTGAAAGTTCCACGAATCTTGTTCAAGACAAGCGTTGGGAGGGCTTCTCCATCCACATCATCCGCAATGATCAAGAGTGGACGGTTGCTTTGAAGGATACTTTCAAGCAATGGCAAGATTTCCTGGATGTTTGATACCTTCTTGTCGGTGATCAAGATATAAGGATTTTCAAGGTCTGCCACCATTTTTTCATTATCAGTGACCATGTATTGAGAGAGGTAACCACGGTCAAACTGCATTCCTTCCACGACTTCTAGCTCTGTTTCCATACCACGAGATTCTTCAATCGTGATTACCCCGTCATTCCCCACTTTTTCCATGGCTTCCGAGATGTATTCACCGACTTTTTCAGAGCGAGAAGAAACTGCTGCAACCTGGGCGATGGCTTCTTTATTGGCAACTGGAATGGCATTGTTTTTCAAGGCTTCAACAGCAGTCGCAACTGCTGCTTCAATCCCACGACGGATACCAATTGGATTCGCACCCGCTGTAACGTTCTTGATCCCTTCACGGACGATGGCTTGGGTCAAGACAGTCGCAGTCGTTGTTCCATCTCCAGCGATATCGTTGGTCTTCGAAGCAACTTCTGATACCAATTTGGCACCCATATTTTCGAAATGGTCTTCCAATTCGATTTCTTTGGCGATGGTCACCCCATCATTTGTGATCAATGGTGACCCAAATGATTTTTCAAGGACCACATTGCGCCCTTTAGGTCCCAAGGTCACCTTAACGGTATCTGCTAGGATATCTACCCCACGGACCATGGCTGCACGAGCATCTGATGAAAATTTAATTTCTTTTGACATACATCTTTCTCCTTTCTGATTCTTTAGGCTTCAACAATGGCAAGAATACTTGCAGTCCCAACAATTGTGTACTTCTCATCGCCGTCTTTCACTTCAACGCCTGCATGATTTTCCACCAAGACCGTATCACCGACTTTGACACTTGGTGCTACCAACTCGCCACTGAGGGTCCGAACTCCCTCACCTACAGCGATGACTTCTGCTGTTTTTGTTTCAGCTTGACTTGCTCCTGCGATGACAAAGCCACCGACTGTCTGTTCTTTTTCTTCTACTTTCAAGACCACGCGGTCTCCTAATGGTTTTAACATGTCATTCCTCCGTTCTTGTATTTTAGCACTCTTCAACATCGAGTGCTAACTCATGTTTCTATTGTATCACTTGGTCAAAAATAGTCAAGAAAAAAACACCTCAATCTCTTCGAAGTGTTTTCGATTTCTAGCCAACCAAATTTAGTTTTTGTTGGTAAGCTTGGATGACTTTTTGTAAGTTGGCTCGACCACGATACATCCCATACCCCACTACCAACATCCCTGCTATTCCAATCAGGGCGATCAAGCTACCTAAGATCAAAAATAGGAGGGAAGTCTTGTGATAGAAATAAATCAGCAGTCCACCAATACTGGCCATGAGAAAGAGCACACTAAACCAGCGACCCAAGTTTTCCAACATATGGCGTTGGTAGCGAATTTCCGTCTCATACCCTTTTATTAATTCTTGTCTGGTGTGCATAGATGCCTCCTTCAATAAAAATTGAGAATGAAGTATTCGTAAAGGAGGTCACGTACTTCATTCTCAATGCTCCGGTTGCAATAAACTGTTTCCAGTTTTCTCTTAGTATTTGAGACCTGGGTCAAAGATTCCAAGAGCTACCCCAGCTAAGGCGATGATGACTAAGAGAAGCATGACCTTGTTTGGTGAGACTTTCTTCTTCGCCATGAGCCACCAGCAAAGCGTGATAAAGGCAGCAGTCAAGAGACCTGGATAGACGCCATCAATCTTTTCTTGGATTTTAAGGAAGGCTTCTCCGTCAGCATTTTTGAATTCGAGGGCTGTTGTAACAGAGACCCAAGTCGCTGCTACGGCACCGATGACCATACCACCGACCACACTAATCGCTTTACGAAGGGCTTGTCCTTTTGGTCCTACAAGGAATTCAACAGCCTTGTCCCCTAAGTGATAGCCTTTGAAGAAGGCGAAACGCATGCCTAAGTAAACCAAGAGGTTCCAAACGACGATATAGAAGAGAGCTCCTGCAATGTTTCCGCCTTTAGAAAGACCAAGGGCAATCCCGAGAAGTACAGGGATTAAAGTCCCAACAACCAAGGAGTCCCCAATCCCAGCGATTGGTCCCATCAAACCAGCACGCATCCCGTTGATGGTTTCGCCATCTACTGCTTCTCCATTGGCACGCGCTTCTTCCAAACCAGCTGTGATCCCTACAACAAGAGATCCTAGTTGGGGCTCCGTGTTGAAGAAGGCTGTATAGGTTTGCATGGCTTCTTTTTGTTCTTCTTTGGAATCATACATTTCTTCCACGATTGGAAGCATCGAAGTCAAATACCCAAAGGTTTGCATATGTTCTTGAGAGAAACAGGTCAAGTGACCATAATACCAATGATGGAATGCTTTGGTTAGCGTTTTCTTTGAAATTTTCTTTTTATCAGCCATCTTAGATATCCTCCTCATCATCGTCAAAGTCATTTGCTCCAGCAGGGACGACTTTCATTGTTTTAATCACTTCAAGTTCATAGTAGATCACTGCAAAGATCAATGAAACTACCGCACTCGCTACCAAGTTCAAGCCAAGAGATTTTGCCAAGGTAAATCCAACAAAGAATGGAATGAAGTCTCTCACTTCTGTAACGATTTGCTTCAAGAGGATGGCAATACCGACACATGGAAGAAGGGCACCGACTGTAAAGAGGGCTTTCATCCAGTAACCATCCATTGGAAGGTATTGTTTCATCAAATCCACCATGTTTTCACCGTATTTGGTGATAATCATGGTTGGAAGGAAGGAGAAGAGGAAGTGAGAAATCCATGGGTAAACCCAGTCCACTGCGTAGAGTTTTTTGAAGTTTCCTTCTTCAACGGCTTTCCAACCGATATGTTGCCAAAGCAAGTTCATGGTTGCAGTACCGTAGAAAAGAACGGTACCGATAGTCCCAACGGCTGCACCGATTGGGGCTGCTGCCGCTGCAATTGCTGCCTCACCAGTAATATTGTTGGCATGAACAAATAAGATGGAAAGAGGAATTCCGATATAAGAAATAGCCCGTACATCGGCAGATACAGTTCCACCAGGAGTAACCAAGGCGATATATACGACCTGAAGGGCTACCCCGACCATGATACCGGTTGTCACATCTCCAAGGATCAACCCTGAGATCAAGCCACCAACTAGGGGACGACCAAGTGTATAGTTCCCGATACTGGAACCACCCATACCAGGCATTGAAGACAAGCTGGCGAAAATACCAAGCAAGATTGCTTGAATCCATGAAATTGTCATAACAAACGCTCCTTTTGTTTGTAAGTATAGTTTAGTGACGAAGAGCTAGGATGCTCCCCTCCCTAGAATCCGAATTTTGATTTGAAATCATCCCAGTAACCGATGGATACATCTGGTAGCAACTGGAATTTCACCTTGTAGCCTGCAGCCTGAATGGCTTCGATGGCTTCTGCTTCTTCCTGGGTGATGGATTGGTTGTTCCCCAATTTCACAGCACCCGGACGGTCATTTGCAGGACCGACAATGATTTCTTTGACATCGCCTGGGACAAACTCTTGGTCGACCAAAATTTCTTTCATATCGATGGGGTTCTTAGTAATCAAGAAATAGCGAGTTTCTGATTCCGTTACTTTTGCAGATTTTTCTTTGAAAGCTTCCTTAGTCCAAACAAAGGTTTTCTTATCCGAAGCCCCTTTATAGGCTTGGATCAAGACCTTATTAGAAGCTGCCGCGTCGTTGACAGCAATTAAGCCATCACAAGGCTTTTCTTTAGCCCATCGAGTTACTGTTTGACCGTGGATCATACGGTCGTCAATTCGTACAAATGATACTACCATTTTCTAACCTCCCTTAGTTAAATATCATCATCTTCTTCATCGTCACCCTCTACCGGGGCAAGGGCAAATTCTTGCAAGGCAGTGGAAGCTTCGGATAAAATCACCTGGGCCAGATCAGCCCCCTCCATCATATCCTTCATCACAACTGCTGTCAGCGCCATGGTCAAGTTCATTCCACCTAAGATCAAGGCTGTACTCAGCTTCCCTTGTTCCTCTAGCACCGTTGCCGCCGTTGTCAAAGGACTGCCACCTACAATGTCTGCTAGAACTAAGACAGAGTCCTCATCTGTCAAAGGGGAAAGCGCCTGACGAAAATCATGCGCAAAATCATCTACCGATTTGCCTTCTTTCAATCCGACCGCAATCACCTGATCGATCTTATCCCCAGCAAACATAGCCAGTGAACTTTTCAGACCTTCTGCCAGTCCACCGTGACTGACCAATACCAGATACTTCATCCTTTCGCCTCCTTTATGATGACCTTATTGTATTGCTTTTGAAAGCGTTTTACTATTGTCATTTGTCACAAAGAAAAGTTGACATCTGTCAATAAAAAAATGACATCTGTCACTTGACAGATGCCTAGTTGCTCTTAACGAAATTTCTCTCGAAGCATTTCCTCAATAATCTTTTGAATTTGAGGCAATTGATTATCAATATCCTTTGCTTTTAGGGCATTATGGATCAAATAATCCAACCGATCCCAGATATCAGTTGGCAGGTTGACAGGAGTGCTTAGGACAGCTTTTTTCATAATCTGGTCCAGGGTCTGATTCGTCAGAGAGTCAACCCCGAAATCATCCGCTTTAAGAAGGTCCCGACTCTTTGAACTATTTACGACAGAAGAGAGGACAGAGGTCCCCTGCGACTGCCGAAAGAGTTCCTGCTGGACCTGCTGGTCCTGGGTCAAAAATTCCATGAATTCCTTAGCCTCCTTGCTCGCACTGGCCCGAGAAGACAGAGCAAACAGGGATGTATCCACTAAGGTTGACGGAGTCGAGCCAGAAGCCCCTGGCATAGGGATACAGGTCCAAGTGAAATTTGAATATTTGGCCACATGATAGGGATAAGGTTTATAGGTTCTGTACTGGGCCAAGGTCATCGGATAGAAAGCGACCTTGCCTTCATCAAAATCCTTGGAAGTGACATTGAAGTTTCCATGAAGGGCTTCAAGTTTTTCGATAAAATAAAGCGAGCGCTTCATTTCTTTGCTCGTCAGATTAATGCTGTCCTGACGGAAGAGCTGACCTCCGTAGGCTGCTAAGGCCTCCCGCCAGGTATAATCTGTACTTCCAAACTGATCCAGCTCGCCATCTCCATCTGTATCCCGCGTCACTTTTTGACAAATCGTATAAAATTCCTCCAAGGTCCACCCCTCTTTGGGAATAGCAATCCCTTCCTTTTCCAATAAATCCTTATTGACACACATCAAAACGGGATTGCTCTCGAAAGGAAGAGCATATTGACGATTCTTGTACTTGCCTGCTTCTAGGGCAACGGGATAAAAATGAGAAGGATCGACCTGTTTGCCCATCAAGGGGGTCAAATCTTCTACCGCCCCACGCGCTGCCAACACTGGCAACTCTGTACTGGATACCATGTAGAGATCGGGCTCCTGACCATGGAGGATCTGATTGGCTAACCAGCTCGCATATCGATTCTTCGGAATCCCACTTTCATAGACAATCTTTACCCCTGGATGCGTTTTTTCGAAACGAGCAATCGCTTGGTCCAAGACTTTTTCTTCTGTTTGGGTGGGCACATCCCAGCTAGATCCTGCGTAGACCCCCAAACGGACAATCCTAGGCCGTTGCTGCCACCAAATCCCACCAGCAAGCAGAAGAAGCAAGAAGATCCCAAGAAACAATTTGGCGCCTCGCATCTTACCTTTTTTCTTCATCGGCCATCACTTTCTGTTCCAAAATCCTTAGTGGTCACCCCTTTTTGAACAGCCCAGATAGCTAACTGGGTCCGATCCCGCAGGTTCAACTTAGACAAAATGGTGGACAGGTAATTCCGAATGGTTCCCTCAGACAGGAACAATTTGGCTGCAATTTCCTTATTAGACTCTCCGAAACCAATCTGCTGGATGATGCGCCATTCAGTCAGGGATAAGTCGCTCACATATTCTTCAGAGACGGAGATTGTGTAATTGCTCTGAGCCATCTGAGAAAAAATCTGAAAAACCTTGCTGGCAATATTGGGGTTAATCATAGCTCCTCCATGGTAGACAATTTGGATGGCTTGGTAGAGCTCCTCTGTGGAAGCGCCTTTGAGCAAATACCCTGAGGCTCCATATTTCAGAGCCCGAAAGATGAAATCATCATCGTCGAAGGTGGTTAGAATGATGATTTTCACCTCAGGGAAGCGTTCCTTGACTTCTTTTGTCGCCATCACGCCATCCATCTTGGGCATACGAATATCCATCAGTACGACATCTGGTCGATCTTGGGGGATTCGCTCTAGCACCTCATGACCGTCTGCTACCGCAGAAGTCACCTGAATATCTTGATGAGCAGATAAAATAATTTGGAGCGATTCGCGAATCAGCGCTTGGTCATCCGCAATCATTACTTTAATCATAAGACCTTTCCTCCTTTTTCTTTTGGCAATTCAATTCGTGTATAAAAGCCATTTTGATTGGCAAATTCGATCCTTCCTCCCAAAATAGAGACCCGCTCTCGCATTTGCTTCAAGCCGTAGCCAACCTGCAGTTGGTCAAAGCCGACCCCATTATCTTGGAGAATCATGACATAGGCATCTTCCACCAAAAAGGAAATCTTCATGTGGCTGGCATGACCGTGGCGGACAGAATTGGTCATGGACTCCTGAATCACGCGAAAGACAGTATCCTCCACCATGACATCTAGATCTACCTCATCCCAGTCATAGGTTAGATCAACTTGTAGGTGGGAAATGGCTTGGTATTCGTGAACCAATTTCAAAACTGCATCCCTCAAGGTATGATCCTCCAGGGCACCTGGCCGCAGCTTGTTCAAAGAGCCCCGGACGTCCTTGATTCCATCTCGTACCACCGTAGAGACCGATTGCAGCTGGGTCTTAGCGCGACCAGGATCAATATCAATCAGAACCCCAACCGCATCAATCCCTGCAGAAATACCCGTCAAGGCATGGCCCAGAGTATCGTGAATCTCTCGTGCGATCCGCTTGCGCTCCCGGTCCTCCGCAATCTTTTCCGAAAGGGCCATGTAGCTATTTAATTCCGTATTGACCTGCGATACCATTTCTAACTCTTTTTCGATTCGATGGTGCTCTGCTACTACCGATAAAATGTAAAAGAGGAGAGAAATAATAAAGACAACCATATTTAAGGAAGCTAGCGCATTTTTAGCGAATAGGATGAGCATCCGAATCGATGAAGGGTAAAAGGCAATATAGGTATCTAGCGACGGCAACTGCACGACGAGAGAGAGGATGTCATAGTTGGTCACAAGGAGGACAATGAAACTCAGAAGGATAAAGGCAAACCAGTAGCGCCTGTCCTTGGAACTACTAAACTCTTTAGAACCATAAAAGATATCAGCAAATACCAAGAGGATGATCCCATTGTAGGAGAAGCTGAGGGACATCATGACACCTAACATCAGTAAAATTTCTAGAATATTCCACTTGTCAAAAACTGACCACTCCTGTGTCCCTGGGCGCATCCGATAAAAGGTAATAAGAAGAATCCCTCCAAAGAGGAGAATGGAAATCCAAAAGTTCTGAGCTGGGGAACTCGGTATTTCTCTTAATTGTTCCAATAATTGATAGCCTTGCCCCTTGGCAATGATGTAATTGGTCGCATGCAAGTAGAGGGAACTGCTAAACAAAATGGCGATAAAATTAATGATTTTTAATAAAATCAAACTATAACGAATGCCACGAAGTTTGGTCATTACTGCCACCCGTTGACATCGTATCGGTCAACATTATCCTTATCAATCATCTCTACTGGAATCTTATATTGTTCCTTGTAGGATTTACCTGTCCTCATGCACTCAATCACTTGCATCACCTGTCTCCCCATTTTAAGAGGAGATTGGGCAACCGTCCCTTCGATATCATCCGTCGTCGAGAGCAAAACTTTCATATCCGGAGAGCCATCGATTCCATAGATAGAAATCGGCTGAGCTAATTGGTTTTCCTTGATGGCCGCTAGGGATCCGATAGCTGCCCGATCATTTAAGGCCACGACCGTATCAAATACCAGACCATCCTGAATGACCTGGGAAACAGCTGGTAAGGCCAATTCCGTTTGACCACGGGTCTCTTCTCTCCCAACAACCTGATAGGCAGGCTCCGACTGAATGGTGTCTAAGAACCCTTGGATCCGTTGCTCTGCCGATACCGTCCCCTTATGCTCTAAGAGTAGGATCTTCGCCTCATTTTTCTGCTTCATCAGGCGCTGGGCGACCAAGACCCCGGCTTGGTAATTATCCGACACTACACTAGCATCCACCGTGAAATGGCTGAGCTGACTATCCACTGCAATGATTTTAATCCCTGCCTCTCGAGCTCGCTTCAGGGAAGCAATGATTTTAGGGCTATCTCCTTTGACGGGGTTAATCACAATCACATTGACCTTTTGTTGACGAAAATAATCTATTTGCTGACTTTGTTTTTCCTCGTCCAGTTCTGGATTACGAACTAGAAGCAAATCCCCTTTTTCGTCAGCCACTCGTTCAATCTCTGCATTCAGTGTTTGGTAGAATTCATTGTTCATGGTCATGTAGGTCACGCCAATCCGCATCTGCCCTTTTACCGGTTTTAGTTGACTAACATTCAAATAGATGACCACTACCACAAAAACTAGGCTCCAAAATATCGTATAGATTATCGCTCGATTGTGTTTCTTTTGAACAGCTTCCTCTTCTAACCCCATCTCTTCTCCTCTTAAAAGAACGAACCATTTTACTATATAAAGATTTTTTGTTCGTATTTAATACTTGTATTATAGCATTTTTTACCAAGAGCTTGAAGGTCTCTCGGAAATGAATGCGTTTTACTCATAAATCTATATGATGACTTACCCCTGCAACTTCCGTGAGAAGTTTCGAAAAAGAAAAAACGACACAGCTGACCTGCTGCACCGTTCTCTTCTGTTAAAAGGGAAGCTCTTCCTCTTCTAGGATGAGATCCGCTAGATCTCCTCCTGCTCCATTAGCCCGCATCGCTCGTTGAGCACGACTTTCTAAGAGCTGGAAGCCTTGACAGAGTACCTCTGTCACATATTGGGTCGTCCCATTCTTCTCATAGCGTCTGGTTCGAAGCTCACCGTCTACAGAGAGCAAGCTCCCTTTATTGGCATAGGAGACAAGGGTCTCTGCTAATTTCCCCCAGACAACTAGGGTGATAAAGTCCGCCTCCCGCTCGCCATTTTGATCCTTGTAACGACGATTGACAGCCAGGGTCGCACGCGCAACGGACTTGTCCGTACTGGTCTTATGAAGCTCTGGATCAGCCACAAGGCGCCCGATTAAAATTACTTTATTGTACATATTTCTTCCTCCTACTTATATAATTCGTAGTTTTTTAGCCATTTGGAGAAAGAAAATAAAAAAGAAGCTGGGACAAAAGTCCTAGCCTCTCAATTGTCTTTGGATTATCGAGTAAGACGCAGTGGTTGAGTGGGCTCTACTACGCTGATTTCATCAGCTTTTACAGCCCTACTCAACTGTGCGGAGGTGGGACGACGAAATCGAATGCTAGCGAATTACCGATTTCTGTCCCACTCTCTTATCCTTGCCAGTGACGGGCAGGGTCAAAGGGAGTTCCCACCTCTTCTGTATCTTGCAATTCAATAATCCCACGTTTTTGTGGAGCATTTGGCAAGTGCAATTCGCGTGGACTACACATCATGCCGAAGCTCTTTTCTCCACGAAGGGCTCCTGGAAAAATCAAGCTGCCATCTGGCATCATAGCACCTGGAAGAGCCACAATCGTCTTGAGACCTTCACGGGCATTTGGCGCACCTGCTACGATTTGAACTGTCTTGTCTGGTCCTACAGCCACTTGGCAGATGTTGAGGTGGTCACTATCTGGATGAGCCACCATTTCCACGATTTGCCCCACGACAAACTTAGGCTCCTTGTCATTGACCAAGACCTCTGCAAAACCTTCAGCTTGTAATTCTTGATTGAGGCGTGCAACCTGCTCATCACTCAAGAAAATTTGCCCCTTGCCTTCAAGGGCAAAGAAAGACGAAGCCTCAAAAATATTCCAGGCTACGGTTTCTTGCTTGTCTTCACGGTAGACACGGGCTACTTTGCCTTTGCGCTCTACTGCTAACTTGGCATCCCCACTGTTTTTCAAGGTGAGCATTAAGACATCGCCGACTTGTTCTTTATTATAGGTTACAATCATTCTTTCTCTTTCTCCTACTTCAATCCTGCTAAAAATTCTGAAATCTGAGCCTTGGTTTTGCGATCACGATTGACGAAACGCCCCAGTTCCCGATCCCCGTCTAGGACCACCAAACTTGGAATACCATAAATATCCCAAAGCTTAGCCAGATCTAGATACTGGTCTCTGTCGACCAAAATGAAGGTAAATTCAGGGTTTTCCGCTTCAATCTCTGGCAAAAAGGGCTGGATATACCGACAATCGCCACACCAATCCGCTGAAAAGAAGAAAACCTTCTTTCCTTCCTGCTCGACGTAGCTAGCTAATTCCTCTAAAGACTGTGGAATGATCATAGTTTTTCCTCTTCATAGTGAAGGAGGCCCTCTTCATAGACAAAGCGATAGTGGCCCTCATCTTCAAAAATGATCCCTCCTACCAGACGCTCTTCGCTTGATTCATAGAGCTCCACATAAAGGGTCGCAATCTTCCCCATATTTTCCATTTGCTCACGGACTTCTGCGACTAACTCTTCTTGCGTCCGCAGACGTTTTTGATCTTTGGCAATTTTATAGGCCCCAAGGGCAAGAGCACTTGCACTAGCTGCTGCAAGGCTGGATAAAATGATTTTTTTAGCTTTCATACCTCATATTGTAACACAAAACACAAGCTGGGACAACGAAGGAGAATAGATCTCCCCATCATGACGATCTGCTTTCATTCCCGTCAACTACCACTACCATCTCGACTAAAAAAGTGATAAAATAACAATCAGAAAGAAGGTAACTTATGACTGATTTATTTTCTAAAATCAAAGAAGTAACAGAACTTCCTGCCATCTCTGGCCACGAAGCGCCTGTTCGCGATTATCTACGCAAACAGATCACTCCACGTGTAGATGAAGTGGTCACAGACGGCTTGGGAAGTATTTTTGGGGTACGTCACTCAGAAGCGGCTGATGCTCCTCGCATCATGGTCGCAGGCCATATGGATGAAGTTGGCTTTATGGTCAGTGAGATCAAGGCAGACGGCACCTTCCGCGTGGTGGAAATCGGTGGTTGGAACCCTATGGTGGTTAGTAGCCAACGTTTCACCCTTTTGACCCGTGATGGCCATTCCTACCCTGTCATTTCTGGATCTGTTCCTCCGCATTTGACGCGTGGCGCAAACGGTCCTGCCCTTCCCGCAATCGGGGATATTGTCTTTGATGGCGGCTTTGCCAACAAAGAAGAAGCCGAGAGCTTTGGGATTCGTCCAGGCGACACCTTGGTCCCTGAAAGCACTGCAATCTTAACAGCCAATCAGAAAAACATCATCTCCAAAGCTTGGGACAACCGTTATGGAGTCTTGATGGTCAGCGAATTGGCACAAGCCCTCTCTGGACAAGCCCTAGCAAACGAACTCTATGTCGGAGCTACTGTCCAAGAAGAAGTCGGACTGCGCGGTGCTGGGACTTCTGTGACCAAGTTTGATCCGGAAATCTTCCTGGCTGTTGACTGTTCTCCAGCGGCAGATGTCTACGGAGGCCAAGGAGCTATCGGTGAGGGAACCCTCCTTCGTTTCTTTGATCCAGGTCATCTCATGTTGCCAAATATGAAGGACTTCCTCCTCACCACCGCTGAAGAAGCCGGCATCAAATACCAATACTACTGTGGAAAAGGCGGAACGGATGCTGGAGTAGCCCACTTACGAAGTGGTGGTGTTCCATCCACTACCATCGGAGTCTGCGCACGCTACATCCACTCCCACCAGACCCTCTACGCTATGGATGACTTCCTTCAAGCCCAAGCCTTCCTTCAAGCCTTGGTCAAAAAATTGGATCGTTCAACCGTTGATTTAATTAAGAATTATTAATATTTTTCCAAAACAATTGTTTTAAACCCCCATTTTGGGGTTTTTTTGATATAATACTGAATGAATATTGCAACGGGTGTTCTTTTGCACTCCCCTTTCCCTATGTGAAAGGCGGAGTACCGCTAAAGATCACCCTCGCTTCTTTATTGGAGGTTTAAATGAAGAAACAAGCTTTTAGTTCCGAAAAGTATTTGAATTTGCAACGCGATCACATCCTCGAGCGCATCAACCAATTTGATGGCAAGCTCTACCTAGAGTTTGGAGGAAAAATGTTGGAAGATTTCCACGCAGCTCGTGTCCTTCCTGGTTATGAACCAGATAACAAAATTAAGCTTCTCCAAGAACTTCGTGACCAAGTGGAGATTGTGATTGCTATTAATGCTAATAATATTGAGCATTCAAAAGCGCGCGGTGACCTAGGAATCTCTTACGACCAAGAGGTCTTCCGCTTGATCGATAAATTCAACGAATTGGGCATCTATGTTGGCTCTGTCGTCATCACTCAGTACGCTGGTCAACCTGCTGCAGACCTTTTCCGCAAGCAGTTGGAAAAGAACGGCATCGCTTCTTACCTCCACTACCCAATCAAGGGCTACCCAACGGATATGGACCACATCATCTCTCCTGAGGGAATGGGGAAAAACGACTACATTCAAACTAGCCGTAATCTCGTTGTCGTGACAGCTCCTGGTCCTGGTTCTGGTAAATTGGCGACTTGTATGTCCAACATGTACCATGACCAATTGAATGGCATCAAATCTGGTTATGCTAAATTTGAAACCTTCCCAGTTTGGAACCTGCCTTTGCATCACCCAGTGAATTTGGCCTATGAAGCTGCTACTGCAGACCTTGACGATGTCAATATGATTGACCCATTCCACCTCCAAACCTATGGCGAAACAACGGTCAACTACAACCGAGATATCGAAATCTTCCCTGTCTTGAAGCGGATGTTGGAACGCATCCTCGGAGAATCTCCTTACGCTTCCCCAACAGATATGGGGGTGAACATGGTCGGCTTTGCCATCGTGGACAATGACGCAGCAATTGAAGCCTCTAAGCAAGAAATTATCCGCCGTTACTACCAAACCATTCTAGATGTGAAAGCAGAGCGTGTCGGAAACGGAGCTATTAAGAAAATTGAACTCTTGATGAATGACTTAGGCATCTCACCAAAAGACCGCCAAGTCACCATCCTTGCCCGTCAAAAAGAGGAAGAAACCGGTGAACCTGCCTTGGCACTAGAATTGCCGAACGGGGAAACCGTGACAGGTAAGACTTCTGACTTGTTTGGTCCAACGGCAGCTGTTCTCATCAATGCTATCAAGAAATTGGCCCATATTGATAAAGAAACCAATTTGATTGAGCCAGAGTATGTCAAACCAATCCAAGGATTGAAGATCAACCACTTGGGCAGTCGCAACCCTCGCCTCCACTCAAATGAAATCCTCATCGCCCTCGCCATTACCGCCATGAACCATCCAGAGGCCAATCTTGCCATGCAAGAATTAGGTCGTTTGAAAGGGAGCGAAGCCCATTCAACAGTGATGTTGACAGACGAAGATAAGAACGTTCTTCGCAAACTGGGCATCCATGTGACCATGGATCCAGTTTACCAATACGATCGCTTGTACCGCAAATAATGAAAATCAAGGCTAGACCGTTGGTCCTAGCTCCATATACAGAAAATCCCCTGAGTGCCTGAAACAGTTGGCACTCAGGGGATTTTTCATAGTCTAATTGGATGGAGAGTTACCACTCCTTAAAAAGATAGAGACCCACAATCAGTATCGGGACAAGGAGAAGGGGATACACTTCTTTTGGCAGTAAGTTCGTTTCCAAACTCAACCAAAGGAAAAAAACAGCCAAGACAATCGCGATCAACCATTTTACAAGATAAGATTTCATGACGCCCTCCTACTCCTAATCTATTTATGCATAGTATACTCCTGCTCAATTAACCTGTCAAGGTAAAAAAAGTAGTTGACCATTGGATCAACTACCCTATGTTTCTTTCACAACCTCCCACAGTTGTCGGATCTGTTTTCTTTGGACAGGATCCACAAAGTAAGGAGCAATTTCATTCAAGGATTCTAGGACAAATGCCCGTTCTGCCACATACGGATGAGGGAGAATCAAATCTGGACTATAGAGGATCAAATCCTCCATATAAAGGAGATCCAAATCGATGACCCGTGGTCCCCATTTGATCTCACGGACCCGGCCCATTTCTAGTTCGATTCCTAGCAAGGTCTCAATCAAGTCTTGGGGCGTAAACCAAGTTTCGACCTCTACGACTTGGTTGAGGAAGCTATCCTGCTCAACCCCTCCCCAAGGTGCTGTCTCAATCTGAGAAGAGGTTTGGAGAATCGTGAGCCCCTTTTCTTCTAGTCTAGATACAGCCGTCGCCAATTGTTGTCCCTTATCGCCCATATTGGTTCCCAGACCAATAAAGGCCCGTCTTTTTTCTCGTTCAATCGTGACCGAACAAGTATCCAAAGGTAGAGGAACTGGCGCCCAAGGTTTTTTCAGCTCAAGTCGAACCTTTTTGACAAAGTCATAGGTCGCAAAAATCTTCTCCACAAGCTGAAAAGCTACTGTCTCAATCAAATCAATTTTCTCAGCTTGAACCCAGTCTGTCAGTTGCTCTGCTAAGATTCCATAATGGATCGAAGCCGTCAAATCGCCCGTCCGAGCAGCCCGGGTCATCTCATAATCGACACAGACATCCAAGACAAAGCGCTGTCCCAATTCCTTTTCAGCGGAAAACACACCATGATAAGCATAAATTTCCAAATCTTTGATCCGTAATTGATCCACCATCGTCACCTCAGTTTATCTAGGGATTAGTGTCCCATCAGTTTATAGGCTTCGTTTTTCAAGTCTTTATCTGTCTCTAACAAGCCACGCGCTGCTGTCGTTACAGTAGCTGTCCCTGGTTTTCGCACCCCACGCATGTTCATACACATGTGCTCTGCTTCCACCCAGACAAGGGCTCCCTGCGCCCCCAGATACTCCATCAAGGCATCCGCGATTTCCACCGTCAAGCGCTCCTGGATTTGAGGCTTTTTGGCGTACACTTCCACTGTCCGAGCTAGCTTAGAGAGGCCCGCTACGCGCCCATTTGGGATATAGGCAATGTGGACCTTGCCATAGAAGGGCAAGAAATGGTGTTCACACATCGAGTGGAAGAAGATATCCTTTTCCACCACCATATTGTTGTCCACAATCTCAAAAGATTTTGATAGGTGGACTTCCGCAGTTTGGTTGAGACCTGCAAAAATCTCTTGGTACATCTTGGCAATGCGTTCTGGTGTTTCTTGCAATCCCTCACGGCTTCCGTCTTCACCGACTGCGTCGATAATCATCTTCACGGCTTCTTGAATTTTCTTTGTATCCATGTCATCTCCTACTGATTTCTTCGATTAGAAAGGCTCTCACCTGAGCCAAAAAGTACAAGGATCCCGTCACTAAGAGGAGATCAGATTGTTGCGATTTTCTTTCTAGATATTGGGTTAAAAACAACTTCCATTCTTGATAAGGCAGGCCTTTTTGATGGGCTATTTCCTGCATGTCTCTCACGGAATAGGCGCGTGAATCCTCAAAGGTCGTCAAGGTTAATTGACTCTTTTCCAATCCGCTCCACAGTTCCAGCATCTCCTCAATCGCCTTGGTCTGGATACAGGTAAACAAGACTTGTTTGTCCAACTGTCCATACCGTTCTTTCATGGTGGCTACAAGAGGGGCCACTGCATGCGGATTATGGGCGCCATCTAGAATGATGAGAGGCTGGTCAGAAATAACCTCTAGGCGTCCCGGCCACTGGACCCCTTCCCAAGCTTGGAGGATTTCTTCTCGACTTAAGAAAGAGAGCCCCTTTTCTTGACAGAAGGTATCGCAGAGAGCCAGGGCCAGCCCAGCATTGTCGACTTGATGAAGTCCCAAGAGCCCTGTTTTTAGTTGCATTTCTTCCCGACACTGGCTCTGATAGCCAAAAACTTCCCCATCGACCAAAGACGCTTGGTAGCTAACTATAAAGTCCTGGCCTAACAGCTCTACTGGTGCCGATAAGCAGTTCGCTCGCTGCACAATGACTTCTTGGGCTTCCAGTTCCATCCGACCTAGCAAGACCGGAATCTTTTCCTTGATGATTCCCGCCTTCTCTCGAGCAATGGAGGCTATATCTGGCCCTAAGAGAGCCACATGGTCCAAGCCAATCGTCGTGATGGCTGTCAAAATAGGCTGACAAACATTGGTACTATCGAGACGACCACCCATGCCCACTTCCAAAATGACCACATCGGGCTTTTCTGCTGCAAAATAATCAAAAGCCAGGACGGTCATCAACTCGAACTCAGTCAAGCCCAGCAAGGTCTGATCAGAACTGTTTTTTTCAAGCAAGTCCTGATAGAGGGACAGATAAGTCTCTAAATCCTGATCTGAGATAGGAAGACCATTGATACTGATTTGCTCATGAAAGGAAACTAGATAGGGGGATGAGAAAACACCAACCCGCAACCCTTTTGCCTCTAGTAAAGACCGTAAATGGGCTAGGGTCGATCCTTTTCCATTAGTCCCAGCTAGATGGATTACAGGACAGGCTAAGTGTGGGTTTCCCCTCAAGGCCAGCAGGGCTTCCATTCGCTCCAAGCCAAAATGGGGCTCGGAAGAACGATAAGTGGCTAACCAACTGAGATCTACTGTCATATCTCTTCTCTTTTCTTTAGCGATATTGTTTCAAATGAAGGTCCTGCGCTTGATCGGCTTGGTAGATCGCACTACCGATAGCTACCGCCATCTTATGGAGGGGGATATCATGCACACGCACAATTTCTACCCCTTGGCTGGCAGCTACACTCGTCAAATGACTAGAGGCCAAATCCCGACTGTAGAATCCTTCTTTCGTTTCAGGGTCAGTCTCAAATCCCTCTTCTTCCAGAATATTGACCACAAAGCGCTTCCGAGAGACTCCTAAAAAGATTGGATACCCCTTAGCATGAATGGTTTTTAAGTCCTGCAAGAGTTGGAGGTTTTCCCGTTTAGTCAAGCCAAAACCGATACCAGGATCTAAGAAGAGTTGATCCGGACTCAATCCTGCTTCCTCTGCCCGCTCAAGGCTCTTGGAAAAGAAGGCCCACATGCAGTCTTGGATAGAGAGGCCTTCAAACTGTGCTAACTCCTCCGATGAAAAGGCCGGCTCAAAGCCAAAGGTTGGAAATATGACGGAACTTGGATGATGAGGACGAGCCATAACTGGATTAAACATAAGAATGGCTCCAGCCTGAGCTTCTGCAATCACCCTCGCCATTTGCGGATCTCCTAGCAAGCCTGTGATATCATTGACCAAGTCTGCACCAGCTGCTAGGGCTGCACGAGCGACCTCTGACTTCCAAGTATCAACCGAAATCAAGATATCACTCTCTGCTCGAATTGCTTCAATGACGGGCACGACTCGCTGAATTTCTTCCTGAATTTCCACAAAATGACTCCCTGGACGTGTGGACTCCCCACCAATATCCAGTATGCTTGCTCCTTCTGCTATTAACTTTCGAGCTTGCTCGAGAGCTCCTTCTACCGTTTGGTAACGTCCACCATCTGAAAAGGAGTCGGGGGTGACATTGAGGATGCCACATAGAATAGTCCGATCCTTGCCTAGTTGTCTCCATTCACTCTTTGACATATCTTCCTTCATCTTTCTAAGAAAAGCCAACCAAGCATAGAAAAGAGGTTAGAATCTTTCCAACCTCCGAGTTTGTCTCTATCTGCGCCCAGATGCTTCTTTGGTAGCTTACCAAAGCTTCTGAATAAAACCCATTGGTCCTATCATTCTACCATATTTTAAGCGGGAAGAAAAGAAACCAGAATAGTTATCAGAAAGGCAAAAGCATTCATGGTAAAGTGCAATAAAATCGAATATTCTACTCGTTTGTAGCGGTAGGCAACCCAAGTCAAGATGAGAGACATACCTCCATAGATGACCCAGGAGCCAAGATTACTTGGTGTGTGTAAATAGGCAAATACAAGAGCCCCAACCAAATAACCAATTTTTTCGTGCCCCTTAAAGATCAAGCGGGGAATCACAGCTCGACAGATAATTTCTTCTCCTAAAGGCGCCACTACGACAATGAGTAAACCCATTGCCAGCTGAGGGGCCAGGGAAGCCACCCCTTGGATGGTCTCTTGGTTAGCTGTTGTCGCCTCTCCCAACTGCCGAAGAAGGTTAACCCCAAGAGCATTATTGGCCAGCAACAGGAGAAAATAAAGGAAATTTCGCCCAATATCTCTGCCTTTGATTCGTGAAAAATCTAGTGAATCAAGTGGACTCCATTTCATAAACCACCAAAGCAAATAAACGAGGAGCATGGTAACCCCAAGGACTAGACTATTGATCGTCCAATTTGACCAAGCATTTTTAATCCCCAAGATCAAAGCGATCATGGGTAGTTGAGTCGCTATAAATAACGGTATTCCAATTAGTAACCACAGACCATTCGAAACCCATTTTTTCTCCATCCAATTTTCCATTATTTTACCTCGATTGTCAAACTATTTTTCTAGTATAGCATAGATGAGCTACTGGGGCAAGCCCAAGTAGTAGTCGCACAATAGAAAAAAGAGGCGCTTCAAATCAGCCTCTTCTCTCTTGTTTTTTTTAGAATAAAGTCTTACCCCTTATTTTTAAAGCGTTCAACATCACGGGCAATGACTAATTCTTCGTCCGTTGGGATGACCAAGACTCTCACTTTAGCATCCGCTGTTGAAATATCGCCTTCTGCACCAAAGACATTCTTTTCTGGATCAAGCTCACAACCAAACCAAGTTATCCCGTTAATGACTTGTTCACGGATTGTTTTAGAATTTTCCCCGATACCAGCTGTGAAGATGATAGCATCTGCTCCATTCAAGACAGCAAAGTATTGACCGATGTATTTCTTAATACGATCGACAAAAATGTCGTTGGCCAAAAGTGCCTTGTCATTCCCATTGCGCATGGCTTCGTGGATATCACGCATATCGCTAGAAAGTTCAGACACCCCTAGAAGACCAGATTCACGGTTCAAAATACGACTGATATCTTCTGGATTATTGAAATCTTCTGTGTGCTCCATCAAGTAAGGAATAATGGCAGGGTCAATATCCCCTGTACGTGTTCCCATCATGATGCCACCAAGTGGTGTGAAGCCCATAGACGTATCGACAGAAATCCCTTTGTCTACCGCTGTAATAGAAGCTCCATTCCCAATGTGGCAGGTGATTAATTTCAACTCTTCGATTGGTTTTCCAAGAAGCTTCGCTGCTTCGTGGGCTACATACTCATGACTGGTCCCGTGAGCTCCATATTTACGTACCTTGTTTTCTGTATAGTACTTAGTTGGAAGAGGGTAACGATAAGCTTTTTCAGGCATTGTTGTATGGAAAGAGGTATCAAATACAACAACGCTGGTAATATCTGGTAACAATTCTTTAAAGGCACGAATCCCAGCAGCGTTGGCAGGATTGTGCAATGGAGCCAACAAAGAAAGTTCCTCAACCTTTTGAATGACTTCTTCATCTACAAGAGCAGACTCTTTGAAGTACTCACCACCTGCAACGACACGGTGCCCTACTCCAGTGATTTCATCGTAGGAAGCAATAATATTAAAACGAATCAAATCATCGAGAAGGATTTTAACCGCTTGTGTGTGGTTCTCAATATCTAAAACCTGTTTTTCTGCTCGACCATCGAATTTTACTGTCGAAATGGAATCTTTAAGTCCAATTCTCTCGATGAGCCCTTTTGCCAAAACTGTTTCTTCTGGCATTTGGTATAATTGCCATTTCAAACTTGAACTACCTGCATTAATTGCAATTGTTTTCGTCATTTTTTTACCTCTTTAAGCGTTTTCACTCCTATTATAGCAAAATTTTGTTTAAATTTCACTTTCTTTATTCCAGTTTTGAAAACTTTCACGGAATTTCATGAGGTCTTCCTGGTCTTGCAAATCAGTCAAAGGATAGACAAATGGTTGGACCACCGCTTCTTCTTGCTTGCGGAAAACAAAGATGGTTTTTGCTAGATTGGCTGATCGAAAGAGGTTCTCTGGCAAGTTCACCATGGCCAAGACCTGAGCATGATCCTGCATCCATTTTTTCAGCAGAGGACTCTGCTCACTCGTCAAGAGATCATTCGGAGCTAGAAAAATAGCGACGCCACCTGGTTTTAAGTATTTTAGCGATTGTTCGATCAATAAATGATGGGCATAGGTGTGGCCCTGAGGGGAAGCGACCTGGTAACGACTCGCAATGGCATCATCTGGATAATAACCGACAGGTAAATCGCTGATAATCACATCGCTCTCTTTCAAAACTTGTGGACGAATGGCATCACCTTGGGCAAAATTCACATCCGCCTTCATCACTTCTGCCATACTAGCCGCAAGGTCAATCAAGAGATCATCAATTTCCAAGCCCAAATAATCTAAGGAACGCTGACAGTTGTTCATCAAGGTTTGGGCCAAGTTCCCTGTTCCACTCCCCATTTCTAGCACATCTACTTGATCGGAACTAGCCAACTGATCCACTAGGAAGACCAGAAGAAATCCAATCCCATCTGGCGTAAATTGGTGATTGGCCTGTAGGGGCTCTGTTTGGGCAGCCTTCATCAAAAGATACTGGAAGGAACGACGCCACTCTTCCTTGTTTAAGTTCAAGTCCTTCAGGCGCTGGTTGTTTTCCTTCACTAGAGTCAACTCTGTTTGCCCATCCAGATAGATGGCATTCTGCTCCACTAGAGCATCATAAAAGTTGGTCTGTAAATCATTTTGGATAGTTTGGGTATTCTCTAATAGGTAGCCGTAGGCTTTCTCAATTTTTTCGAAATTCATGCTTTCCTCCATCTCTTAATCATATCAAATTTTAAGAGTTTTCGCTATGCTTTTCGAAGGCCTGAGGCTTCTCTTCCTCAGTCGTGGTCGGGTGGTCTGTGGCTGAATCTGGAGCCTGCTTCTCCTTTTCCTTCTTGTCGGTTTTTTTCTTTTCCCGAGGAGGTAGAGCAAAGGTGAAATGGTAGCTTTCCCCATCTTGTAAGTGACTCGTTACGTTGGCAAAGCCCGATTTTTCTTCCAAATCGACTCGACCAGTTGAGAAGGTTATGGTTTTTTCTTCCCGATCCCAAGTATCAATCGCCAATTGAGCTTGCGCATAAGCCTGGATCCGGTGCTGACTAGCAAGGAGGATCCGTCTCTCTGCCACTTGTCTGTTCAGGTAAAACTGAAGCAAGAGACTAAAAACCGCCGACATAAAAAGGGCATAAAGAAGGATCCCGGCCTCAATCTGCTTCTTTTTTATCCTTTTCCACCACACGGTAGACCACCTCCCTTTCTAACCCTTCTTCAAAGCGCAGTTGAATAGACACCAGATCTCCTCTTTTTTCAATCCAGGCGGATTCAACTCCATCTATCATCGGTTGATAGCCACGGCCAGTCGCATCTGTCTTTCGGATATCTCCCCCCTTAGCCAGTCCAATGGCTATGGGTTTTTGATCCTGAACAAGATAGAGTTTGTTGTCTCTGACCTCTTCAAATTGACTACGAGACAATTCAATGTCCAGCTGGTCCTGAAAGAGCAACCATTCCTCTTGCTTGATGTGACTTTGGTACTGGAGTTCTTGACGCAAGAGGCTTGTCAATCCTTGAAACACCAATAAACCACCGCTAATGACGAGCAGGGCAACCAAGGCCTCCAGTAAAGTAAAGGCTGGCAGTTTAGTTCTTTTCAACAGCAATCACAACCTTTCCTTCATGATAGACCTTTAAGGACTTGGCAGACCTCTCCACCTGGACACTGACCTGATTGATGCTCAATTGATCCTGCCTGGTCTGAATCGCCATTTTTGCGACTCGCAAGACTTCTCCTTGTCTCAACTCTTCTAAGCGCTGCTGTCGCGAGTCCCCTAGCTCTCCCAGCACAAGGGTCGTGAGGGCACCAAACATCGCTAGGGCAATCAGTCCTTCTAACAAGAGACTAGCGGGGAGTCGTCGTTTTTTTAATTTTTCCATTCCCAATCGCCAACTGATAGGTCACCACCTCTTTCTCTGTCTGAAATTGAATCTTTGTCAGGCTTGAATTGCCTCCTGCTGGATCAAAGGTCAGTTGCTTCTCTCTGACCACTTCCACCCCTTTTGGAAGCGGTAATCCTTGATAGGGACTATGAACCCCACCGTGGTCGATGGAAAGGAGAGCTCTCTCCTCTTTTGCAATACTCATCTTTTGCGTCTCCTGATAGACCCGTTCAAATTCCGAGAAAAACAATGTTTCTTCCACCTGCCCAAAGGCTTGATGGACTGACCCAGCTAGCAGCCAACATAGAAGACTGACGATACCTAGAGTTAGTAAGCTCTCTAGAAGGGTGAAAGCTTTAATCTGCAACCGCACGGTGATCACCTGCATTCTTCACATAGTGAGCACGGTAAGCTTCTGCTTGTTTTTGAGTGATTTGTCCTTCTGCGACAAGCTTAGAAAGACTAGCTTTTTCATTCTGATGATTGAGTTCATAGAGCTCAGCCTGGCTCTCCACGACTTTGACGACTGCTCGATTTCCTGTATCTGTTACCGAATCTTTCTGCTTGGTCAAGTTCGGAACAAAGAGCAAGAGAAGAACGCTGATAATGAGCAAAACAACTAACATTTCAATCAGAGTAAAAGCTTTTACCTTGAGTGTGCGCAATGATTTCATAAAGGAACCTCCAAATTTTCATAAATCGGCAGCAACATGGCTGCATAGAGCAAAACAATCATAAGAGCAACAAAGACAAAGACCAGTGGTTGGACGACATTCATGGCCTTGTTCAAACGATGGAAAAAGCCTGCCCAGGTCTTATCTGCATAGATTTCCAGCTCACTACCGAGCTTGGACTTGGCCTCCCCATATTCAATCATGAGGGCCAACTCTCGTTTAAAGAAAGGATAAGTCTGAATATGGTCAGAAAAAGACCTGCCACGAGCCAATGCCCGTTCTAAATCCTGTCCAATCTCTCGAAAGAGACGGGAACGTTGCCCCTGCATCACAGGGAAAATTTGATTCAGCTCCAACCCTTGGGCAATCATACTTCCCCATTCTCGAGCATAAAAAGCGGTCAGATAATCCTGTAGGAAGGGGCGAAGAAAAGGAAGTCTAGCCAAAGATGAAACCAGGGCCAGCCGCTTGGCACGACGGCCTAGGAAAAGGAGCATCAAAACTCCAGTCGTCAGCACCATACTCCCTAACAAAACATACTGGGGAAAGACACTAATCAGTCGTGTCGCCCCATTTTGACTCTCCAACTGAGGCAAGAGATAATTTTTCAGCCCCAGCATAATCAAGATCAAAAATCCCAGCAAGAGAACGGGATAGGTCGCCACCTCAACTAGTTTCTTTCGAACCTGGGTCAGATTTTCCAAGTAGCTACGGATTTTTTCCAAACTTAAGGTGACATTTCCATGCTGTTCTGCCAGTGCCAATTGAGTCGTTACCTGATCGGAGAAACCTAGATCAGAGAGGATGGCTGACAGGGGTTTTCCGTTGGCAAGTCCGACCTGCATTCTTTCAACAAAATTGGCTTCTACCAATTGACTGCGCCGAAGAAAGTCGATGACCTCAGATAAGTGAAAGCCACTACTGTAGAGATTGTGAAAGAGCTCAATGACATGCTCTTGCTTAGCAATCGATAATTTTTTCGGCTTGCGCCTGATCCAGCTCGATATGTCCCGCTTCATAAAGCACATCCATTTGCTGGTTCCACTTTTGACTGGAGTGGTTTTGGTAATCTTGGATGGCAAAGTCAGTGACACCTCCTCCCTTTATCAAACGCTGGTAACAGATCCCTTGAAGGACAATCCGTAACTCCTCCTCACTCACCCCCAACTCCAATAAGCGTTCATAAACGCCAGGAATGCTCTTGGCATGGATGGTAGAAAAGACCGTCACACCTGTCAGACTAGCCCGGATAACTGCACGAGCTGTCTCCGTGTCACGGATTTCTCCGATGAGGAGGAGATCCGGGCGATGACGCAGAGACAGTTTAATCAAGCTATCATAGGTCATGCCAATCGCTTCATTGAGTTGCAGTTGCAACATCTCTTCTTGCTTAATTTCTACCGGATCTTCAATTGACATGACTTGTTGCCCCGAAAATTTCTTCTTGGCCAGAGCATGCATCAGTGTCGTCTTTCCCGATCCGACTGGACCCGCAAATAAGTAGAGTCCCCGCTTACTCACCTTCTCTTCTAGCTCTTGAAGTTGGTCGAACCAGAAACGGAGCTCACGGTCTTCATTGTGGAGAAGGCGAATGACCAAACTCTCATATCCCCTATAGTCTCCCACAGTAGACAAGCGTAAGGACAAGACCTTATTCCCTAGAGAATAGTCACAGGAACCAAGCTGACTCCGGCGCCTTTCCCCCACATTCATCCCTGCCATAAACTTAAAATGGCTGATGACCGATACCATTTGTTCTTGCGAATAGGTCTCGACAAAGCGTCGCTCATCCCTAACCCTTAGAAAGAGCTGATAGTCTGATGCTCGAGGAACAAAATAAATATCCTGAGCTTCGGCATTCGATGCCATTCGAATTATGGATTGTGCAATTTCTTGAACCATATTTCCTCCTTTCACTATATAATTCGCAATTAATTGGCCAACTAGCGCTGGATTTAGAAAAAAGAGCAAAAAAAAGAAACTCAACTGCACATTGAATTTCTCTTCTATAGATTATTGCTCTCGTAGTCTATCTTACAAGAGCGATGAGCCGTGTGGGCATTCTCTTTTTCGTAACCTGGACGACGCTTGCTTCTCGGAATCTTCTGATCATTTTCTAATAAGGCAACTGAATGATATTGTTGCACGTATTCCGCACACTCTTCACACCAGCGCTGATCCTCAGGATCCCAAAAAATCGTCATTAAATCACTTCTACTTTTAAATAATGGAGATTGCTCTCTTAAAAGCAACCATTGGCGTTTGTAGTATTTGAGGGCTTCATAATAGTCATCAAAACTCTGACTAGTGACAATGTCCTTCTCCCAATCTTCTAAAAACCACCAGGGTTCGTAATCCCCATACATTTCAATTACTTGATACATATTTCTCTCCGTCCTTTGTATCCAATATTATATATAAAATCCTTTGATAATAAAAGAATTCTGCTTATGAAAGAAAAATACAGTAAATTTTCCGAACATTTCCACTATTTTCTTTCAAAATCTCCCCTTATGAAGGAGAGACAGGCTATTTTTTGACAAGAAAAAACTGAGAACCTAAAGTTCTCAGTTTTTCAAATGATGATCCATTAGAACAATTGAAGGGCAATCATAGTTGTCATGGTTGCATCGTAATAATTTTCTGTTGATAGATCTTGCATAAAGATAAACTTGTTCTGCTGCACCAACTTGAGATAGCCATCTCCATTTTCAGCCGCATAAGATACAGGAGCAATGAAGCTAGCTGCTTGGTACTGATGAAGGGCATTTCCTTTCAGATCATAGCCTGCATAGATATTTCGTTGCTTCATAAAGAAGTCCAGCATCTTCTTGCCCAATTTTTGACTGGTCTTGTCCTGGCTTTGAGCCAAGTTGTATGGCAGGCGACAAGCGTTGTAAGAATAAGCACCATCATACTTGGATTCGATGGTATCTGGATCCGCTACACGCGCCCCTTGTTCATCTACCCACATAAAGTCTGGCAGAAGGCCTGTCTTAGTTTGCGAACTGATGGCATCAAGCTGGGCCAACATCTTCTCTTTAATACTTAACCATTGTTCATTTCCAGTCAACTCATAGAAGGATTGGAAAAAGGATGGAAGGGTATCAGAGGTTCTCATCAAGTGATAGAATTCGGAATCTTGATTGGCCCAATTCCCAACGGTCAAGACACCTGTTGTCTCATTGTAGTTGTACTTGAGAATGTCGTCCAAGATAGCCTTGGCTTGCTGTTGATAGCCTTCACCTTTTTCAGGCCACTGTTTTGCGGCCTCCATCAAGGCATAGGCTATATATAGATCACCATCCGTCGCATTTTGATGCTCAGATGAAAGCTCCCCTTTTTTGATGATTTGTTTCCAAGCCATCAATTGGGTATCGTCTAAGCGATTGTTTTGATAATACCGATACAAACGGTCAAAATCCTCTTGATTGGCTAGGTCTTTCTTGGCAGCCTCTACTGTAATCAGCATGCCATAACCTTGCGCTTCTGATAAGACAACCGTTTCTTGATCGCTGTTAGTCGTACGAACATAGGACTGTTTTCCATCCGTCACGAGGTAGTGTTCCGTCCATTGACGATAGAGGCGGTTCCGCATCTCTACCTTACTTCTTGTCCGAGCCAAGAAGAGGGTCAAACAAAAGACCGCCAGGATGACCACAAACCATAAATATTTCATTTTTTTTGATCTCATAAGTCCTCCTAACCAGCAAACCGTTTCGTTTTCACCCACTTGGTTCCTTCACGGTGAAGCAATTTATCCATAATGATAGATGAAATCGAATCGATCGAAACAATGATAAAGAGTTGGGAATAGCTAAAGTAGGCTGCTAGGGCCAACCAAATCTGTTTCACCGTCGCCTGACCAAACTGAGAAGCCATGGCAATGTTGATTTGCAACAAATACAAACCAATCATCAGCACCCAGTTAAAGAGCATCAATTGGGCAATGTAGATATTTTCCGAGTCAAAAGCAAAGGGAATCTGTACGCCTGGAGCGAAGAGATGGATAAACATGGCAAGGACGTTGGCAAAGAAAATCAAATCAGAAAGAACAATGGCAAAGTTAAACCAAAAGAAGATACAAGAATAGTTAAAGACTTCTAACTTAACACGCCAGTTTCCTTTGCCGAATAAGTGTTTAAAGTTGGAAAGTACAACCTCGTAGTTCCCTTTTGCCCAACGTTTCCGTTGCATGTAGTAGGTTTTTAGGGTCTCAGGTTCTTGTTGGAAAGCTTCAGAGTTATAAGCCAAAGCAATCAGTTTTCCGCTTTGCATAATCTTGAAGGAAATATCCGTATCTTCCGTCAAGGCACCATTCTTCCAACCACCGATACTTTTGACAAATTCTGTTTGGATAATAAAGTTGGTCCCTGGAATCCGTCCAATTTTGAAGAGATTCCACATCCCGACGTGGTGAACCCGTTGGGTCACGACGATTTCTTGGTTGATACAACGCGTCAAGAAATTCTGGTTGGCATTTCTCGTCTTGTTGCGTCCAAATGAAGCCACATGGCGTTCTGGATCTTTAAGAACTTCCTTGACCAAGAAATAAAGAGCATTTTTCTCAGGCATGGCATCCGCATCATAGACACAGATATAATCCCCTGTCGCCATCTTCAAGGCATCGTTCAAGACTCCAGCTTTCCCACCTGTACCGGTACGGTCAATAATGGTTACGTCTCGGCCAGCGTATTCCGGAAGGGCTTTGACGGCCAAACACTCCTCATAGGTACGATCCGAGCAGTTATCTGCAAAGAGAAGCAACTCCACACGATCATGAGGGTAATTCATATCCAAAATCGCCTTAGCAGTTTGAGCAATCACCACATCTTCATTGTGGGCAGGTACCACGATGGTTACTTTAGGATAATAGAGAAGCGGGCTTGTATCCACACGGAAATCACTGTGTTTCAACCAGAATTGAACCGCTGAAATCAAGATCACCAAGCCCCAGGCTAGAGACAACCAGATAGAAATCAAGGTGAAAATCATTAAAATTTGACTAATCATGGTCCACCGCCTTAAAGTTTTTGTTTACCCGATGGTAGATGACCAAGTAGGCAATGAATAATGCACAGAAGCACACCGCAAAGAAGAGACTAATCCCTAAGGCTAGCCCAAAAAATAGGTTTGTAAGAGTCATCGGTTCCTCCTAATATTCCACAATAATATCCGTTTCAAGTTACTAATGGCTTCCTGGTAGCTATAGAATTTCGTCCGATTGGTCGAATCCACCACCAAGTATCCTTTTTGGAATTGAATAGCTTGATTACCGTCTTCTCCCTTAAAGACTAGAGATTCTAATTGATTTTTTAAATACAACTGATAATATTCTTGCAAATTTCGTTGCTGACTATTCGTAAGTACTAGGAAATTGCCATCTGAAACATAATAAAGTCTCTCATCTTGTATCAAATGGTGGCCAATCAGATAATGAATTTGGTTCAGCGTCCGATTGTACTCACGAGGATGAATTTGATAGAAGAGTTCCTCATGCGACCAATGAATCAAGAGAGCTTGTAATTTCTGTTCCTTTTGAACACCCGAGTGTTCCAGCAAACCACGGTAGGCAACTTCAGCGTCCTCTTCTTGGTTTTGAACCTTGGCAACTTCTTTAAATAAATAGTAGCGAATTTTTGATAGTATTCCAATCAGAATAGGGAAAGAGAAAAGCAATAACAGTGCTTGGTTTGCAGGGATATACACAACTCCTGCCACCAGAAAGACAATTCCTAAACCGACTGAAATTAAAATAGTCCAAGTCAGAAGCAAATTGGATAAGACAAGAGAGGCAAACAAGGCTAACACGAGAAAAAGAACTTCCTCTATAATAATCTCGCGTGCAAAGAATAGACAGTACAACAGGACAGCCAATTCAAAGCCGACCAAAATAAGCATCCAGTCCCCTAAATGATTCCTTCTTTTCATTCCTAAATCTCTCCCTCCATAAATTCAGATACTGAGTCAACGAGGCCATAATAGTGCTGAATGGCTTGAACAATCCGCTCAGATGCCTTCCCATCTCCATATGGATTTCGAGCCGAAGCCATTTTTTGATACAGATCTGGGTCCGTCAACAGAGCCGTCATTTCTTCCTTGACCCGCTCAGGATCGGTTCCGACCAATTTTAAGGTTCCAGCTTTGACACCTTCTGGACGTTCGGTCGTATCCCGAAGGACTAAGACAGGCTTGCCTAAAGAAGGGGCCTCCTCCTGAACTCCTCCCGAATCAGACATAATAAAGTAACTTCTCGAAGCGAGGTTATGAAAGTCAAAGACGTCCAAAGGCGCAATCAAATGAATGCGGTCGTGCTCTCCTAAAATGTCTTTAGCCGCCTCTTGAACAGCTGGACTGAGATGGACTGGATACACAACTTCCAATTCCGGATGGGCATCCACCATTTCTCTCAAGGCACCAAACACAGCTCGCATCGGCTGGCCTTGGTTTTCCCGACGGTGCATGGTCACTAAGACCAGCTTCTTCTGCGGATCCAGCTGATCAAGGACCTGGTGGTGATAATCCTCTTGTACCGTTAATCGCAGGGCATCAATCGCCGTATTCCCTGTAATGAAAATGGACGACTCCGGATGATGTCCCATGAGAAGATTGGCCTTGCTTTCACTGGTTGGGGCAAAATAGAGATCCGCCAAGTTATCCGTCATTTGACGGTTCATCTCCTCAGGGAAAGGCGAATACTTATCGAAGGTTCTGAGACCCGCCTCTACGTGACCGATACGAACTTGGTTATAGAAGGCAACAAGACTAGCCGCAAAAGTCGTCGTTGTGTCCCCATGGACCAAAATCATATCTGGTTGCACTTCTTTCACGACTGGATCAAATTTTTCAAGGATTCTAGCCGTGATATCTAAAAGAGATTGGTTTTTCCCCATGATGTCTAGATCGTAATCCGGTTGAATACGGAAGGTTTCTAGCACTTGATCCAGCATTTGACGATGCTGTGCAGTTACCACTGTGATCGTTTCAATGGTCTCACTTTGCTTTTGGAGCTCTAAAACCAGGGGAGCCATTTTAATAGCTTCTGGGCGCGTTCCAAAAACAACCATCACTTTAATCTTTTTCATCATCTCACCTTTTTACCTTGTGATTTTATTAACAAAATCAACAACATATTTCCCATCCATTCTACCGCCAATAGCTTCAAAAGTCAAACTATCTCAATACTTTCGTAATACATTTAATGGAATTTTAATAATCTGTAATTTATGTGTAATATTTGTGTATCTTACATCCTTAAAACCCTTGAAATGACTGGTTTTTATACCATATTTATTTTAACATCCAAATGTTTCTAAAGCTTGTTTTAAAATCGTCGAATATGCATCTTATCAAATATATATTTATTTTTATGCATATTTTTAATCTGATATTATAGGAGAAAACAGTGTCTTTCTATTCATTTTTAGGCATAAAAAGAAGCCTTACTGAAAATCAGTAAAGCTTCTTTTAGGATTAATTTTCTTCCACTACAGTTGCTTCAACCATTTCGGTTGCTTCTTCTGTAACAGGAACTTCTTCGATAATTTCGACTTCATTGACTGCTTGTGGTTCCAAGTTACGGTAACGAGCCATACCTGTACCAGCAGGAATAATCTTACCAATGATAACATTTTCCTTAAGTCCAAGGAGATGGTCTTTCTTACCACGAATCGCTGCGTCAGTGAGGACACGAGTTGTTTCCTGGAAGGAAGCCGCTGACAAGAAACTATTGGTTTCAAGAGAGGCTTTGGTGATTCCCATAAGGACAGGACGAGCCGTCGCAGGAACCCCACCAGAAATAACCACATCACGGTTGGCATCTGTAAAGTCTGTGATATCCATGAGGGTACCCATGAGAAGGTCTGTATCTCCTGGATCCATAACGCGAACCTTACGGATCATTTGACGCACCATTACCTCGATGTGTTTGTCGCCGATTTCTACCCCTTGGCTACGGTATACTTTTTGTACTTCCGCAAGGAGGTAAGTTTCAACAGACAAGACATCACGAACAGCAAGGAGACGTTTTGGTTGGATAGACCCTTCTGTAAGAGCCGCACCACGAGAGACTTGATCTCCCACTTCGACTTTCATGCGGGCTGTGTAAGGAACAACGTATTCTCCCTCTCCAGTCGCACCACGAACAAAGACTTTCTTGGTCCGTGTCGAAGCATCTTCTTCAATGGCTGTGACTTCCCCTTTGACTTCAGTGATGACCGCTTCCCCTTTCGGATTGCGAGCTTCAAAGATTTCTTGAACACGAGGAAGACCTTGCGTGATATCGGTATTTGAGGCAACCCCACCCGTGTGGAAGGTACGCATGGTCAACTGTGTACCAGGTTCCCCGATAGATTGGGCAGCGATGGTTCCGACTGCTTCACCAACTTCAACCGCATCACCAGTCGCCAAGTTGATACCATAACAGTGACGGCAGACACCATGACGAGTGTTACATGTAAAGACAGAGCGGATGGTCACTGCTTCAACACCTGCATTGACGATGTCGCGAGCGATATCTTCTGTAATCAAGGTATCTGGACCAACGATGACTTCTCCTGTTTCAGGATGTTTAACAGTTTTCTTGGTATAACGACCTGTCAAACGCTCTTCCAATGGTTCAATCATTTCTTTACCATCTGTAATAGAGGTAATCAGAAGTCCACGGTCAGTTCCACAGTCATCTTCACGAATAATTACGTCTTGGGCAACGTCAACCAAACGACGAGTCAAGTAACCTGAGTCAGCTGTCTTAAGGGCCGTATCGGTCATCCCTTTACGCGCACCGTGAGTAGAGAAGAACATTTCCAAAACGCTCAAACCTTCGCGGAAGTTTGAAAGGATCGGCAATTCCATGATCCGTCCGTTTGGAGCGGCCATCAAACCACGCATACCGGCAAGCTGTGAGAAGTTTGAGATGTTACCACGGGCTCCAGAGTCCATCATCATAACGATTGGGTTCTTCGGATCTTGGTTATCAATCAGACGTTTTTCCAATTTCTCACGGGCTGCACGCCATTCAGCTGTAACCGCATTGTAGCGCTCATCATCTGTAATCATCCCTTTACGGAACTGTTTGGTGATTTGTTCTACACGTTTGTGAGATTCTTCAATGATTTCAGCCTTGTCTTCAACAACTGGAATATCGGCAATCCCCACTGTCAAACCAGCAAGGGTTGAGTGGTGGTAACCTAAGTCTTTCAAACGGTCCAAGAAAGCAGATGTTTCTGTTGTACGGAAGCGTTTGAAGATTTCCGCGATGATATTTCCAAGGTTTTTCTTCTTGAATGGAACGTTTAATTCCAATTTCTCAATCGCTGCTTTGACATCTTGACCAGGTTCCAAGAAATACTTAGCTGGAACGCCTTCTGTCAAGTTGGCATTATTTGGCTCTTGGAGATATGGAAGCTCTGCAGGCATAATATCGTTAAAGAGGATCTTACCAACAGTTGTCAAGAGAATCTTGTGTTGTTGCGCTTCTGTCCATGGCTTGTTCAAGCTATCTGTCGCAATTCCGACGCGAGTATGCAAGTGAACATAGCCATTGCGAAGGGCCATAACCGCTTCATCACGGTCTTTGAAGACCATGCCTTCACCTTCACGACCAGCTTCTTCCATAGTGAGGTAGTAGTTCCCCAAAACCATATCCTGTGATGGAGTAACAACCGGTTTACCATCTTTAGGGTTCAAGATATGCTCAGCAGCCAGCATCAAGATACGAGCTTCTGCTTGGGCTTCTTCTGAAAGCGGTACGTGGATGGCCATTTGGTCACCGTCAAAGTCGGCATTGTAGGCTTCACAGACAAGTGGGTGCAAGCGAAGGGCTTTCCCGTCAATCAAGACAGGTTCAAAGGCTTGGATACCCAAACGGTGAAGGGTAGGTGCGCGGTTCAAGAGAACTGGGTGTTCTTTGATGACTTCTTCCAAGATATCCCAGATACGTTCATCTCCACGTTCGACCAAGCGTTTAGCGGCTTTTACGTTTTGCACGATGTCACGCGCAACGATTTCACGCATCACGAATGGTTTAAAGAGCTCGATGGCCATTTCACGTGGCACACCACATTGGTACATCTTAAGAGTTGGACCAACGGCGATAACGGAACGTCCTGAGAAGTCAACACGTTTACCGAGCAAGTTTTGACGGAAGCGTCCTTGTTTCCCTTTGAGCATATGGCTCAAAGATTTCAGTGGACGGCTACCTGGTCCTGTGATCGGACGACCACGACGACCGTTGTCGATCAAAGCATCAACGGCTTCTTGGAGCATCCGTTTTTCGTTTTGCACGATGATACCAGGGGCATTCAACTCAAGCAAACGTGCCAAACGGTTGTTCCGGTTGATCACACGACGGTAAAGGTCATTCAAGTCAGATGCAGCAAAACGGCCACCATCCAATTGGACCATCGGACGAAGATCTGGTGGAATAACTGGAAGGATGTTGAGAACCATCCATTCTGGCTTGTTGCCAGATTTGTAGAAGGCATCTAAGACATCCAAACGGCGAACAGCCTTCACACGTTTTTGACCAGTTGCAGTCTTCAATTCTTCTTTCAAGACAGCAATTTCAGCTTCCAAATCCACTTGTTTCAAGAGGTCTTGGATCGCTTCTGCCCCCATCTTAGCGACAAAAGAACCTGGTCCGTATTCGCGCAAGCGTTCACGGTATTCACGTTCTGTCATGATGGACTTGTGCTCAAGCGGTGTATCTTTTGGATCGATCACCACATAAGCTGCGAAGTAGATGACTTCTTCAAGGGCACGAGGACTCATGTCCAAGGTCAACCCCATACGAGAAGGGATGCCTTTAAAGTACCAGATGTGTGACACAGGTGCTTTCAATTCAATGTGTCCCATGCGTTCACGACGAACCTTGGCACGTGTTACTTCCACACCACAGCGGTCACAAACGATCCCTTTGTAACGGATCCGTTTGTATTTTCCACACGCACATTCCCAATCTTTTGTCGGTCCAAAGATGACTTCATCAAAGAGACCTTCACGTTCTGGTTTCAATGTACGGTAGTTGATTGTTTCAGGTTTCTTGACCTCTCCATAAGACCATGAACGGACCTTGCTTGGAGAAGCTAGGGTGATTTGCATACTTTTAAAACGATTTACATCAACCACTATTTCTTACCTTTCTTTATGTTCATTATCGATTGTATGTTCTTCTGCTTTTTGGCGAAGGAGAGAAGGAATTTCCTTCACTCCTTCAAGCCTAAAGCTTGGGATAGAGAACCTTCTCAGGTTTTCCATCCTCTTGAACTACATATTAAATTATTCTTCTTTCCCTTCAGCTTCAAAAGCCGCGCGAGCTTCCTTGGCTGCTTTTTCACGTGCTTTTTCTAGATCATCTACGTGGATGACATCGTCGTCTTCCCCTTCGTCAAGATCGCGAAGTTCGACTTCTTTGTCATCTTCATCTAGGACACGCATATCCAATCCAAGTGATTGCAATTCTTTCACGAGTACTCGGAAGGACTCTGGTACACCTGGTTTTGGAATTGGTTTTCCTTTGGTAATCGCTTCATAAGCTTTCAAACGTCCGTTGACATCGTCTGACTTGTAGGTCAAGATTTCTTGAAGGACATTAGATGCACCATAAGCCTCAAGGGCCCAAACTTCCATTTCCCCGAAACGTTGTCCACCAAACTGAGCTTTACCTCCGAGTGGTTGTTGGGTAACCATTGAGTATGGTCCTACAGAACGAGCGTGGAGTTTATCATCAACCATGTGGTGAAGCTTGATCATGTACATGACACCGACAGAAACACGGTTGTCAAATGGCTCACCTGTACGACCATCGTAAAGAATGGTCTTGGCATCGCTATCCATACCAGCTTCACGAACGGTATCCCAGAGGTCTTCTGAGCTTGCTCCGTCAAAGACTGGTGTTGCGATGTGGATACCCAAGTTACGAGCTGCCATACCAAGGTGAAGTTCCATAACCTGACCGATATTCATACGTGATGGCACCCCAAGTGGGTTCAACATGATATCAACCGGTGTACCGTCTGGAAGGTAAGGCATATCTTCAACTGGAACAATACGAGACACAACCCCTTTGTTTCCGTGACGACCGGCCATCTTATCTCCGACGCGGATCTTGCGTTTTTGTGCGATGTAAACACGAACCAACATGTTCACACCCGATTGCAATTCATCTCCGTTTGCACGCGTAAAGATCTTGACATCGCGAACAACACCATCTCCACCGTGAGGTACACGAAGAGAAGTATCACGCACTTCACGAGATTTATCTCCAAAGATAGCGTGGAGGAGACGTTCTTCAGCAGAAAGGTCTTTTTCACCCTTCGGTGTCACCTTACCAACTAAGATATCGCCTTCTTTTACTTCCGCACCGATACGGATAATACCCATTTCGTCAAGGTTTCTGAGAGCATCTTCCCCAACGTTTGGAATTTCACGAGTGATTTCTTCAGGGCCTAACTTAGTGTCGCGCGTTTCTGATTCGAATTCTTCCAAGTGAACAGATGTGTAGACATCTTCTTTCACCAAGCGTTCGCTCATGATAACGGCATCCTCGAAGTTGTAACCTTCCCATGTCATGTAGGCAACGATTGGGTTTTGACCAAGGGCCATTTCCCCTTTTTCCATCGATGGGCCGTCTGCGATAAAGTCGCCTTTTTCAACGACATCGCCAACTTTTACAAGGGTCCGTTGGTTGTATGCCGTACCTGAGTTTGAACGACGGAATTTTTGGATATGATAAACATCAAGAGATCCATCTTCCCGACGAACTTCTACCTTGTCAGCATCGGCATAAGTAACCTTCCCATCATGTTGCGCAATGACTGCAGCTCCTGAGTCATGGGCTGCTTGGTATTCCATACCCGTACCCACGTAAGGCGCTTTTGGATCGATCAATGGCACAGCCTGACGTTGCATGTTGGCACCCATGAGGGCACGGTTGGAGTCATCGTTTTCCAAGAAAGGAATACATGCTGTCGCAACGGCAACTACCTGTTTTGGAGATACGTCCATGTAGTCGACTTGATCAGATGGGAACTCTTGGTTGTTACCACGGTGACGTCCCATAACGATTGGCTCAGCAAAGCCACCTTTTTCGTTCAACTTAGAGTTGGACTGGGCTACGATGTACTCATCTTCTTCATCAGCTGTCAACCAAACGATTTCGTTGGTGACCACACCTTTTTCACGGTCTACTTTACGGTATGGCGTTTGGATGAAACCATACTTGTTCAAGTGTCCATAGGATGACAAGTTGTTGATCAAACCGATGTTTGGTCCTTCAGGTGTTTCGATTGGACACATACGACCATAGTGAGTGTAGTGCACGTCACGGACTTCATATCCAGCGCGATCACGTGTCAAACCACCAGGCCCTAAGGCAGACAAACGACGTTTGTGAGACAACTCAGAAAGTGGGTTGTGTTGGTCCATGAACTGGGACAATTGAGAAGAACCAAAGAATTCTTTGATTGCTGCAGTTACTGGACGGATGTTAATGATTTGTTGAGGTGTTAATACTTCGTTATCTTGAACAGACATCCGTTCACGAACGTTACGTTCCATCCGTGAAAGCCCAAGACGCACTTGGTTGGCAAGCAATTCACCAACGGCACGAATACGACGGTTTCCAAGGTGGTCGATATCATCCACGCGGCCAAGACCTTCAGCCAAGTTAAGGAAGTAGCTCATCTCAGCAAGGATATCGGCTGGAGTGATAGTACGAACCTTATCATCTGGATTAGCATTGCCGATGATAGTGACAACGCGGTCTGGATCCGTTGGTGCCACAACCTTGAATTTTTGAAGAACGACTGGTTCTGTCAATACTGCTGAATCATTTGGAGTATAGACAATCTTGTTCAAATCACCGTCCAAATGTTCTGAGATGCTGTCGATGACATCACGTGTCATCACGGTACCAGCTTCTACAAGGATTTCCCCTGTTTCAGCATCTACCAATGGTTCTGCGATCGTTTGGTTCAACAAACGGTTCTTGATATTGAGTTTCTTGTTGATCTTGTAGCGACCAACTGGGGCCAAGTCATAACGACGTGGATCAAAGAAACGGGCTACCAACAAGCTACGTGAGCTTTCCGCTGTTTTTGGCTCACCTGGACGAAGACGCTCATAAATTTCTTTGAGGGCTTCATCTGTACGAGAATCCATTGGGTTTTTGTGGATATCTTTTTCAACAGTGTTGCGAACCAATTCGCTATCCCCAAAGATATCAAAAATCTCGTCATCCCCAGAGAAACCAAGAGCACGAACCAAGGTCGTAAATGGAATCTTACGCGTACGGTCGATACGAGTATAAGCAATATCTTTTGAGTCTGTTTCAAGCTCTAGCCAAGCTCCACGGTTCGGAATAACCGTTGATCCATAGCCAACCTTACCGTTCTTGTCCACCTTATCATTGAAGTAGACACCTGGTGAACGTACGAGCTGAGATACGATGATCCGCTCTCCACCATTGATGATAAAGGTTCCCATCTCAGTCATGATTGGGAAATCACCAAAGAAGACTTCTTGAGTTTTGATTTCGCCTGTTTCCTTGTTGACCAAGCGGAAGGTTACAAAGATTGGGGCAGAATAGCTCGCATCATGGATACGTGCTTCTTCCAAGGTATACTTTGGTTCTCTGATTTCATAGCCGACGAATTCCAACTCCATTGTGTCTGTGAAGTTCGAAATTGGCAATACATCTTCGAAAACTTCTTTCAAACCATGATCCAGAAAATCTTTAAATGAATCCGTTTGGATTTCAATCAAATTTGGTAAATCAAGAACTTCTTTGATTCTTGAAAAACTACGACGGGTCCGATGTTTCCCGTATTGAACGTCATGTCCTGCCAAAGTTTTAACTCCTTTTCTATACTAGGATACCAGCTAGGGGAAGCCCCTCTCTGAAGATCCGGTTTCTAGATCGCTTCTGACCACATCAGAATAGTTCTGATCCAATCGAAACGACGTTATGAAGGGGGTGTGATCTACATCACGTGAGAAGAAAACTCCTCCGTATCATTCATCCTTTTTGGAATTTTTAGAAAGATTAAGTTTGTGTGACAAACTCGGTTTTTTCTAAAAATAGGCACAAAAAGAGCAGCTAAATCGACTTTTATAAAGTTTGATTTAACTGCTGTAAGCTTCTATTTGGACAATATTTCAAATAAAGCGCACGACAAATTACTTGTCCTTATTATATCGTATTTTCACAAAAAACACAAGGTTTTCTCTAGACATGAAAACGATTTTATGGTATTGTCCCTGATAATTTTTACCGGTTTTGTCCACTCGATGATGAACTACTTGGCGTGCTCGAATTGTTTGTCCGGTTGGTATTGCGATTTCCATTGGAAGGATTTGCTGAACCACCTAAGATTCCAGCCCAAGCGCTAGCATAATCACTATCTGAACCACCAATCGCAAAGCGGTAGGTCGTTTGTGGAGCACCATTTTTAGCCCAATAGCTGGTAACCGTCGCACCCGACACATCGATATCACGACCATTGACATTGACACGACCAGGTCGTTGTCCTGTCGATTTGAGAACAGTCGATGAAATGACACTGCTATCTAGGGTGAAGCGATCTTGAACGCCCCAAGCATTTGGATCTGCTTGATAGATAGCATTGGCTAAATAGGCCATGTAGCTTGCGTTGTTGTTGTAACCTGTCAACGGAGCCATAGAAGCATTGTTATCGTGTCCAATCCAGCCACCTAAGGTGAGATTTGGAGTAGACAGCATGAGCCACATATCTCCGTTCTCATTGGTAGTTCCAGTTTTCCCTATCCAATCGGCATTAGCAAGGGTTGGGTTAACCTGGCTGATCCGACTCTTGAAGGTCGTTGTCGCACCGGAGCTAATGACACCTCTTAACAGGTCCTGCATGATAGTCGCAGTTGCTGCTGAATAGACTCGAGTTGGTTTGCTTTCGTGCTGGTAAACAACTTTTCCGTTCTGATCCATGATTTTTTCAATCATGTAGCGTTTTTGGTAATTCCCATTATTGGCAATGGTTTGATAACCGTTTGTATGTTGGGCGACGCTTACTTCGATCCCGCCTCCCATTGGCAAACTTTCAATGCCGTACTCAGCGATATCATAGCCCATTTTTTCCATATAGCCAGGGACATCAACACCCTTTTCACGGAGAGTACGATAGGTCCAATAAGCCGGGATATTCCATGAGGTATTGAGGGCCTCTCGGAGGTCCATCATACCAGTCCCTCGGTTATCCACGTGCATAATTGGCTCTCCACTAGAAAAGTTAGTTGGATAATTGGAGACGATACTATTGCTTCCCATCAAGCCTTGGTCAATGGCGATTCCATAAGCCAGCAAGGGTTTAATGGTAGAACCAGGAGAACGCTCTGTATCAAAAGCGTGGTTATTCTGATTCCCGTCAAAATTCCGTCCCCCAACAAAGCCAAGAATCGCTCCTGTTCGATTGTCCATAAGGACATTTCCGACTTCTACCGTACCCGTTCCATCGTCCAAGATACCGCCATAATTGGCAACTGCTTCTTGCATGGCATTGTAGATAGCTTTGTTGATAGTGGTCTGAACCGTATAGCCACCCTCTCTCAATTCCTTCTTCGCCAACTCTTGATAAGATTTAACCGTCGAATTGTTTTTAAGGTCGTGACTAGAGACGTTGTCTCTCTTAATTAGATACTCATACATGGCATCTTCCGCTTCACTAACAGCTTGGAAATACAAGTAGTCGTGCGGCGTCTTCTCGATGCCATTTGACGGAAGGAAATCCTTGCTCAAATCATATTGACTGTATTGGTCGTACTCTTCCTTGCTGATAGCCCCTGTCCGGTACATGTTGTACAAGACATCCTTGGCACGATCCAAGCCTAAAGCTTGATTTTCCGGAGTCTTGAGGCTGCCATCTGAAGCGTAAGGTGAGTAGACAATTGGACTCTGTGGCAAACCAGCAATGAAGGCTGCCTGTGGAACAGTCAAGTCTTTGGCAGAAACACCAAAAATCCCTTGAGCCGCCGCTTCCACTCCCGCGATATTTTGTCCCCGGTTGTTTCGACCAAATGGAGAGACATTGAGGTAGGTCGTTAAAATTTCGTCCTTATCCATTACCCGCTCTAGAGCAAGGGCATCGATAATCTCAGCAGCTTTCCGTGAGAAGGTCGGTGCATCTCCCACAACTTGTTGTTTGATCAACTGTTGGGTCAGAGTCGAACCACCACTAGAGGACCCTACTCCAGCAACTGAACCCAAGGTGGCTCGGATCACCGCTTTCGGAACAACCCCGTTATGGCTATTAAAGTTCTCATCTTCTGTGGCAATGACAGCCTTTTTGACATTGTCCGAAATCGCATCCTTTTGGACAGGGATCCGAATCAAGTCGCTGTCAATATCAGAAATGATGCTTCCATCTGAGTAGGAAATCTTTGAAACACTCGAAATATTTCGCACTTGTTGAACCAATTGGGTCGGATCCGGTGTCTCTGTCTCATTAAAGAGGCTAGCTGCATAACCAATCGCAATCCCTGCACCAAACAAGAGACCACCTAAAGCAAACACCAATAGCACATCCCAAAGGAGTTTCATGGTCCGGAGAATCGTTGCCACGAAATCTCCTAGTGACCAGCCCTCCTTGTCTTCTTTCTCATCGACTTCAACAGTCATCTTGGCAAAGAAGTCTTTTATTTTCTTCCCGCACTTTGTAAAAAATTCTCTCATTTGACTCACTCTATTTCTCCTTGTCCTTCCTATTATACCAAATGGACCTCTTTCTTTTCAATTCCTAAAGTTGCGAACACTGCTTCCGATTGGATTTTTTTCGTCCATTCATTGCTATTTCAAGTCATTATGGTAAAATAGAGAGAAACCATACAGATACTGGACTGTTTTCATCGATCCGGCCAGTAGCTTAGAAAAGGAGAGAACGATGCACATTTTTGATGAGCTAAAAGAACGTGGTTTGATTTTCCAAACGACTGACGAAGATGCTTTGCGTAAAGCCCTAGAAGAAGGACAAGTATCGTATTATACTGGCTACGATCCAACTGCTGATAGTTTGCACCTTGGGCACCTTGTTGCAATCTTGACCAGTCGTCGCTTACAATTGGCAGGCCACAAACCTTATGCGCTTGTCGGTGGTGCGACCGGACTCATTGGAGACCCTTCTTTCAAAGATGCCGAGCGCAGTTTACAAACTAAGGATACTGTAGACGGTTGGGTCACTTCTATCCAAGGGCAATTGTCTCGTTTCTTAGATTTTGAAAATGGGGAAAATAAGGCTGTCATGGTCAATAACTACGACTGGTTTGGCAGCATTAGCTTCATTGACTTCCTTCGCGATATCGGAAAATACTTCACTGTCAACTACATGATGAGTAAGGAGTCTGTGAAGAAACGTATTGAAACAGGGATTTCTTACACTGAGTTTGCCTACCAAATCATGCAAGGCTATGACTTCTTTGTCCTTAACCAAGAGCACAATGTAACCCTCCAAATCGGTGGTTCTGACCAATGGGGAAATATGACTGCTGGTACAGAATTGCTTCGTCGTAAGGCTGACAAGACTGGTCACGTTATCACTGTTCCACTCATTACCGACGCAACTGGTAAGAAATTTGGTAAATCTGAAGGAAACGCGGTTTGGCTCAACCCTGAAAAGACTTCTCCATACGAAATGTACCAATTCTGGATGAATGTCATGGACGCTGACGCTGTTCGCTTCTTGAAAATCTTTACCTTCTTGTCACTGGACGAAATCGAAGAGATCCGCAAACAGTTTGAGGCTGCTCCTCATGAACGCTTGGCTCAAAAAGTCTTGGCTCGTGAAGTGGTCACCCTCGTTCACGGTGAAGAAGCCTACAAGGAAGCCCTTAACATCACTGAGCAACTCTTTGCAGGGAATATCAAAAACCTTTCTGTTAAAGAACTTAAACAAGGCCTTCGTGGTGTGCCAAACTACCAAGTACAAGCGGACGAAAACCACAATATCGTAGAATTGCTCGTGTCTTCTGGCGTGGTGAATTCCAAACGCCAAGCCCGTGAAGATGTTCAAAATGGAGCTATCTACGTCAACGGCGACCGCATCCAAGACCTTGACTATGTCTTGAGCGATAGCGATAAATTAGAAAATGAATTGACCGTTATCCGTCGCGGTAAGAAAAAATACTTTGTTTTGACTTATTAAAAAGAAGACCTCTGAAGCTATGACTTTCAGAGGTTTTTTGGTACACTAGATGTATCATGACGATCAAACCAAAATTACAACGATTTCAGACAGCCACTGCTTTTGCCTGTCCCATCTGTCAAGAAGCCCTCGACCTAGTCCAACAAAGCTTGGTCTGCACTAACCGCCACTCCTTTGACCTTGCTAAGTTTGGCTATGTGAACTTGGCCCCACAAGTAAAGGCCTCTAAGGACTATGACAAGGAGAATTTTCAAAACCGGCAACTCGTTCTAGAGAACGGTTTCTACAATCACATCCTCACTAGCCTGTCAGAATGCTTGTCTCCACTGGACCATCAAGCCAACATTTTAGATATTGGTTGCGGGGAAGGCTACTATTCGCGCAGCTTACAAGAACGGTATCCAGACCATTCCTTTTACGCCTTTGATTTATCTAAGGAATCGATCCAACTGGCTGCCAAAAGCGACCAGGAATGGAAGGTCAAGTGGTTTGTCGGAGATCTGGCCCGTCTCCCTCTTTTAGACCAGAGCATGGACCTTCTCCTAGATATCTTTTCACCAGCAAATTATCAGGAATTCAAACGTGTCCTGGCCCCAGACGGTCGCCTTATCAAGGTAATCCCAACAGCCGCCCATCTGCAAGAGATTCGTCAGAAGGTGAAGGAACACCTGGATCAGGCCGATTATTCCAATGAGCAGATTATTCAACATTTCTCTGATCATTTTACGATTGACAACACCATCCATTGCCAGGAAACCTTCGAGCTCACACCAGCATTACGGGAGGCCCTTCTGAGCATGACGCCTCTCCTCTTTCACGTCGATCCAGCGCAAATTGACTGGACCGACCTGACTCAAGTCACGATTTCCGCCACGATTTTGATCGGAAGAAGCAACTAAAAAACACCCTCCATTTTTTAATCAATGGAGGGTATTTTTCATGTTTTCAGATCAGTCACTTTCCTCTACGCCGATTTGTTGACGGTAGGCTTTAGGAGACTTGCCACACAACTTGCGGAATACTTTATAAAAGTAACCGACATTGCTGTAGCCGACCTCATAGCAAATATCTTCGATACTTTCCGTTGTGGACAACAGCAACTGTTGAGCTGCTTTGATCCGTTGTTTATTCAGGAGTTCCGCAAAGGTGGAATTGGTCTCACGCTTGATCAATTGCCCCAAATAAACAGGATTGATATAAAGGTCTTTACTGATATCCTTGAGCGACAGTTCCTTCCGATAGTCGCGCCCAATCACTTCTAAGACGGTCGCCACATTATTGTTCATTCGATATTGAGAGAAGAAGGTCTCCAATTGATTCCGAACGCAGGTAACAAGCTCCTCGAAAGTCGTTGTCTCATGAACAGCTTTCACAACTTCTGTCAGGTCATCTCCCTGCAGGTGTTCAAACAAATGAAAGACATCCATAATGAATTGAATAAAGAGTTGCTTGGCTATCGCCACTTTTGGGGTATGGCTTTTCACGGTTTCTTCCAACCAGTTCAACTCCTCTAAAATCTGTTGGATATTTCCCTGGATGATGACACGGTAGATGGGTTCGTAGTAATTAAAGACACCATCTTCTTCCTCCAAAGGGAGATCCCCATAAAACAGACTTCGTTCAACAAGCTCTTTAAATTGTTGAAAATGTTCTTTGTAAGGTGCTTGGAAACGGCGCTGTAGGAAAGCTCCTTCATCCTCATCTGAAAGATAGAGTTGAAGATTTTTCCCTAAGACCTGATAAGACGAACTGGCAAAGCCTTTCCTCTCCTTATCCACTCCAATCCAGAGTTCTTTTCTCCCCCGAATAGCTTGTTCGAATTCTTCCTCTGACCAGTCTTCATGAAGGAGCCGATTGGCCGTCTCTTGATCTGGTTTTTTTAGAGTTTGAGATAACTTTTCTAGGATATTCCCCAGCTCCACCTTATTGACAGGCTTTAACAGGTAGTCTGCTACCCGGAGGTTTAAGGCCTTTTTTACATAAGCAAAATCTTGGTACCCCGACATAATGATATAGGCCGCATGGGGAAGAATGGACTGCATTTGATCAATCATTTCCAGACCAGTTTTTCCTGGCATATTGACATCCGTAATCACGATATCCACTGGATAATCCGCAACATAGGCCAAGGCCTGATCTGCATCCTCTGCGGTGTAAACAACTTCCATGTCCCATTTTTCAAAGGGAATCAGTTTTTTCAACCCCTCCGTAATCATATATTCGTCGTCAACCAATAAGACTTTATACACGATTTTTTCCTCTTAAGCATCCTCAATGATAATCGTATAGAGGACACCTTTTCCTTTTTCTGATGTAATTTGAATGTGGTAACGATCCCCAAAGTAGAGAAGGAAACGCTCGTGGACATTGACAATTCCAATGGATTGCCGTCCCTTACTCTCTTCTACTTCTTCTCGAGGATCCCTATGACTCAATATTTGTTGGATCCGTTGCAACTGGCTCGGTTCCATTCCTCTCCCATTGTCTTGAACACGAATTTCCACCGCTTCTCCAACACGACGGACTTTGATACTAATGACATTGTCCTTGCGCTTGTGATCAATCCCATGGACAAAGTAATTTTCCACTAATGGCTGAAGGGTAAACTTCGGAATGACCATTTCCTCTAAACCTGGTTCAATCTTAAAGCCATAGGCAATCGATTTTGGATAACGTACCATACAGAGATAGCTGTATTTTCTACAAAATTCCAACTCATTTTCAATGGTCGTCTCTTTCTCCTCTGAAATATTGTTTCGAAGGAGACTACTAAATTCGTAAATAATATCGGCTAATTCTTCTTGATCCTGCATGACTGCATACATGCGAATAAACTCCATAGTATTATACATGAAATGCGGATTAATCTGCGCTTGCAAGGCCTTCATGTTGGCATCTTTTTGGCTCAGCTGTAGCTGATAGATATCCCGGATAGACTTGTCCATATTGTCCAACATGGTATTGGTCATTTCCGCAACTAAGAGGAGCTCCTGCTCTTTGGTATCCACATTGATCCGGCGCTCGGAATCCCCCTGGCTGATGGCTTCCATGGTATCTACCAAATCCAACACTTGTTTTTGGTAGTTACGGAAAATTCGTTGAAGCAAGAGATACAAGACCAAGACCAGGATTAGGGCGACCGAAATCATCCAGGTAAAACTAAATAAGGCTGCTCGAATCGTGTAAGAGGTCGGGATTCCAACCCAGATTTGATAGCCGTAAGCAGTATCTCGCACAATCCACTGGCTGTGGTCTTTAGGGTTGATATCCCCTCTGTGGTAAAAAACCTTGCCCAAGGGATTATAAATCTGGACGGCTACTGGAATCGTATCTTGGATATTATCGACAACAGAATCCAATAGCGCTGGATTGATTTTAATGTAAGCCAGTCCAATATCCTGGCCAGTCGTAACATCCGTTAAGGAGACTGGGATGGCTTGCGAGCTAGCTATGTATTGATCCGCTGGAACTTGTTCTCCCCCTTTTTTATTCTTACTGGAAACAAAGACCGTTGTATAATCGTTTAACACCAAATCGATTTGGTCGAGTGCATCGTGTTCCAAGTAAAGAGTCTCAACATTGCGGTGCAGGGAGACTTGAATATAGTTGGAGAAGTAATTGTCCAGTCGCCAACTTTCGTATTCAGAAGGCGACATTGAAAAGTACTTGTAAACTCCTTCGAGCTTGGCAGGGTTCTCTACCAGACTCTTTCCCCATTGTGTCGATCTTTTGTAGATATCCTCTACCTCAGCAGTCAAGCGAGAGGAAATCAACTGAGCAATCCGTTCGTTTTCTGCTCGCTGATTATGCCAATAGACCAAGGATACCGTCACACCTAAGGTCGTGATGATCCCCACCATGATATAGGCATAGAACTTCAAAAGAGTTGCTAACCATATTTTTTTCATAATTAAGAAACCACTTTAGAGCGAATTGTTTCATAGACTGGTTGAAAAATATCATTGACAAAGAAATGCCACAAGCCCAGTAAAACAAAGAAAAACAAAGCCGGAACGAAATGGGTAACAACCCCTAGAAGAAAGGTCCCCAAGAGAAACTTGGTCACTGCACGAATATCTAGAAAAGCACCGATGAAACTCAACTTCAAGCTGTTGAGATAGGACAAGTCAAAATGGACTTGAAGCTTGAGATAGACTGCAAAAGTCAGGGGAGCCACCAATAAGAAAATCAAATTGACCAATAAGATAAAAATCTGAAACAGGGACAAGTGGGGCAATTGAACCATCAGATACATGCCATAAATAAGAATAGCTTCGATTAAAAAAAATGTATAGAAAACCTGGTTGGCCCGACGAAAGTTTTCTTTATAAAGCGACCAAGCTTCAGACCAACCATATTGTTTGTAATCAGATCCATGTTCGGCATATAGACTCATAATCGTTGCACTAGCCGGCCCAAATCCAAATAGGATCCCTCCACAAAAGGTTAAAGCCCAAAAAATCCCTGTTGCCAGCATGGCTAAATAGACCCTTGTAAAAATAAATTCAATCATTCTTCCCATAATTTGTCTCCATGTTCATTTGCTGTAGAGGGGAGCTTACGACTTAGTATAGTTTCCCTAGTACAACTGATGATTATACCCTATATTATAGCACATTTCCCCTGATGGTTTCGATTTCAAAATCATCAACAGAAAAGACTTTGAAGCGCGAAGACCTCAAAGTCTTTTGATAGACTTAAGCAAGTAATGTTAGCTTATTTCTTAGAAGCAAGGTACTCATCGTATTGTTTTTGGATTTCATCCAAGACTTTTTGGTAGGCACCTTCTGATTTCAATTTTTCAAGCATCTTAGGAATTTCAACTTCAGGATCTACTGTACCTGTATTGATGGCACTTGTGAATTGGTTCAAAGTGTTAGTAAGGGCAGTAATTTCTGATTTCACGTTTTCAGTGTTGAAGATGAAACCAAGTGCTGGAGATTCTTTTGCAGTTTCCAAGTCTTTCTTAGATTGTGCAATTTGCTCATCCGTTACGTTTTCGTTGATGTAAAGAATCCAGTTGTTACCAGTATTCCATCCAGACATGTGAGTGTTTCCGTTGTAGCCATCCAAGACTTTCACACGGTTTTCTTTACCTTCAACTTTTTCCCAGTTCTTGCCTTCTGGACCATAAACAAGACCGTTCAAGAGTTCTGGGTTTGTGTTCAAGAGGTTCAATACCTCCATTGCTTTTTCTTTGTTCTTAGAGTTGTTTGAGATGACAAAGTTTGCAACTTGAGTAGTGTTGTTCTTCTTGTAAAGTTGAGTGAATGGTTTGATTTCGATCTTACGGTTTGCTACACGAGTAAGCAAGCTGTTACCGTAGTCAGCAGGTCCTACTGTTTCTTCACGTACCAACCAAGTATCTTGAGAAAGGTCATATCCAGTGTCGCTTGTAGCTACGTCTTTTGGAATGTAGCCAGCTTCATAGTATTTATGAAGAGTCTTCAAGTTTTCAACATAACGTGGAATAGTGTAACGGTCAACGATCTTAGTTGTGTCACCTTGCAAATCGACAACGAATGGAAGTCCATCTACTGCAATGTAATCGAAGTCATCAGAAGGTCCACCGTAGCTCTTGTTCATTGCGAATGGAACAACGTTTGGATCTTTTTCTTTGATCGCTTTCAAGACTGGTTCAAGAGAAGCATAGTCTTTTACGTTTGAGATGTCGATACCATATTTTTCAAGAAGTGGTCCGTTGAAGGCAAAGTTTTGTGAAGATGCAACGTTGGCTGCAACTGGAACAGCATAGATCTTGCCGTTTACAGTATTCCCTTTGATGTAAGCTGGGTCAAGTGCTTCATAGAGCTCTTTCCCTTCTTTCTTGTACAAGTCTGTCAAGTCAGCGTAAGCACCTTTTTGAGCATTGATGACATAGTTGTTTGCGAAAGCAATATCGTAGCTTTCACCAGATGAGATGATAACGTTCATCTTCTTGTCGTAGTCACCCCAACCAAGGTATTGGATGTCTAATTTAACGCCAGCTTTTTCTTCGATGATCTTGTTGGCATTTTCTAACAAGGTATCCAAGTTATCCGGTTTGTCACCGATTTGGTACATTTTGATAACTGTTTTGCCATCTTCACTCTTAGATGATTTTTGGTTATCACCTGTCAAGTTACCACAAGCAGCAAGAGTTGCTCCAAGTGCGAGAACGCTAGCAGAAGCTAAAGCATATTTTTTCCAATTTTTCATAAGAAAAACTCCTTTTTTATTTTTCTTTATTAACATTATGAAGGGTGGGTGGGAAAGGTTCGCTTACTCTTTCACACCACCGATGGTCAATCCTTTTACAAAGTAACGTTGGAAGAATGGATAGAGGATAGCGATTGGAACTGTTGCCACCACCACCATGGCCATCCGACCAGTTTCCTTAGGAAGGGATTGGACTGCACCAGCGATTTGGCTAGATGCACCGACTGATTTAGAGATGTAATCCATATTATTTTGGATTTGCATCAGCAAGTATTGAAGGGGATAGAGGTTTTCACTCTTGATATAGAGGAGAGCGTTGAACCAGTCATTCCAGAAGCCGAGGGCTGTAAAGAGACTGATGGTCGCAATCCCTGGGAGAGAAAGTGGTAAACAGATCTGGAAGAAGATCCGTGTCTCACTGGCTCCATCTATCCGAGCAGACTCAAGAATGGCTTCTGGGATCGTCCGTTTGAAGAAGGTCCGCATCAAGATGATGTTAAAAGGACTCAATAACATCGGAATGATGAGGGCTCCAACCGTATCTCCTAAATGAAGCAGCTGAGTGGTAACGATATATCCTGGTACCATCCCTGCGCTAAAGAGCATGCTCAAGAGGGCAAAGACAGTAAAGAAGTTTCTGTACTTAAAGGTTCTACGAGAGATCGCGTAGGCATAGGTCGTTGTAATGAAAACATTACATGCTGTCCCTACAATCGTTACAAACAAGGTAATAAAGAGGGCTTGAAGAATCTTATCCTTAAATTGAACAAGGAAAAGATAGCCATCTGTACCGAATTTAGCAGGCCAAAATTGGAAGCCGTGAATTGCCAAACTTTGTTCATCTGTCAAGGAAATCATGACAACGAAGATAAAGGGCAAGATACAGGATAGAGCAACCAAGCCAACGATACTACTAAAAAAGATGTCTGCTTTCTTACTGAAGGAGTGGATCCCAACATTATCAACTTTTTCTTTTTTAATTTTTGATTTTGCCATGGTATCCTCCTTTCTAGAAGAGCGCTGCATTCTTATCAATCCGACGTGCTACAATATTAGAAAGTAAAACGAGAATCAATCCGACAACTGATTGGTAAAGACCAGCCGCTGCGGCCATCGCAATATCTCCTGATTTAGCAAGTCCGTTGTAGACATAGACATCAATTACGTTTGTCACACTATAAAGGGCACCTGAGTTATGTGGGATTTGGTAGAACAATCCAAAGTCAGCACGGAAGATATTTCCGATGGCAAGGATGGTTAAGACCGTGATCAAGGAAGCCAACTGAGGAATGGTAATGTGGCGGATTCGCTGCCACTTAGATGCTCCATCCACTGTTGCGGCTTCGTAGAAGGTTGGATCAATTCCCATGATGGTTGCATAGTACATAACACTGCTATAACCAAAGCCTTTCCAGATTCCTAAGAAGAGGAGAAGCGCTGGCCAGATGGCAACCTCTGTATAGAAGTTGATTCCTTTCATCCCAAGTGATGTTAAGATGTGGTTAATCAAGCCTTTATCGACGTTTAAGAAGGCATCTGTAAAGAAGCTGATGATAACCCATGACAAGAAATAGGGGAACAACATTGATGTTTGAAACACTTTAACCAACCGTTTGGAACGCATCTCACTAAAGATGATGGCAATCCCAACGGAAACAATCAAGCCCAAGAAAATAAAGGCAAGGTTGTAAAGGACGGTATTTCTTGTAATGATATAAGCATCTTTAGAACTAAAGAGGAATTTGAAGTTATCAAATCCTACCCACTTACTCTTCATTACACTATCAATAAATCCCTCTCCGGTGATATGATAGTCTTTAAATGCGACAACGTTTCCCAAAACAGGTATGTAGAAGAATAAAATCAACCACGCTGCACCTGGTAAAACCATCAAGAAGAAAATGAGATTTTCTCTCAAGGTCTTAACAAACTTTTTCATCTGACTCCCCCCCTTTGTCATTTTATTTTTTGGTAACGTTTACATTTTTTATTATAAAACTCTATGAAAACTTTTTCAAACTCCTAATTATAGAAAAAATTCTACAAATTTATGACATAGCCTTAAAAATGGAGAAAAAAGGAGAAGAAATTCCTCTTTTCATAGGAAATCCTTCTCCTCCTTAAAATTCATTTTCTTTAAAGACAGCCTTTTGGATTAGGTTGTATAAATAGTCGAAGCTGTCGCAATGGTGTGCCACTGGTTGGCTGTCGTTGCTGCAAAGTCCTGATCCCCGTAGAAATCATTAAATGGCAAGATCTCTACTTCTAGTTCATCGATACGAGAGATTTCGCCTGCTAGGTAGTCTTCAATCCGATTTTCTGCTCGCTTGATGCGTTGCAAGAGTCCACCCATACGGATGTCTACTGTATCCAAACCAAAGACCTTGTTTTCTTTCAACCATTGGTGGCTAAAGAAGCTATGGAAGGTTTCAATCTTGCTTCTGAGTTTTGGCAATTCTTCTCTAACAATTTGTTGCAAGCTTTCTTTATCATCTGCGTGATAGGCCTCACGGATGCGTCGTCCTACATCCACCTTGCTACTTAAAATGGCATTCAACTGTGCCTGAGTTTCAAAAAGATAAGCGTAGATGCCTGCTTTTTCTTTGATAGTAGCAAGAGTCTCAGCTGCTTGGGCAAAGTGAGGTTTGTCCTGTTCAGGTGTCATGTGCTTGTCAAGGATTGGGCAAAGAACATCCTGATAAAAGACATAACGGTTAGGATTGATACCACTGAGATTGTCTGGTAGATCAGGCAAGAGGTTGGCAAGATCCAGCTGCATAAAGTCCTCAACAGATAAACCTGTATTGGTTTTGAAGTGAGCTGACAAACGCTCTAAATCATTGCGGTAGCTGAGCTCTGCCCAGATTTGCAAGCTTGGCAAGATAGAGAACTGGGCTGTTTCCCCACCATTGTCCCCCCAACCCGTCACGATGACTTCCTTGATTTGATTAGCACGGCAAGCTTTATTGGCTTCTACTGCAATGAGACGGCTGAAATGGTTGTGGGGCGTAAAACCAATCCACTTCCAGGCACCACCAGCAAAGGCGATATCTTGACTAATCTTGTGGTGATTACGGAAGTTACGGTTGTATTTTTCCTCACTATCCTGATAATAGTCCCAGTAAACCAAGGTCACACGGTCTTTGAGACGATCTAGGTAAACACGCGTTTCTTCTGGAATCTCCACATCACAGTCATACTGACCATCTGCTGACATGAGCTTGAAGAACATATCACTCCACATCTGGCAGTGGAAACCATACTTGTCTGCAATATCCAGCACGCGCTCCAAATGTTGGCACATAAGGAGACTACGGTCCACAATACCGTTCAAGATAAGATAACGACCCAAACCGACCAAGTGAGCTTCGTCCATCCCGATATTGACCTTACGGGTTTGTAGTTTAGACAAAGTGGCAAACATACCATCAATCAGGTCGTAGACTTTTTCTTCACCAATGAGAAGAATGTCCTCTACATCACGGAGTTCTTGCACTTCTTTGACACCCCATTTGACAAAGGCTGATAAGTGAGCCAAGGTCTGGATACATGGGACAAAGGTCATGTCAAACTGCTGGGCGTAGCTTTCGATTTCCTGTAACTCTTCAGCTGAGTATGCTCCACGGAAATAACCAAAGTAAGGCTGCCCCTCGATTTGATAAGTGTCTTCCATGTAGAGCTCAAAGGTTGAATAACCCATCAGAGCTAAGACTTCAATCATCTGCTTGGCTGATGCAACATTGAGCACGGCATTTCGCGAACAGTCAGCCATATAGGCTAAATCTTCATAAGCCGCTTGTTCTTCAACCTCTACCTTATCACCTTCTTCTAAAGCTGTTGCTAGCACAGACAAGGCGCGATAGAGTTGGTGAGGTTTGCGGTAGGTCAGTTGATACTCCCCATTCTCACCCTTGATAGAGATAGAAGCTTGGTTAGACTGAGCGACTGCCACCTCTACATCTGGTAGAGAAATGTAACTTTTTAATACTTCGATAGATTGGGCTTGTTTGGGACTAAGTCCTGTAAAACTTACCATTGGTTTTCCTCCTGTAACCAGTTGACAAGGGCACCGTAGAGATTGGCATCTGCGTGATAGGTGCAGGCTTGGATGACTGGAGCGATTGTATATTCTTCATAGGTTTCGACAAAAGTGTCTACTGCTTTTTGCACCCCTTTGATAAAATCTGGATTCTGACTGATAGAGCCACCTAGGCTAATCACATCTGGATCAATCAGGTACTGGATATTGAGCAGTCCTTGAGCCAGATTACGATTCATACGCTCAATGGCTTCCTGACAAAGAGCATTGCCGGCTGCCGCTTCTTGGTAAACCTTGCGGCCATCCCAATCAGACTGACCAGATTTTTCAATGACGTAGCGAACCATGTTTCCTGTAGAAGCTAGTAGTGACCAGTTGTTGAGTTTTTCTGCTGGTTCAATGGTTGTCATGTAGCCAAACTCACCGCCCAAACCATGACGACCACGGTGAAGCTTGCCATTGATAATCATGGCGCCACCAATCCCTGTACCAATCACGACACAGGCTGCATTTTCAATCTCAGGGTGAGCCAGTAATTCGCTGAGTCCAACACAGTTGGCATCATTTTCTAAATGAACAGGTAGTTTGTGATGAGCAAGGGCCTCATACCAAGAAAAACCATGGATGTAAGGAATGGCACTGATCCCCTCGATCACTCCTGTTTCTTGATTGACCGCTCCTGGCACACTCATAGCAATCCCACGGTAGTCACGTTCTAACAAACGTTGGTCCACCCAAGCCAGCAACTCTTCTAGAGTCTCTGGCGTCGGTGTGTTGGTCTTATCTAAAATCTTTCCATCAGGAGTGAGACTAGCAAACTTAATCCCAGTCCCTCCGATATCAATCGTTGCAAGGGTCATGGCTTTCACCTGTAAAAAGGAGCGAGTCAGTAGTTTGTTCTTACTTTTTCGCTCCTCCTTTCTGTTTATGTTTTCTTGTTGAAATTAGATTTCTTCTTTTTTGATCAATTCTGTACGAATTTCTTGTGGCGCCAATAGTCCTGAATGAACTGGATATGGGCGTTCTAGTAAGTCAAGAATGGTTTGTTGTTTGTCAGACACACGAACATTTTCTTGGCTCATATTGTAGTAACGAAGAACATAACCTTCTTCATTCTCAGCTACCTTAAAGGCTGTTGGGCAAACTTGTGGTAAGTTGAGTGCTGGATGGTTGAAAAGACTACCTATTGCTGCAACGCTACCTTCTTGTTTTGCAACTTGAAGAGCTGTAAATGGCACCTGGAAGGCTTTGGCACGACGGAAGGCTGAGAAACGATCCTGAGCCTGATGGCATTCTACTGCAAACTCAACTTCGATATCGCGCAAGCACTGGGCTTCTGGTGTTGGGAAGTAGCCCCAGTCACCGAGTTCCCCTGAAGCACGGAGAAGGGTTACAGCTATGGTGTCGTCTCCAAGAATTTCGTATTCATGCAATCCTTTGTTGGCTACGGTCACTCCTTTGACTTCGTCATACAAGCTGACAAAGGCTTGTTGGTGTTGTGGATTTTCAGGATTTTCCCAAGAAGCTGCTGGTTTATTTGGTCTTGTCACAACTTCATAGATGCTTTCAGAATCATTGCTTGGACGAGTATTATGAGTTTTTACCAAGAGACGAATACGGTGGTCCTTGGCTGTATTGGTGAAGCGCGTCTTGAAGCGAATTTGTGGGTCATCCACAAAGACGGTCATTTCCGTTTCTAGCGGGATGGTTATCAGCTCTTCTGAGCGGCTTGCCTTGCGGTTCATAAACTCGATGATGCCTCTTTGTTCCGCATCCAATTTTTCATCTGCGCTAACTGGAATAGTCAAGTCATGCTTGAGCAAGATTTTGGCATAGCGAGCATTATTTTCCAAGACCTCATGAGCTTTCAGCTCCGCGTAGATTGGTTCCGTTCCTTTTGGTTGGAAGTAAATATATTCATTGCCAATATCACCACGGTCTTCGAAGCCAAGGAAGTCCTCATAAGCCTCATTGGTCGTCTTGTCGTAAAGGGTCAAGCCACCATCAATACTGAGGGTTACAAACGGTGTATCGAGAACCCCATTTTGGTAAATACCATCATGATGGGAAGCTTTTCCTTCCAGAAGCTGGAAGGTGGTCCAAGAAAGAGGCGCCAGGTGAACCGGAACCGTCACGCGCACTTGACGCGCAATATAGGGTTGGCGGAATTTATCCTTAGGCAAGGTATAGCCAAAGCTTGCCCCCAAGTCTTCAATCTCAGCTTCTACAAGATGCCCCTCTAAATCCTCTACATGGTAGTCTGGCAAGGTCAAAGCCGCCATCTTCTTGAAGCCTTCTGTCGGATGCAATTCCTTAAATGGACAAACCGCTACATCGACAATCGTGCTGACAGTGTCCACCTTGCTATGCAAGCCAGTGTTAATAACCGTAAAGAGGTGCTCACCCTGAGCTTTTTGAGTCGCAAGTTTAGCTTTCCATTCATTCAGAAGGTTGGTCTTAACAAAGTTCCCCACTTGATTGACCTTGGCAAAACGAACTTCCATTTCCCGGTGAACTTCATCAATACTACAACCACAGATACTATCATGAGGTGCATTTTGTAAGAGTGTCTTCCAGGCATAGGTCAATTGATCCTTGTGGTTGTGCCCACCAGTAATGATGGTCAAAGGTTCCACCACTTGCTCGAGCAAGTTGCTGTTTTCTTGGAAGGCTTGTTTGAGGTAAACGCGTGAAGAAGAGGTATTGGCAAGGGTGTACCAGCCATCGGTTTCCTGACTGGTCAATTCTCCCGTAACTGTTGATAATTGCTCAGGAAGTGCACTTTCCACTGCTTGAACGTATTCATCAAAGGAACTATGAACAAAGGTCACATCAGGGAAGAGCTCATTGGCTACGCGAATAGCTTCACTCAAGTTCCGTTGAACTGGTTGATGGTCACAGCCGTTCATCATCAACCATTGGTTGGTGGAGGCATAGTCACGGACGTCTGCCAATTTTTGTTTCCAGAAAGCCAAAGCTTCATCTTTATCCACTGGAATTTCGTTCCCGTTACTGTACCAGTTGGCAAAGAGAATACCCAGCACGCGGCTACCATCTGCCCCTTGCCAGTACATTTCAGAAAATTGAGAGGTGAACTGCTCATCTTCAAGGACTTGGTTGTCAAATCCGATTGGCTTCACTCCACGCCCAAAAGCTGCTACGTGAATCCCTGATTTTTGAAGGATTTGAGGAGCTTGCCCCATATTTCCAAAGGTATCAGGGAAGTAACCAATCTGAGTAGATTTGCCCCATTTGGCGCATTCAGCTTGTCCAATCAAGGTATTGCGGACGTTGGCTTCACTGGAGATTAGGTAATCATCCTGCAAGATATAGAAGGGACCAATCTTAAGCTTGCCTTCGTCGATATAACGCTGCACCTTGTCACGGTTTTCAGGGCAAATTTCTAAGTAGTCATCAAGGACGATGGTTTGGCCATCCAAGTGGAAACTTTTGAATTCAGGGTCATTTTCAAAAAGATCAAACAGATTGTCAAAGAGTTCCACCAATTGCATGCGGTGACTTTCAAAAGGTAGATACCACTCACGATCCCAGTGGCTGTGAGAGATAATATGTACAACAACATTTTCCATGAGTAAAACCTCATTCTAACTTAAATTTTTAATGTTTTAAATATAAACTTGTGATTCTAACAAGAATCAGTGAAGCTAAAGCGTGCTCCTTATACTCAATGAAAATCAAAGAGCAAACTAGGAAGCTAGCCGCAGGTTGCTCAAAGCACTGCTTTGAGGTTGTAGATAGAACTGACGAAGTCAGTAACATATATACGGCAAGGCGAAGCTGACGTGGTTTGAAGAGATTTTCGAAGAGTATTAGCGGATATCCAAGTAATCCAAGACTAATTCACAGAACATCATGTTGGCCCAAGAGAACCATTCACGCGAATATTTGGTTGGATCATCCACGTGGAAACTTTCGTGCATGACACCTGTTCCACCATCGCAGGCAACCAACTGATCCAGCAAGAATTTCTTCTCAGCTTTATCTGTCGTTGTCAATCCTTGGATGGATAAAGCAATCGGCCAGATATAGCGATAGAAGGTATGAGAACTTCCGAGTCCGCTTGCGTACTTCCCTTCATAGAAGTAAGGGTTTTCAGAGCTCAAAATAGTCCGACGAGTAGCTTGGTAGACCTCATCGTCGATCGCGCAGTAGCCAAGATAAGGAGCAGCTAACAAACTTGGCACGTTTGGATCATCCATGATGCTAGCATTTCCCAAACCGTCTACCTCAAAGGCATAGATCTTCTCGCCCTTGCTGTTAGTCGTGTAGGCGTAGTTTTCGATCCCTTCTTGAATCTCAGCTTGGAGGCGTTTGGCATCTGCAATGATACTCTCACTATCAGCTAGATTCAATGTTGCAAAGATTTCTTGCACATAACCCAAGACAACCACTGCGAACATATTGGACGGAATTAAGTAGCTATACTGACAGCAGTCATCACTTGGACGAAAGGCTGACCAGGTCATCCCTGTCACAGCAAAGTCAGGCCCAAAGCCGTCATTTACCAAGGTATCTTCCTTACGATCGGTATCACGGACGAAACGGTATGGTGAGTTATTATGGTCTTGCTCCACTGTCCAGAGATGAAGGATTTCCTTGGTCGCTGTGACAAAGGTTTCATCAAATTGGCTAGTCTCACCAGTTTCCTTCCACAGGAGGTAAGCCAATTGCAAGGGATAGCAAAGCGAGTCCACTTCATACTTACGTTCCCAAATCCAGCCATTCAAATCGGTGTGGTCAGTCTCGTGGTGGCCTTTCCAGTTCTCCTCAATATTAAAAGAGTTAGCATAGGGATCCTTGAGGATCAAGGTCATCTGGCGCTTGACCAAACCAGCAATGGTCTGGCGCAAACGAGGGTCTCTTTTTGCCACATGAAGATAGGGTCTCAATTGAGCCGTTGAGTCACGCAACCACATGGCTGGGATGTCCCCTGTCAACACAAAGGTTGACCCATCTTCTAAAATTTCAACTGTATTATCCAAAGTGTCTGTGTAGCAACGCTCAAACACATCCACCCACTCCAGGTACTCCTTGGCACGTTCTGCTACTTGGTCCAGCCATTCTCTGACGATTTCTTTTGAATAAGTCATTCCTTTTCCTCACACTTGTCGATTCTTTCCTATTCAGTATAAAAGATTTCAGATGGGAAATACATACGCAAATTATAGCCCTTTTTCTACAAACTTTTCTAGTTTTGAAAAAGACTTTCCCATTTGAGGGGCTTCTGCTAAAATAAAGAAAGAAACGGGCTTGAAGGCCCTAGTATGACACAGGAGGTCCCGCATGAAGACCGATATTACTCACATTGATACCCGCTTAGGAACAGACAATCACTCAGCTTATTCTAACGGCAACACCCTCCCTTACACAGGAGTTCCTTTTGGGATGAATTATTTCCTCCCACAGACGACACATGAACAGGGGGCTTGGTTTTTCAACCCCAACCTTCCTATCTTTCAAGGTATTCGCTTGACTCATCAGCCTAGCCCTTGGATTGGAGATTTTTCCTGGTGTCTCCTCACCCCACTAACAGACATTCCGACTCAAGAAGACCTCTATTTCAGACAGAGCAGTTACCGGGTCCAAGAAGCTGTCTTTCAGCCCCATTATTTAGCCCTCACCTCAGAGCGCTATCAAATCCACACAGAGCTGACCCCCAGCCTCTACGGGGCCATTCTCCGCTTTAGAGGGCCGTCTGCACTTTCACTGGCCATTCATTGCCCAAATGGACTAGCTGAAGTAGAATTCAGAGAAACGAATCTACATTTCCACATCCTAGACCAAAATCATACCGACCAACAAACCTATCCTTTCTATCTTCATGTCGAATTTGACCAGGCCATCACTCGCACTCACTGGCTAGGACAGGATTTGATCCTAGAATTTGACAGCCCTAGGCTAGAAGCTCGATTAGGCACTTCCTTTATCAACCCTGAGTTGGCCAAATCTCACCTTCCTACAGCTAGCTTTGAAGAGATGAAAGAAAAAGCGGGCTGCAAGTGGCAAGAGCTAATGGATCGATTTGACATTTTAGATACGGGCGGAGAGGATCGAACCTTTTTCGATCACTGTCTCTACCGTAGTCTGCTCTTTCCTCAGACTTGTTATGAAGTGACCCCTGAGGGGAAAGCAGTCCATCGCGATTTCGCCCACAACCGCATTCAAGAAGGAAAATACTTCACGAGTTTGGGCTTCTGGGATCTTTTTCGGACTACCTTTCCTCTCTATAGCCTAGCCTATCCTGAGCTCTACCAAGAATTTCTCGAAGGCTTCCTCAGCCATTACCGGGATACCGGTTTCCTCCCTAAATGGCTAGCGCCGGACGAAAGAGGAATGATGCCTGGAACCCTCATTGACGGGGTCATTGCCGATGCTATTCAAAAAGGCCTGGCTCCCGACCTCCACACGGAGCTTTTTGAAGCTATGCTGGATACAGCTAGGAAGGAAGACCCAAATGGTCATTACGGTCGACGAGGAGCTAAAGAATACAAGGAGTTAGGCTATCTATCAACTGACTATCACGAAAGCGTGAGTCACACCATCGACTTCTCCTATAGCGATTTTTGTATCGCCCAAACTGCCCAGCTACTTGGCAAGGAAGAGTTGGCCAAAGAATATACCCAGTCTAGTCTTTCCTATCGAACTCTCTTTGATCCAGAAACAGGTTATATCCGGGCCAAAGATAAGAAAGGTCATTTCAGACCAGACTTCTCGCCCATCAGTTGGGGACGCGACTATGCAGAGTGCTCTGCCATTCAGGCAACCTTAGGCGCCCTTCACGACATTGAGGGCCTCAAGCAACTCTTTGGAGGAGAAGAAGACTTCACCCACTACTTAACTCGACTAGCCACTCAAGCACCGCATTATGAGGTGACAGGCTATGGCTACGAAATTCATGAAATGAGTGAGATGGCCCAAGTTCCTTTTGGGCAAATTGCCATTTCAAACCAACCGAGTTTTCACATCCCCTATCTCTTCCGCTATAGCCAACACCCAGAATACACTAGCATCCTGATCCAAGCCCTTCGCAAAGAAGCCTTCCAGCCAAGCTTTCAAGCCTTTCCAGGAGATGAGGATAATGGCAGCCTATCCTCTTGGTATATCTGGTCGGTTTTAGGACTCTATCCAACTTGTCCAGGCAAGCCAGTCTATGACCTAGGAATTCCCCTCTTCAAACACTTGCGCCTCTATCTCCCTCAAGAGAAAAAATGGCTGCATATCCATAGCACAGCTCACACAGCCCAGGCACACTTTCTTCAAGATGTTTTTCTTGATGGAAAAAGGATCGACAGAGTGAGCCACCAAGAGCTCTTGAAAGCGGAGAAGCTAAACTTCCACCTTTCTTGGCTCCCTAAAATCTAAAAAAGAATGAAGAGTAGGAGACTCTTCATTCTTTTTTATTTCAGTTATACTAGCTAGTCACCGACCCTATAGAGGAAAGAACCTTGTTCCGTAAAACTGTACATCCCAGTTCCGGTCCAGAGACGGTCCTTATTAACATCAGAATCATCATGGAAGATGACTTCACCATTTTCGTCCGTTTGGTCATCAATCGTAAGCCCAGCAGGGATGAATTCCATCAAAAATCCTCCTGTGACTCCTCCGTAGACTCCTCCTGAAACAGTTCCATAGTCTGTCAAGGAAAGACCATAAGACTCATATTCGTTAGAGACCAAACCATTTTGATCAAAGACGAGTTTATTCCCCTTATCATCTTGCCAGACACCAGCTACGCTACTATAATCCCCTTGAGCGATTGCTTCAATATCCATCTTTGTTTTCTCTTTCTTATCACTCGAACTCTCAGCTTTCTTTGTTTCACTAGTAGCTGAGCTATCCTTCGATTGACGAACTGTACTTTCTTTACTTTCAGATCCTGTTTCCTGCTTTTTATCACCACAGGCTCCAAGGAAAAATAGTAGAGCAGAAAGCAACAATAGCAAACGATACTTTTTCATCATGAATCTCCCCATCTTCAATCTATTCTATAAGCCTAATTTTATCCTTTTTCTAGCAATTTGACAAGTTTCTGTTACTATCAAAAAAGGAACCAACTGGTTCCTTCTTGAATGCAGACAAACTATTGTTTTACATAAAACAGCTAGATGATTTTCAAAAAATGATTATATTTTTTAGTAATTTAAGAAGATAAAAAACTTTCCGCTGTGAGAAAAGTGCCTGAAACAGAGTTGTTTCAGGCACTCGGGAGTTTTGGAACCTTAGATCCAAAACTAAGTCATGGAACTTCTTCGAAGTTCGCTGACGTCCGTACTCACCTAAGGAAAGTTTCTAAAATTACTTTGTCTTCAATCTGAAAGGAACCAACTGGTTCCTTCTCTATTTGATTAGTGGGCCAACATTTCCTGCGCAATTTCGAATCCGGATAAGTCACTTGGGTAGTAAGTAGGCCAATTTTCCAATTCCTTATAAAGAGCCTCTTGGCTTTCCCCACCGAAGAAAATATGGAAGTGAGCTGCCTTATTAGGAGCAATTTGATGGTCACTGAATTGAACATACTTGAATTCACCCGCATTCGGATCAGTTGCTTCAAAGAGATACCGCACTCCACGATTCCCTTTTGTATAGGTTAGCGTATGCTTCCCAGCATAGCGGTATTCGAACTTCTTCTCTTCGCCATTCTTATAGAAGGTCATGGTTTTGTCTGTAATGACAATCCGGTCGACATCTGTTTTATAACCTGTGGTGTAGTAGGCTTTATACTCTTCAGCTGTTTTGGACTTGGTTAATTTAGCTTTGTAGTCAAAGACTTGATCCAAGGTTCCATCTTTTTGATAAGGATACACAGACTGCCAATCACCTACATAGTCTGAAAGAGTTCGGTCCTTAATAGCACTGTCCTCAAAGTAGCCATTAGCTACTGTTTTGGTGTCTTCTTCCTCTTCTGGAGCGATTTCTTTTCCAGCTTGAGTCGTTGTTAACTCCAAAGATTTGAGGTTAGCTCCCATGATAGAGATGTAGTCTTCACCATCTTTCATCTGCTGATCTGTCAAACTCTCTAATGGATTCAAAACAGCTAGATCCACACCGGTTTCAGCAGACAAGGTTTTCGATAAGGATTTAGAAGCATTTTCTTCAAAGTAGATGACCTTGATGTCATTCTTCTTGATGTACTCTGTCAATTCACTCAAGCGAGTCGCAGACGGTTCACTATCTGGTGACAAACCTGAGATAGAGACTTGATTCAAGCCATAGTCCAGGGCCAAATAACGGAAAGCTGCGTGTTGAGTAACAAAGTTTTTCTGTTTCGCTTCAGATAAGCTCTTCGTATAGCTGTCATCCAATTTTTTCAACTTGGCAATATAGGCATCCGCATTAGCTGTAAAGCTAGCCTTTTTATCTGGGTACTGTTTCACCAGTTGATCACGAATCGTTTCCACCATTTTTATGGCTCTCTGCGGAGAAAGCCAGACATGGGGATCGTAGTCATGATGGTGTTCTTCGCCTCCCTCATGGTCATGCTCTTCTTCACCACCTGGTAAAAGCAGCATATTTTCCGTCGCTTTGACAACCTTGGTTTTCTTGCCATCCATTGATTTCAACAACTGAGGCACCCACGTTTCCATGTTCTCGTTCTCATAGACAAAGACATCTGACTCTTGGATTTTTGCACGACCCTTGGCGGACAATTCAAAATCATGTGGTTCCGAACCAGACCCGATCAAGAGCTCCACATCTCCCTCGTCTCCAACGACTTGCTTAGTAAATTCATAGACAGGATAGAAAGTAGTCATGACTTTCAATTTCCCTGACTGATTTTGACCACCACTACAAGCTACTAACAGAAGACTACAAAAGGCTAATACCAGCCATGCAAGTTTTTTCATAAGATCACCTATTTTCTAAATTTAACAAAAATATTTGAGAGCAAAAAGAAGGATACAAATAAGAGGGTAATGGTCGCACTAACCGGTGTATCCGGGTAATAAGAAAGAATGAGACCACTGACCATCCCTACAAAACCAATGACCACTGCCAAAAGCATGACTGAACGGAAGGTTTTTCCTAGCTTTAAAGCAATACTAGCTGGCAAGACCATGATGGTAGAGACCAACAAGGAGCCCGCAGCCGGGATCATCAAGGCGATAGCCACCCCTGTCACAATATTAAACAAGATAGACATGAGACGCACGGGTAAACCATCTACATAAGCTGTATCCTCGTCAAACGTAAGAATATACATCGGACGAATAAAGAGAACCGTCAAACACAAAACAATCGCCGCTATGACAAACAGAGCTAGCACTTGCTCATCGGTAATGGTCAAGGTAGAACCAAATAGGTACTGGTCCAAACTCATGGAGCTTTTACCGCCACCCTTCATGATCACCAAAGCCAAGGCCAAGCCCGTCGACATGAGAATCGCTGTCCCTATTTCCATAAAATCTTTATAGACTGTGCGTAAGTACTCTAAAAATACAGCCGCTATGATCACCACAATGACTGTAGAAATAGTCGGGGAGAAACCAAGGAAAAGACCAAAAGCAACCCCTGATAGAGAAACGTGACTCAGCGTATCACTCATCAAGCTCTGGCGACGTAAAATCAAAAATACACCTAAGATAGGAGAGAAGAGACTCATAGCAACCATCGCCAACAAGGCCCGTTGCATAAAATCATATTGAAAGAGACTAAGCATGGTCCTCACCTCCATCTTTTTCATGGACATTAAAGCAACGCCATGGAGAATTTTGTTTTCTCACTAGGTGAATATTGCGATCCGCGTAATGGCTCACCTCTTCAGGATCATGCGTAATCATCAAAACAGCCTTCCCATGATGATGGGCACTGTGGTGCATCAATTCATAAAACTCATCCTTACTACCAGCATCCATCCCAGTAGTCGGTTCATCCAAGACAAAAATATCTGGATCAGACGCAAACATTCGTGCAATGACAGCCCGTTGTTTCTGGCCACCGGATAGAGCCCCTAAAGGTTTATCACGATGCTCTAACATCCCAACAGCAGATAAACTAGCTAGAATGTGCTCCTCATCGTGATGATTTAACCGACGAAACCAACCCTTACGAGGATACCGCCCCGATTTCACAAACTCATAAACAGAACTGGGAAAGCCAGCATTAAAGCTTGCAATTTGTTGGGGAAGATAAGCGATTCGTAATTTTTTACCAGCTACATTTTCCTTAGCAATTTCAACCGTCCCTACTTTAGGTTTTAAGATGCCAAGACTTGCCTTGATCAAAGTAGATTTGGCTGCGCCATTCTCACCAGTCAGCGTCACAAACTCACCGCTGTCCAAGTAATAATTCACACCTTCTAGAACAGGTTCTCGATCATAATAAAACGAAAGATCTTTAACAGTGATATAACGCATTAACGAAGATCCTCCAATAAGCGAGATAAAAACCTAGAAATAACCATTTGTTCTTCTTGAGAAAATTCACTCAAAACCTGATTATAAACAGCCAAAGTATGATCATGATGATGAGAATGTTCCTCAGCAACTGGACGCCCCAAATCTGTTAAACGGTACAAAACAATCCGAGCGTCTTTCTCATCTTTTAGAGCTTCTAACATCCCAAAAGAAAGTAATTGTTTAACAGCTTTAGTAACAGCAGCTTGACTAACATTCAGCAATTTAGCAAGCTCAGAATTGGAATAATTATTCTTTGATAATAACATTAAAATGTGTTCTTGCGTATTGGTTAAAGAAAAACCACTAGTACAAGAACCAATCAATACTTCATGCTGATTCTCAGAAATAAGTAAGATAGAATTCAAAAACTCATCTATCTGATTAGCAACCTTCATAGGAACTTCCTTTCTATTAACCAGTAAATACTTTACCGGTTAATTATAACACAGTAAAGGAAAATAGTCAAAGTATTTTCAGAAAACAATAAAAACAAATTTTAGTAACTAATAGGTAACTCAACGTTACAAATTCAACGAAAAAAAGAAAAAGACAAGGTCCGAAAACCTTGTCTTTAATACTATACCGGCGGCCGGGGTCGAACCGGCACGTCCTTGCGGACACTGGATTTTGAGTTCTATGAATACATTTTTTAAATCTTATAACCTTGATTTAATAGGGTTTTAGGACTTTTGAATCTTGCAAAATAGACTCATTTTTCAAATTTTAGTAACTTTTTGGTAACTCTGTTGTATCAAAAACTTTTTACATATGCTACTATCTTCGTTATAGCTAACTTTAATTCTCATTTATTAAGTATACCTAAGTTTTATGTTTAAATTTTGTATAGAATAGCTGTACCTCTTAATAAAGTTATGATTTCGCTTTCAAAGAAACCTCGTTTATGATACTATTATGAAAATAGAAAAAATTCTTAGTTCGCTAATGACCTTTATACGAGATCCAGAGGAAATAGGAATTTTATCCATTAAAAATACGTTTCATAAGTTACTTACTTGATATTAACAGGATTCCACTATTGTATAATTAAATCAAATATGACGCCGGGACCAGGAGGATTTATTATGGTTAATAATGTAGCTGTTAAAGTCTCAAACCTTTCAAAAGAATTTTTGTTAGGGCAAGACAAAACTGTCTCTATTTTGAAAGATGTTTCTTTATCTGTCAATTATGGGGAATTTGTATCAATCCTTGGTGTCAGCGGTTCTGGAAAGTCTACTTTATTAAGTTGTTTATCAAGTTTATCTGAACCAACAAGTGGCGAAGTTGTTATCAATGGTGTGAATCCATACACTTTAAAAGAAGGGAAACTTGCTAAATTTAGAAGGCAAGATATTGCAATTATTTTTCAAAATTATAATCTGGTACCTGCTCTACCTGTACTAGAAAATGTTACACTTCCTCTGAGACTCTCAGGAAAGAGTGTTGATAGCAATAAAGTAAAAAAAATGTTGGATAGTTTGAATTTTAAAGCAGAACTATCATCATTAGTTGCTACCTTATCAGGTGGAGAACAGCAAAAAGTGGCTATTACTCGTGCAATAATAGCTGATAGTAAAATTATTTTTGCTGATGAGCCAACAGGAGCTCTGGATAGCGTCTCAAGAAAACTTATTTTTGAAACACTTCGTAATTTAGCAAGTCAAGGAAAATGTGTTTTTATGGTCACTCATGATATTGAGTTGGCTTCAAAAACTGACAGAGCACTCATTTTAAAAGACGGAAAAATATCTCGACAAATTATTAAACCTTCAGCTGATGAGCTCTACCAAGCACTTGAAAGTAGTAAAGATTAATTTGAGGAGGATTTATTATGCTAAAATTAATCATTTACCAATTTCAGTATTCAAAAAGACAATGGTTAGGAACAATACCATTACTATTTGTATCTAGCCTGATTGTTGGAACATCTTTATTTGGTATTGCTAGTGCAATAAAGACTGCTAATATTAACGCTTCACAACTTTTTCAAATGCTAATAATTTTTGGAGGGACTACTTTATTTTTCCTTATTTCAAATAATATAAGACTGCTAATAGATATCTTTAAAAAAGATTACCAATTATGGGCTATCTTAGGCGCAAGCAGAACTCAGCTATCTTTATTAGTATCTGGACAGTTTTATTTAATGGCAGTGATTGTTAGTAGTATTGGTACAATACTTTCATTCTTCATGGCAGGTAGTTACTATAAATTTTTACAAAATTTATTAGGAAGAGATGAGTTACCTGATTTAGTTATTACAGCCAACATTCAATCAATTTTATTGAGTGTTTTTATAGTCCCAACAATTGTCGGGATAGGGGCTTACTTTTATTCAAGTCGAATACTTAAAATATCATCAATATTAAAACCAAAAAAGAAAAAAAGAAAAGTTACAGTAACTGGTTTTATTAACATCTCTGTTCGTTTATTCCTATGGTTACTATGTATAGGTTTTATTGTTTCAGCAGGTTTTATCAGAAACAAAGAAATAATTGCAACAAAGTCAAGCATAATATTATTTTTATTAATTATTCACATCCTTATTATTCAATCACTATCTCCATCAATTCAAATATTTCTAATAAAATTTTTAATGAGGATATTTCCAACTGAAAATTATGTAATCAATACAGGCTTTTGGGATCTACTATCCAATCCTAGCTATTTGAAAAGTATACAAACTTCAATGAGCATGGGAGTAACTCTCATTTCTGGGTTTATTCTTTACACCCAAAATATGTATTCATTCATGAATACAGCAAACGGTGTAGAAGAAGCAAGAGCTTCCTTTATTGCTTATCTGTCTGCTCCAATTATTCTGATTATTACTAGTTCTATTTCCCTTACAATTTTATCTTCTAATAAAGATATTGAGGACATTAAACAGTTAAAGACACTAGGAGTGTCAAGATTACAACTTTTTAAAATACGTATAGCCGAGGCAATAATACATTCGGTATTAATTTTATTAGTATCAGTAGTTTTCAATTTAATTATTTTACTTTTAGTTAGCTTTATTGGCCAACTTTTTGGCCGTAGTTTAGTAGATATATCAGGTTTCTGGCAACCGAGTTTTATAATTATTTCTTTGTTAGTTATTTTTTATAGTATTACAAAGGGATTTTATTTATTTCAAGATAGATAAATTGGAATAGTTACTGATTCAAAAAGAACACACTTATTGACATTGAAACAAAAGCAATACTAAAACGAAAAAGACAAGGATAAAACACCTTGTCTTTTTTTTAAAATACTAACAACTTAGACTAACAATGGGTCTTTTTTCATAATTTAGCACCTTTTTAGTAACCTGTTCAAGATACGGATGTATAGTCCATATAAAGACAATTCAAATTAGATTACGTCTATCTATTTATTTTATCTTTTATTTGCTTTAAGTCATTTATCTCTTTTAGAATACTAAAAATATAGACACTAAATAGAACTACACCAAAAAAAGATAAAACAAAGAAACCTAACGTAAGTATTTCGCCTCTAACAGCTAGTACTCCAAGGGAAAAAATACCGATAGCAATTATGGAAATTATGAGGATAAACCACAAGTAAATCATATAAAACTTATAAAGATAGCAAAAGGACTTATTTTTTTGTTTAGGCTTATCCTTCCAATTTAAATAAAAGAAATAAGGTATATAAATAATTAAAATAAATAGAAATTCCATTTCTAGCACAACCTCTCATCTTATTCCCCTTAATCAAATACATAATTTATAGCATATTAAAACTTTTTATTTAGGCAAACTAATAACAAAAACTAAATGTAAAATCATTCGTTAATCAATTCCTCAATTTCCTTTATCCCTTCAAACTCTCCAACACTTTCGAAAAGTTCTATAGCTCGTTTGAAATGTCTATTGGATAATTCCGTATCTTCCAAGGCTAAATAGATTTCACCTAACCCTCTATAGCTACAAGCTTGAGAAATCACGTCATCAGTCTCTAAAGATTGTTCCAATGACAGATTCATGAATGTAAGTGCTTCATCAAGGTTGTTTAATTTAAATCTCACATAGCCTTGTTCGTAGTTATTCACAGCTTTCTTTAGATTATCATTTGGAAAATGCTCTTCAATTATCTTCACTTCATCTTCAATGAGCTTTAAAGCCTTATGAAAATCACCCTGATCTCTGTAGATCATAGCTAATTGATGTAATCCAATGTGTTCATTTTCTTTATCTTCATTTTGTTGAGCTAATAAAATGTATTTCTCAAATATACGGGTACACGAGGCATAGTCTTTTTCTGCCAATAATAAATACCCCATCAGATTTAAAAGGCTAAAATCTGTACAGGTATCAATGGAAAAATCTTGTTCAACCAACTTTTTAGCTTCTGATGTTTTTCCCTCCAGAAACAAGGCCCAAGCTGTATCAAGTTTAGAGACCATCTATTTTCCCCTTTCAACTATAAACAAACTTCATAAAATAAAATCACTCAACAATAATATACTAATCTTTACCTATTGAAACTTAATCAAATAAACCATACTTTTATAAATCAAGTCATCTAGGGCACTTTTGCTGATAGTGACCATTTCCTCCCTATAATGAAAATCCTTTATTAGCTAGATAACATTAAAATCTGTCTAGCTATACATCATTAGCAAAAGAATTCCTGTTGCATTTCCAAGAATATGAGAAAGTGTTGAAATCAAACAATTCCCAGACTTTTTATAAATCATTGCATAGATGATACTATCAACAAAAATCATGAAAATATCGTAGCTTACAAGCCCAACGCTTCCACTAGAAATATGGGCTATCGCGAAGAATAAAGAAGATAGAATGGCACAAAGCCAAAATGGTATAATTCTCATTGACTTACCAAGAAAGAAACCTCTCCATGCAATTTCTTCCCCCAAGGCTGCGATTACTATTTGAACCATAAGGAGCGGTATTTTATCGAAGGATAACATACCATCCGTTCTTCCCAAAACATGACTAGCAAAAGCGCCCTTAAATATCATATCACCGACAAGCAAAGTTGCTGCAGCGGTTCCTACAGGAAGCAAGACCAAAAGAATTACCCCTTGTTTTTTCAGATCATCGAAAAATGATTTAAAGCGCAAACCTGATTCTATATGTGATTTTTTATCAAAATGTTCAAGAACAAAGAAAAAGAGAATACCAATCAGGACAGTGAGACCTGACAAAGAAAGTTCAGGTATTATCTTTGTCAAAGACAATACTGCCATTAGAAACAAACCAATGATCGTAGTATATACAGACTTTTTATCTATTTTAGCAAAATCAAGCATAAATATTTCTCCTCTTTATATGGAATTCCGTCAATATTTTAGACACATTTTGGGAGGAAATTTTGAAGACTAGCGTCCTTCTAATTTTCCCAATAAGTTTTAACTTCTTCAAAAATCTTATTCAAAAGTTCTGCATCTTTTTCTGACAACTGATTTTTTTCTATAACTCTATCTTTTAGTTCTGTTGCCTTTATTTTATTTCTTGCCACCGAAACTGCTATTGAATGTTTCAAAATATCAAACTCATCCTTTGAAAAGTTTGCAATATTGGTAAGGTCTAATTGTTCTAGAGGTAAACTACTGATAATTGAATAAGGTTTTTGTCCCAGCAAATAATCTGTAGTAGTACCAAAGATATTTGCTAACTTTACAACGAATTCTAATCCTGGTTCTAACGTTCCATTCTCCCAACGAGAATATGTCCCTTGTTGAACTCCAATTAATTCCGATATTTGTACTTGAGTTAATTTTTTTGATTTTCTGAGAGTTTTTAATCTATCTGAAAATTTATAATCCTCTGTATACATAAGTCTCCTATAAATATTCTTAATCGTATATTTTCACTTGACAAAATATTCTAAACGGTATAAAATAGAATTATTCCATAAGGAATATTTATTTTGAGATTAAATATTCCATTGAGAATATTATAGCATAAAAGGAGGTAAAAGCGTATGTAACTAGTAGTCAATTTAAAAAATTTTAATAAAGGAGGTAGGATTCGACAAAATAAAAAATCTTGAAACAAATGTGCCGTTCGTTCCAAGATCAAAACATATTATGTAACAATTATACCACAGAAAACTCTTCAGTTGCACAAGAAATTTTCGGAGGTTTCACAAAAAGATGACCAATAAAGAGTTAGTCAATCAAATTTCTGGCCTAAACTCTACCTCTACTCTTAAAAATTGGATTCAACTGATTAAAGAGATAAGTGGCAAGGAATTTAAAAAAATTAAAATTCCTATCAGTAGAAATCCAAGAACTCGTCAATTAAGTTATACAGTTGCCTATGACTTTACAGACGAAGACCTTAGACAATTTCAAAAGTTAGCTAACCTAAAACTTGAAATAGGTCTAAAAGAGGCTATACAAGCCGTATTTGGGAGTCTAGCAGACAATGAGCAAGAATCCCTAAACCAAGTAATAGATGAGCTCTACGATGAACTGAGCGCCTTAAAACAGGAATTTAAGCGAGAAATACGACTGATACAAATTGAGAATACCAACCTAAAAAAGAGAATCCAAGATATTGAAGAGTCGATGCAAACCGGCTTACTAGGGTTTGTTAACAAGAGGTCAAAAAATAGGTTCGGCTAATAGCGAGTTTTCGGCTGAGCCATGAGGCAGAAAGCCGAAAATGAGCGTAAATGCGGACGGACCATTTTTGACCGATAGGGTGTGTAGTAACACCACCCTCTGCAAGTTAGGTGTACCATCGAAAGAATTCAGTATTGCCAAGGGTTTCGGAGATTTTAAGGGTGGCAAAATTAGGCAAAAAGTTGAATCAAAATCTATGGCAAAAAATGAACATTTACGTTCTGTATTTGACTGGATTCAAATTCAGTTTGAAAAGACTGAATTTTCACCAAGAGAAATAATCGAAGACATTCTATTTCTTGACTATGACCTATTTATTGAGAATAAAGGGAGCCTTAAATACTATAACTATGATTGCCAGCTTCATTATGGGAATATCCGTATCTACTATGGAGCGAAAGAGTCGTCCTACATGCTTGTCATGTCAGGACAAGCACTCGAGTTCTATAGAGATATGGTATTAGATCCAAATAGTCTGTCCGAAAGGCAGTTTCTGAACAACCTCTACTACAATTACAATCAATTTTCAGTAAGACGAATTGATATTGCAATAGATGATTTTAATGAAACACCCTATTTCACTCCTAATCAGCTTCTAAAGGTTTGTCAGAAAAAACGCTTTATATATGGAAAAAGCACCTACTACAATACCTACGGAGATGAAACAATCGGCCAGACCTTATATTTGAGAAAACCCAATGATGATGAAAGACTTAGAATTTACGATAAACGCTTAGAACGAGCTGAGAAGCTCGGTATCAGCAAGCGGTATATAGAAAATTGGATAAGAACTGAGTTAGAACTTAGGAAAGAAAAAGCTCACTACTTCATTCAAGAATGGTTGCATTCAGAAATAGATCTTCTCAACTTTACCAAGGGATATCTCAAAGAAAAAGTGAGGTTCTATAGTGATAGCTATTTCTCAAAACCTCTGAGATCTTGGGAAAAGTTTTTAGGTCACTCAAAACCTGTCTCTATCATTATTTCAAAACCAAAAACAGAACTGGAACAAAAATTAGAATGGTTTACCTATAAAGGTTCAGGAGCTATTCTAAAAGCGTATAAATTTCTATACGACAATAACTTACTGCATGAGTATGAGAAAGCTAACTATCTCGTACTCAACAATATGGAATATCCACCAGATTTAGCAAGTGGATTAATAGAAAGGGCAATTCTCTTTAAAAGAGAAGATTTGATCCCTATAATCAAAGAAAATATCAAAAGGAGAAATTAATTATGGCAAAAATGCTTTCACAAAATGACTGGAATTTTAATAACATTGGAACAAAATTTGAATTGGATGAAGTTATTCCAAAATTTGAAACGGAAGTCCGAGCAGATGCAAACGGAGAAATTATCAAAAACCGAGATGGTAGCGAAAGACGTTTTAATACCGATAAAATCATTGGTTGGAAATACAATGTCACGATCAAGGATGGACAATTCAAAAAGAAATCAACCCAAGTTTCAGTAGACAATCCAGAAGCTTTAGTTGATAATGACTATATCCAAGCAATGGATGAAGTACCAGTTACATTTGACAATTTACAAGCTACTATGATTAGTTCGACAATGTATTACAAAGCAGATGCTATCCATTTAGTAGATGTAAAACAAAAATAAGAATCAGACAAGGGGAGTTAATCCTCCCCTTACTTAATCTAATTAGAAAAGGAGATCACATGATTAAAACTGTAACAAAAGATGACCTTATCGAACTTGGATTTGCTCCAGGAACTGCAAGAAAGATTATCCATACTGGCAAATTACTATTAGTGAATCGTGGTTTTAATATCTACGATAACAAACGGATTGGTACTATTCCAGCCAGTGTCGCTGAAGAACTACTAGGAATTGAACTCCAGAAAGAAGCATAATGAATGACTATTCGTAAAACTAAAAGTGGTAAATGGACCGTTGATGTTTCTAATGGTTTCCACCCAGTCACACAAAAAAGAATACGTATCATTCGAAAAGGATTAAAATCTAAAAAGGAAGCACTAGAACTGGAACAACATATTCGAGTTGTAGAATTAAAAGAAAAACAATTTGACTTTGTAGTAACAACAGATATGTTATTCCAGTTGCTTGAAGAAGACGATTTGAAAAATGGCAGAAAAATAAGCTATACAGGTACACAAAGAAACAATTATGAGCGTCATATTAAGCCTTATTTTAAAAATACAAATTTAAATAAATTAACGTATGACCATATATTCGAATTTCGTGAATACCTAAAAACAAAGCCTAAAAAACAAAATGAAAAAGAAACCTTAAGTTATAATACAATTAATAAAGTTCTAATTCTACTTAAAAAAATTTTTGATACTGGTATAAGAAAATCCCTTATTGATAAAAATCCTGTTGAGAATCTGAGAAAATTACCAATTAGGAAGCCTAATATCAAATTTTGGAGCATAGAAGAATTCACGAGATTTAGAGAACTTATTCGAGATGATGAAATAAGCTATGACCTGTTTTTCGTGATTGCTTTCTTTACTGGGATGAGAATGGGAGAAATACTCGCATTGAACTGGAATGATATAAATCTTTTAACAAATACAATTTTCGTTACCAAAACGGTATACTTTGTAAATAATACAAGCTACATTAATACAACAAAAACACGATCAGGAACTAGAAATATAACAATCAATCAGAAATTAGCAGAAATGCTAAAAGATTGGAAAGTAAAACAAAAAGAAAAACTTGAGGAATTTACGAAAAATACGGAAGAACTACAAATAATACAGAGTACACCAATAACTATTACAAAAAATATGATTGATAAGAAGTTTAAGCAAATACTAGAAAGGGATAAAGATTTAAAGAGAATAAGAATTCATGATTTAAGACACTCTCATGCATCATTACTTATAAATCAAGGGGAAGATTATCTTGTTGTTAAAGAAAGATTAGGACACGCATCTATTACGACAACAATTGATACTTATTCACATTTGTACCCTAGCAAACAGAAAACATTAGCTAATAAACTTGATGATTTATTTTAAAATGGAAAAAATTGGTAACTCGACATACAACAAAGAAAAAAGACAAGGTCCGAAAACCTTGTCTTTAATACTATACCGGCGGCCGGGGTCGAACCGGCACGTCCTTGCGGACACTGGATTTTGAGTCCAGCGCGTCTGCCAATTCCGCCACGCCGGCAAAGTATAACTGGGGTAGCTGGATTCGAACCAACGCATGAGGGAGTCAAAGTCCCTTGCCTTACCGCTTGGCTATACCCCAATAATATAAAATAGGCGAGTGATGGGGATCGAACCCACGCATGCCAGAGCCACAATCTGGTGTGTTAACCACTTCACCACACCCGCCATAATCTTATACACGGGCAGTAGGAATTGAACCCACACTGAAGGTTTTGGAGACCTTAGTTCTACCTTTAAACTATGCCCGTAAAGGATGGAAGGGGAGGGATTCGAACCCCCGAACCCGAAGGAGCGGATTTACAGTCCGCCGCGTTTAGCCTCTTCGCTACCCTTCCGAATAATATTAAGTTATGGCGCGAGACGGAATCGAACCGCCGACACATGGAGCTTCAATCCATTGCTCTACCAACTGAGCTACCGAGCCAAATATTGCGGGAGCAGGATTTGAACCTACGACCTTCGGGTTATGAGCCCGACGAGCTACCGAGCTGCTCCATCCCGCGTTAATATTAAGGAGGATGTGGGATTCGAACCCACGCACGCTTTTACACGCCTGACGGTTTTCAAGACCGTTCCCTTCAGCCGGACTTGGGTAATCCTCCAATATAATATAGTCCGTACGGGATTCGAACCCGTGTTACCGCCGTGAAAAGGCGGTGTCTTAACCCCTTGACCAACGGACCATAATAATAAAAATGGGCACGAGTGGACTCGAACCACCGACCTCACGCTTATCAGGCGTGCGCTCTAACCACCTGAGCTACGCGCCCAAGTTAAAAACTTGGTAATGAACAAATGTTCAAAGCGGGTGACGAGAATCGAACTCGCGACAACAGCTTGGAAGGCTGTAGTTTTACCACTAAACTACACCCGCTTAAAAAATGGGAGTTAACGGGATCGAACCGCTGACCCTCTGCTTGTAAGGCAGATGCTCTCCCAGCTGAGCTAAACTCCCAAATGGTCGTTTAACTCAGCCAACGGTGAGAAACTACGTTTCTCTTATCCGCCGATTGGAATCTCGATTGCATCTCAATTCCAACTAAGCTAAACTCCCAAATGAGCCTAGTTTCCACTAGACTCAACCTTGCTAAGCGACTACCATATCTCACAGGGGGCAACCCCCAACTACTTCCGGCGTTCTAGGGCTTAACTTCTGTGTTCGGCATGGGTACAGGTGTATCTCCTAGGCTATCGTCACTTAACTCTGAA
>CABIZZ010000003.1 GCA_902363395.1 Streptococcaceae bacterium
GGTCCTCGGCATAGACTTAGGTTGGAGAAGAAGCACCCTTAGCTCAACTGGATAGAGTACCTGACTACGAATCAGGCGGTTAGAGGTTCGACTCCTCTAGGGTGCATGGTCGCAAGACTATGTAGCAATTGAATAGAAACGAGCACCCTTAGCTCAACTGGATAGAGTACCTGACTACGAATCAGGCGGTTAGAGGTTCGACTCCTCTAGGGTGCATAAAGCGTAAGCTTTAGTTCGGGAAGTAGCTCAGCTTGGTAGAGTACTTGGTTTGGGACCAAGGTGTCGCAGGTTCGAATCCTGTCTTCCCGATTTATGGCGGTGTAGCTCAGCTGGCTAGAGCGTCCGGTTCATACCCGGGAGGTCGGGGGTTCGATCCCCTTCGCCGCTATACTATTGATCTTGTCGGACCTTTAGCTCAGCTGGTTAGAGCTCTCGGCTCATAACCGAGTGGTCGTAGGTTCAAGTCCTACAAGGTCCATAATTAGCTGGAGGATTACCCAAGTCCGGCTGAAGGGAACGGTCTTGAAAACCGTCAGGCGTGTAAAAGCGTGCGTGGGTTCGAATCCCACATCCTCCTTAATATTAACGCGGGATGGAGCAGCTCGGTAGCTCGTCGGGCTCATAACCCGAAGGTCGTAGGTTCAAATCCTGCTCCCGCAATATATGGCTCGGTAGCTCAGTTGGTAGAGCAATGGATTGAAGCTCCATGTGTCGGCGGTTCGATTCCGTCTCGCGCCATTTTCTTTAATAATAAGCGGGTGTAGTTTAGTGGTAAAACTACAGCCTTCCAAGCTGTTGTCGCGAGTTCGATTCTCGTCACCCGCTTTGAACATTTGTTCATTACCAAGTTTTTAACTTGGGCGCGTAGCTCAGGTGGTTAGAGCGCACGCCTGATAAGCGTGAGGTCGGTGGTTCGAGTCCACTCGTGCCCATTAGGAGAATTACTCAAGAGGCTGAAGAGGACGGTTTGCTAAATCGTTAGGTCGGGTAACCGGCGCGGGGGTTCGAATCCCCCATTCTCCGTAGAGAATCAAGTTAGCTTTCTAGCTAACTTTTTTGTTACTTTGATACATCAATAGAAATAAAAATGTAACAAAGGCGTAACATAAAATCTTTCATTTTCTGTTATACTAGTTAGTGTCTTATATGAAGGAGTCTTTTATTTTATGAAGAAAAAATTATTAACGACTATTTTACTTAGTACAGTTGCTTTATCACAAGTAGGTACAGTTATTTCTGTAGGAGCTGATTCTACTGATGATAAAATCGCTGCACAAGATAGTAAGATTGCTGATTTGAGTTCAAAAGAACAAAGCGCACAAGCAGAAGTTGATCAAATTCAATCTCAAGTTTCTGAAATCAAAAAACAACAAGAAACTCTTAAAGCTGAAAATGATCGTTTGAATGAAGAGTCTGCTAAACTTTCAGCAGAAATTGAAGAGCTTTCTAAAAATATTGTTGCTCGTCAAGAATCATTGGCAAACCAAGCACGTAGTGCTCAAACAACAGGAACTGCTACAAGCTACATTAATGCTATTGTAAGTTCTGGTTCTTTGACTGAAGCTATTTCTCGTGTTTCTGCAATGAATGAAATTGCTAGTGCCAACAACAAAATGCTTGAAGAGCAAAAACGCGATAAAGAAGCAATTGACGCTAAGCAAAAAGAAAACAATGAAGCAATCAACACTGTTATTGCCAACCAACAAAAATTAGATGAAGATGCGCAAGCGTTGACAACTAAAGAAGCTGAGTTGAAGGTTGCACAATTGAATTTGGCAGCTGAAAAATCAACTGCAGAGAATGAAAAGAATGCTTTGCTTGCAGAGAAAGCAGCAGCTGAGAAAGCGGCAGCTGAAGCAGCCGCAGCTGAAGCAGCTTACCGTGCACAACAAGAAGAGCAACGTAAGGCTGTAGAAGCATCTGCTAATACTAACTTGCAAGCACAAGTACAAGCTGCTACTCAAACACCTGCAGCTGAAGCAGCACAACCTCAAGCAACTGTTGCAACTCCTGCTGCAGCATCAGCGGTTCAAACTCAAACTGTTGCTACACCTGCTGCAACTAGTCGTCCAACATACAGCACGTCTGCAAGTTCATACCCAGTAGGTGAATGTACTTGGGGTGCGAAAGTATTGGCACCTTGGGCTGGCGATTACTGGGGTAATGGGGCACAGTGGGCTGCAAGTGCCGCAGCAGCTGGATTCCGTACTGGTAGCCAACCACAAGTTGGAGCTATTGCATGTTGGAATGACGGTGGATATGGACACGTAGCAGTGGTTACAGCTGTTCAATCTACTACAAGTATCCAAGTATCTGAATCTAACTACTTAGGTATCCGTAGCATTGGGAACTACCGTGGATGGTTTAACCCAGTGAATGCACAAGGATCAGTTACTTATATCTATCCAAACTAAGAATTTGAAACACTCACTTTTAGTGGGTGTTTTTTACTATAGTTACTATTTTAATTTTTGGTGGATTATAGATTGAAAAATCATGTAAAAAGCGTTACAATGGGTAAAGAGAAGATTTGTACATTTGTACATTGTGGTTAAATTTATGTGGAGGAAATCATGTCGTTTTCGGATTTAATGCTGTTTGCTTTATCTTCTAACCAAGATTTGGCTGAACGTGTCTCTAAGGAGATGGGATTGCCACTTGGTAAGTCGACCGTACGTCAATTTTCAGATGGGGAAATCCAGGTCAATATTGAGGAGTCTATTCGTGGTAAAGAGGTGTATATTCTTCAATCTACGAGCTCTCCTGTCAATGATAATTTAATGGAAATTTTGATCATGGTAGACGCCTTAAAACGTGCTAGTGCTCAAACCATTAATGTAGTGATGCCCTATTATGGTTATGCTCGTCAAGACCGTAAAGCTCGTGCTCGTGAGCCAATTACATCCAAATTGGTTGCCAATATGTTAGAGATTGCTGGTGTGGATCGTCTCTTAACTATTGATTTGCATGCAGCTCAGATTCAAGGGTTCTTTGATATTCCAGTTGATCATTTAATGGGAGCTCCATTGATTGCAGACTACTTTGAACGTCGTGGCATGGTTGGTTCTGACTATGTCGTAGTAAGTCCGGACCACGGTGGTGTGACTCGTGCTCGTAAGCTAGCTGAATTTTTGAAAACACCGATTGCCATCATTGATAAACGTCGGAGTGTCGATAAAATGAACACCAGTGAAGTCATGAATATCATTGGGAACGTTGAAGGGAAAACTTGTATCCTAATCGATGATATGATCGATACCGCGGGAACAATTTGCCACGCTGCAGATGCACTTGCTGAAGCAGGAGCTGTAGAAGTCTATGCAAGTTGTACGCACCCTGTATTGTCAGGTCCAGCTATGGACAATATTCAAAAATCAGCGATTAAGAAGTTGGTGGTGTTGGATACCATCTTCCTACCTGAAGACCGCTTAATCGATAAAATTGAACAAATCTCCATCGCAAAACTTTTGGCAGAAGCGATTATCCGCATCCATGAAAAACGTCCTTTGTCTCCTCTATTTGAAATTGGAAATGCGAAAAAATCTTAAAAAGTAGGAGGTTGGGAAATCCAACCTCTTTTTTTTGATAAAAATTTGGATTGCTATGGGCAATACATGCTATCATTATTGAAGCGAATAGAGGTAGTTAGTAGAAAAAATGATTTTAAATTCTAGAAGTAGTTGTAAGGAGGAGGTGACGCCATGAAGACGATAAAGAATGAATCCAGTTCACGATTAAAGGGATTATTTTTGTTTATTTTCTTGATGGTCATTTTTGGATTGGCTGTTCTTTTTCTGATGCGGAATTCCTCTGAACGGAAGAACTCAAATCTTACTAGTTCAGCAAATAATCCGTCCGCAAGACAGGTCCAGTCAAAGCAAGAAACTCCATATGTTCCTAGTCAAGAAGAGAAAGATTACTTAAATAAGCGGTTTACGTCATTATTGAAGGTGAATCCAGAAACTGTAGCCTATATCTATGCTCCAGGTACGGAATTGGATGAGCCTGTCGTTCAAACAAGGGATAACGCCACTTATTTGGATAAGACTTTTGAAGGAGGTTTTGAACCTTTCTTAGGGACAGTCTTTATGGATATGGATAATCAGAAAGACTTCAGTGATCGGTTGACTTGGCTGTTTGGTCATGCTCGTGGTAGTTTACTTGGAGATCATCGTATGTTTAATGATGTTAATTACTACGACCGGCAGGAGTATTTTGATCAGCATCCTTATGTGGTCATCGAAACTCCTCAACGAAAGTATGTCTACCAAGCTTTTTGTCTTGTCATTGTTCCTGAAGAAACTCCTTTTTATCGCATCCATTTTAAAGATGATCGAGACTTCACTGATCAACTGGATCAAGTGTATCAGAATGCGAAAACAAAAAATCCAACAATGAAAGTGAAAGCTTCGGACCGCTATTTGGTCTTATCTACTTGTCGGGAAGAAGATAATAGCATCCGATCCAATCTCTATCTCCGTCAGATACCGGATTCGGAGATGAAGGATTTCTTGGCGAAACATGGTGATCAGTTGAATTATGTTGCAACACGTGGTCAAGAATAGAAAAGATTTGGTGAAATTCATTCAATGAGAGGATTTAGCATGTGCTAAGTCTTTTTTGATGAGAAAGGTCATTATTGTATCATTTTAGTGGGGACTAGCCCCTTTTTTGCGATGGTTTTCTATTTATAGTATAATGGTGATAGAACTTTTTTTTGGAGGTGGCTATGGATTTAACAAAACGGTTTAATCAAAATTTGAATCGAATCGAGATTTCTTTGATTCGTCAGTTTGACCAAGCCATTTCTTCTATTCCAGGTGTTTTACGTTTAACCTTGGGTGAGCCAGATTTTACGACACCGGATCATGTAAAGGAAGCGGCAAAAGCAGCTATTGATGCCAACCAGAGTCATTATACGGGAATGAGTGGTTTGCTAGCTCTACGTGAAGCTGCTAGTCAGTTTGTCGCTGAAAAATATAACCTACAGTATCGACCAGAGGATGAAATTTTGGTTACGATTGGGGCAACGGAGGCCCTTTCTGCAACCTTGACGGCTATATTGGAACCGGGAGATGTGGTGCTCTTACCAGCACCTGCTTATCCTGGTTACGAACCTATTATTAAACTGATGGGGGCTAGTGTCGTCGAAATTGATACGACAGACAATCGCTTTATCCTCAGCCCAGAGACTTTAGAAAAGGCCATAGAAGAGCAAGGAGATCGCGTCAAGGCGGTTATTCTCAACTACCCAGCTAATCCGACAGGTGTTACTTACTCTAAGGAGCAGATGCAGGATTTGGCTAGAGTCTTGAAGAAATATGAAGTCTTTGTCGTTTGTGACGAAGTTTATTCAGAGCTAACCTATACAGGTCAGCCTCACGTTTCCTTGGGATCCTATCTACGGGACCAAGCCATTATTATCAATGGTTTATCAAAGTCTCATGCTATGACAGGCTGGAGACTCGGTTTTATCTTTGCTCCGGCTTCCTTGACAGCTCAATTAATCAAGAGTCATCAGTACTTGGTGACTGCAGCGGGGACCATGAACCAGTATGCAGCCATTGAAGCCTTAACGGTTGGTAAAGACGACGCAGAGCCGATGAAACGGGAATACATAGAGCGTCGAGATTATATCATCAAAGAAATGTCTGCCATGGGCTTTGATATTATCCGCCCGGATGGTGCCTTCTATATTTTTGCTAAGATCCCACAAGGATATAACCAAGACTCCTTCGATTTTTTGAAGCTTCTAGCCCAAGAAAAGGCTGTTGCCTTTATCCCAGGAATGGCTTTTGGACCATACGGCGAAGGATATGTGCGCTTGTCTTATGCAGCAAGTATGGAAGTAATCCAGGAAGCGATGAGTCGGTTGAAGGAGTTTATGAAAGAACATGCTGGAGAGCATTGAGAGTCGTGGCATCGTCCTCTACCATCGGGATTACCGAGAGGACGATAAGCTGGTTAAAATCTTTACAGAGCAAGCTGGCAAGCTCATGTTTTTCGTGAAACATGCCAATCGTTCTCGGTTGAATTCTATGATCCAACCTTTGACTTTAGCGGATATGTATCTGAAAATCAATGATGACGGACTCAGCTATATCGAAGATATTCATGAGGTTCAAAGTTTCCAAGGGATTAACCAAGATCTTTTTCGTCTTTCCTACGCAACCTATATACTGGCCTTGGCAGATACTAGTATACAGGATCGTCAACCTGATCCAGCTTTATTTGCTTTTTTAGAGCAGACCTTGCAATTGATGGATCGGGGTTTGGATTATGAAATCTTGACCAATATTTTTGAAATGCAGATTTTATCCCGATTTGGTGTCGCCTTAAACGTCCATGAGTGTTGCGTCTGTCATCGAGTGGGGCTGCCTTTTGATTTTTCATTCCGCTTGGGTGGTGTCCTTTGCCCAGATCATTATGATCGTGACGAAAGACGAGCCCACTGGGATCCAAACGCCCTCTATTTGCTGGATCGTTTTCAAGCTGTGAAATTTAGTGAGTTAGAGACGATTTCCATCCATGATGAGATGAAGAAAGAGTTGAGAAAGTGTCTAGATCAACTCTATGATGAATATGTAGGCATTCATTTAAAAGCTAAGAAATTTATTGATTCCCTGGGAAGCTGGGGAGAGATCTTAAAAGATCAGTCTGGAGGTAAGAAATGAAAAAAATTGCAGTTGATGCAATGGGTGGAGATCATGCTCCACAGGCCCTGGTAGAAGGAGTCAATCAAGCCATACAAGAATTTAAGGATATTGAAGTCATTTTGTATGGGGATGAGACTAAAATTAAGCAATACCTGACAGCAACTGAGCGGGTATCCATCGTCCATACAGATGAGAAAATCAACTCAGATGATGAGCCGACTCGTGCGATTCGTCGGAAAAAGCAAGCCAGCATGGTCTTAGCAGCGCATGCAGTTAAGAATGGGGAAGCGGATGCGATGCTTTCTGCAGGAAATACAGGAGCTCTTCTTGCCTCTGGTTACTTCATCGTCGGTCGGATCAAGGTCATCGATCGTCCAGGTTTGATGTCGACTCTTCCTACCCTTGATGGGAAGGGCTATGATATGTTGGATCTGGGGGCAAATGCTGAAAATACGCCAACTCACTTGCACCAATATGCGATTATGGGAGCCTATTATGCAGAGAATGTCCGTGGCATTAAGCGGCCTCGTATCGGTCTCTTAAATAACGGAACAGAGGAAAGCAAGGGGGATCCCCTACGCAAGGAGACCTATCAATTATTAGCAGCAGATCCTTCTCTTAATTTTGTAGGAAATGTGGAAGCGCGTGACTTGATGGATGGAGTTGCTGACGTCATTGTGACAGATGGATTTACAGGAAATGCTGTCCTTAAGACTATGGAAGGAACTGCTCTGGGCCTCTTTAAACAGTTGAAAACAGTCCTTAGTGGTGGCGGGTTGAAAGCCAAGATTGGAGCCTTCCTCTTGAAGAATGATCTACGAGGTTTGAAAAAGACCTTGGATTATTCAGATGTTGGAGGTGCGGTCTTGTTTGGCTTGCAAGCCCCTGTCGTGAAAACCCATGGTTCTAGTGATGCCAAGGCAGTCTATAGCACGATTCGCCAGATCCGGACCATGTTGGAAACAGATGTTATTCGTAAATCTGTGGTTGAATTATCAGAATTGGAGGAAGAGAAATGAGTCGTCATCAAGAAATTTTTAAACTAGTTGAAGGGTTGATTCAAGATCATAAAGGAACTGACTATGAGGTTACTTTGGATTTGGATTTACGAAAGGACTTGGAAGTAGATTCCGTTGATCTCATGGAATACATTATTTATTTGGAAGAAGCCTACCAAATTGATATCCCAGATAAAGACATTGATGCCATGGCAACTGTTGGAGATATGGTAGACTACGTTTTGAAGAAAACAAGCAAATAAAGTTCGGTTTTTACGAACGAACAAGCATCTAAAAATAAGAGGTTGAATCTTTTTGATTCAATCTCTTATTATTTTTGTGTTACAAGCGAACAAGATACGGATTTAACTTGAAAAAACAACATCTCTGTGATACACTGAAAGGGATAAAAGATGAAAGGCGAACAAGAAGATGTCAGATCAATTAATTTATACGGGGAAAGCAAAAGATATTTATAGTACAGAAGACGAACATGTGATTAGGTCCGTTTATAAGGACCAAGCTACCATGCTGAATGGTGCTCGTAAAGAGACCATCGAAGGCAAAGGTGTGCTCAATAATCAGATTTCGTCTCTTATTTTTGAAAAATTGAATGCTGCGGGTGTAGCTACTCACTTTATCGAACGTATTTCTGACACAGAACAACTCAACAAGAAGGTTTCAATCATTCCTTTGGAGGTTGTGCTTCGTAACGTGACTGCGGGTTCTTTCTCAAAACGTTTCGGTGTTGAAGAAGGTTTGGACTTGAAAAATCCAATCGTTGAATTTTACTATAAGAACGATGATTTGGATGACCCATTCATCAATGACGAGCATGTGAAATTTTTGGATATTGCCAATGATGAGCAAATTGCTTATATCAAGGAAGAAACGCGTCGTATCAATGAATTGCTGAAAGATTGGTTTGCACAAATTGGTCTTCGTTTGATTGACTTCAAATTGGAATTTGGTTTTGATAAGGATGGCAAGATCATCTTGGCAGATGAATTTTCACCAGATAACTGCCGCCTTTGGGATGCTGAAGGGCACCACATGGATAAGGATGTTTTCCGTAGAGATTTGGGCAGTCTAACGGATGTGTATAAGGTTGTGTTAGAGAAGTTGCAGGGATTGAAGTAAAGTTATACTTGGTCGTCACTACAATCTTTAAGTAGAAATAGATAAAGGAACTAAAATGGATAAACGTATTTTCGTTGAGAAAAAAGCTGATTTTCGTGTCAAATCTGACTCTTTGGTAAAAGAATTACAACATAATCTTCAGTTGAAAACTTTGAATGATCTTCGAATTGTTCAGGTTTATGATGTCTTTGATTTGGCAGAGGATTTGTTTGCGCGTGCAGAAAAACATATTTTTTCTGAGCAGGTGACCGATACTGTTTTGGATGAAGCTGAGGTTAAGGCTGATCTTGAGAAGTATGCTTTCTTTGCTATCGAAAGTTTGCCTGGTCAATTTGACCAACGTGCAGCATCTTCACAAGAAGCTTTGCTTTTGTTGGGTAGTTCAAATGATGTAACGGTGAACACAGCACAACTTTACTTGGTCAATAAAGATATCGATGCGACTGAACTAGAAGCTGTTAAAAACTATCTCTTGAACCCAGTAGATTCTCGTTTCAAAGACATCACTGTTGATATTGCGAAACAGGATTTCTCTGAGTCTGACAAGACCATTCCAAATTTGGATTTCTTTGAAACTTATACAGCAGAAGATTTTGCACAGTATAAGGCAGAGCAAGGATTGGCCATGGAAGTAGATGACCTTCTCTTCATTCAAGATTACTTCAAGTCTATTGGACGTGTGCCAACTGAGACTGAGTTGAAGGTGTTGGATACTTACTGGTCTGACCACTGTCGTCACACAACTTTCGAGACTGAGTTGAAAAACATCGACTTCTCAGCTTCTAAATTCCAAAAACAATTGCAAGCGACTTATGACAAATATATTGCCATGCGTGATGAGTTGGGACGTACCGAAAAACCTCAAACCTTGATGGATATGGCGACTATTTTTGGTCGTTATGAGCGTGCCAATGGTCGTTTGGATGACATGGAAGTGTCTGATGAAATCAATGCCTGCTCTGTTGAAATTGAAGTGGATGTCAATGGTGTTAAAGAACCATGGCTTCTCATGTTTAAGAACGAAACCCACAACCACCCAACGGAAATTGAACCATTTGGTGGAGCGGCTACTTGTATCGGTGGTGCCATTCGTGACCCATTGTCAGGGCGTTCCTACGTTTACCAAGCCATGCGTATCTCAGGTGCTGGTGATATTACAGCTCCAATTTCAGAAACTCGCGCTGGTAAATTGCCACAACAAGTGATCTCTAAGACAGCGGCTCATGGTTATTCTTCATACGGTAACCAAATTGGTTTGGCGACAACTTATGTTCGTGAATACTTCCACCCAGGTTTCGTTGCTAAGCGTATGGAGCTAGGTGCAGTTGTCGGTGCGGCTCCTAAGGAAAATGTTGTCCGTGAGAAACCTGAAGCAGGTGACGTAATTATCTTGCTCGGTGGTAAGACTGGACGTGACGGTGTTGGTGGAGCGACAGGCTCTTCTAAAGTTCAAACGGTTGAATCTGTTGAAACAGCTGGTGCTGAGGTTCAAAAAGGGAATGCCATCGAAGAACGTAAGATTCAACGTCTTTTCCGTAATGGGGATGTGACACGTCTGATCAAAAAATCAAATGACTTTGGTGCTGGTGGTGTCTGTGTGGCTATCGGTGAATTGGCAGATGGTCTTGAAATTGATCTAGACAAAGTGCCATTGAAATACCAAGGTTTGAACGGTACAGAAATTGCCATCTCTGAATCTCAAGAACGTATGGCCGTAGTGGTTCGTCCAGAAGATGTAGATGCCTTCGTTGCAGCATGTAACAAAGAAAATATTGATGCTGTTGTCGTTGCGACAGTGACGGAGAAACCAAATCTTGTCATGCACTGGAATGGTGAAACCATCGTTGATTTGGAACGTCGTTTCCTTGATACAAACGGTGTACGTGTGGTTGTAGATGCTAAGGTGGTTGACAAGGATGTCAAGCTTCCAGAAGAACGTCAAACATCTGCTGAAACCCTTGAAGCGGATACACTTGAAGTCTTGGCTGACCTTAACCATGCCAGTCAAAAAGGTTTACAAACCATCTTTGATAGCTCAGTTGGTCGTTCAACAGTTAATCACCCACTTGGTGGTCGCTACCAAATCACACCAACAGAAGCTTCTGTACAGAAATTGCCAGTCCAACATGGCGTGACAACAACTGCTTCTGTTATGGCGCAAGGATTCAACCCTTATGTAGCAGAATGGTCTCCATATCATGGTGCGGCTTATGCGGTCATCGAAGCAACAGCTCGTTTGGTTGCTGCTGGTGCAAACTGGTCTAAGGCTCGTTTCTCTTATCAAGAATATTTCGAGCGTATGGATAAACAAGCAGAGCGTTTTGGTCAACCAGTAGCTGCTCTTCTTGGATCCATTGAAGCTCAGATTCAACTTGGTTTGCCATCTATCGGTGGGAAAGACTCGATGTCTGGTACTTTTGAAGAATTGACAGTACCACCAACCTTGGTTGCTTTTGGGGTCACAACTGCAGATAGCCGTAAGGTTCTTTCTCCAGAATTCAAAGTTGCTGGTGAAAATATCTATTACATCTCTGGTCAAGCTTTGGCACAAGAAATTGACTTCGATCTGATTAAATCTAACTTTACTCAATTTGAAGCTATCCAAGCTGACCACAAAGTGACAGCAGCATCAGCTGTTAAATATGGTGGTGTGGTTGAAGCTCTTGCTCTTGCAACATTTGGGAACCATATCGGTGCTAACGTCGAATTAGCTGACCTTGACACTAGCTTGACAGCCCAATTGGGTGGATTCGTCTTCACATCTCCTGAAGAAATTGCAGGTGTTGCTAAGATCGGACAAACAGTAGCTGGCTTTACACTTACTGTCAATAGTGTAACGCTTGATGGACACAAACTTGACAGTGCTTTCCAAGGTAAATTGGAAGAAGTTTACCCAACGGAATTTGCACAGGCAACTGAAATCGAAGAAGTGCCTGCTGTAACGTCAGATGTTGTGATCAAAGCTAAAGAAACAGTTGAGACACCAGTGGTTTACATTCCAGTATTCCCAGGTACCAACTCAGAATATGACTCCGCTAAGGCCTTTGAAAAAGGAGGTGCGAAAGTCAACTTGGTACCATTTGTCACACTCAACGAAGAAGCGATTGTCAAGTCTGTTGACACCATGGTTGACAACATTGAAAAAGCCAACATTATCTTCTTTGCAGGTGGATTCTCAGCAGCGGATGAACCAGATGGATCAGCTAAATTTATCGTGAACATCTTGCTGAATGAAAAAGTACGTGCAGCTATCGATCATTTTATCGAACGCGGTGGTTTGATCATCGGTATCTGTAACGGGTTCCAAGCTCTTGTCAAATCAGGTCTTCTTCCATACGGTAACTTTGAAGATGCAAGCAGCACGAGTCCAACCCTCTTCTACAATGATGCCAACCAACACGTGGCCAAGATGGTTGAAACACGGATTGCCAACACGAACTCACCATGGCTTGCCGGAGTAGAAGTTGGTGACATCCATGCCATCCCAGTATCACACGGTGAAGGTAAATTTGTCGTGACAGCTGAGGAATTCGCAGAGCTTCGTGACAATGGTCAAATCTTTACCCAATATGTTGACTTCGAAGGGAAACCAAGCATGGATTCTAAATACAATCCAAATGGTTCTGTCCATGCGATTGAAGGGATTACCAGCAAGAACGGTCAAATCATCGGGAAGATGGGTCACTCAGAACGTTTCGAAGATGGTCTCTTTCAAAATATTCCAGGAAATAAAGATCAACACCTCTTTGCATCAGCGGTTCAATATTTTACTGGGAAATAAAAGGTATACAACATGACATACGAAGTAAAATCTCTTAATGAAGAGTGTGGAGTCTTTGGGATTTGGGGACATCCAGACGCAGCAAAACTCACCTATTTTGGTCTTCACAGTCTCCAACACCGGGGACAAGAGGGGGCAGGCATCTTGGCCAATGATCAAGGAACCTTGAGACGCCATAGGGATACAGGTCTGCTTTCAGAAGTCTTTCGGAATCCTTTAAATCTAGAAAAATTGACAGGATCTTCTGCTATTGGACATGTTCGCTATGCGACAGCGGGGGAAGCGTCTGTGGATAACATCCAACCCTTCCTTTTCCGCTTTCACGATACGCAGTTTGGTCTGGCCCATAATGGGAATTTGACCAATGCCCAATCGCTCAAATCGGAATTAGAAAAAAATGGAGCCATCTTTAGCTCGACCTCTGACTCAGAAATTCTGGCTCACTTGATTCGTCGGAGCCACAACCCTTCCTTTATGGGCAAAATCAAGGAAGCGCTCAATACGGTCAAAGGTGGGTTTGCTTATCTGATGCTGTTTGAAGATAAGCTGATCGCAGCGCTAGACCCAAATGGCTTCCGTCCTCTTTCCATCGGGAAAATGGCAAATGGTGCCTTGGTTGTTTCTTCGGAAACCTGTGCCTTTGAGGTGATTGGGGCAGAATGGATCCGAGATGTGCATCCTGGTGAGCTCGTGATCTTTGATGAAAATGGCATTACCTATGATCGCTATACGGATGATACTCAACTAGCAATTTGTTCTATGGAGTATATCTATTTTGCTCGACCTGACTCCAATATCCAAGGGGTCAACGTCCATACAGCTCGCAAGCGGATGGGCGCTCAGTTAGCACGAGAATTTAAGAACCAAGCAGATATTGTGGTGGGGGTTCCCAATTCCTCTCTCAGTGCGGCCATGGGCTTTGCGGAAGAATCTGGCTTGCCAAACGAAATGGGCTTGATCAAGAATCAGTATGTCCAACGGACCTTTATCCAACCGACTCAGGAATTGCGGGAACAAGGAGTGCGAATGAAGCTCTCTGCCGTATCTGGTGTCGTGAAAGGCAAACGGGTTGTCATGATTGATGATTCCATCGTGCGTGGGACAACCTCTCGTCGGATTGTGAAATTGTTGAAAGAAGCAGGGGCTACAGAAGTCCATGTGGCAATTGCTAGCCCAGCTCTGGCTTATCCATGTTTCTACGGAATTGATATTCAGAGCCGCGAAGAGCTGATCGCAGCCAACCATACAGTAGAGGAAACTTGTGAGATTATTGGTGCGGATAGCTTGACTTATTTATCTGTTGATGGCTTGATTGATTCTATTGGCATTGATACTGATGCACCAAACGGTGGTCTTTGTGTGGCTTACTTCGATGGGAAATACCCAACGCCTTTGTATGACTACGAAGAACGCTATTTGGAAAGCTTGAATGAGCAGACATCCTTTTATTAGGAATGTTTGCAAGTGAATCTGATCGATCATCAGTAGGATCTAGGAAGAGAAAAAGGAATAAACAAATGACAAACAAAAATGCTTACGCGCCACGTCTCACTACTGACTAAAAGCTAAAGCATTTGTCAGTAGACGCTTTGTCCTATGGGACCAAAGCTAGAGACCTGACTAGTATTTTTAGATAAAATAATTGTTTATCTAAAAATACGTCGCACTCTTTCTCAAAAAAAGAAAAGGATTAAAAAATGACAAATAAGAATGCATATGCTCAATCGGGTGTGGACGTTGAAGCGGGTTATGAAGTTGTTGAACGGATCAAAAAACACGTAGCACGTACAGAACGTGCGGGTGTTATGGGAGCTCTTGGTGGTTTCGGTGGCATGTTTGACCTTTCAAAAACAGGTGTCAAAGAGCCTGTTTTGATCTCAGGAACAGATGGTGTTGGAACCAAGCTGATGCTAGCTATCAAGTACGACAAACATGATACGATTGGTCAAGACTGTGTGGCTATGTGTGTCAATGATATCATCGCTGCAGGTGCAGAGCCCCTATACTTCTTGGACTACGTAGCAACTGGTAAAAATGAACCAGCTAAATTGGAGCAGGTCGTTGCTGGTGTTGCTGAAGGTTGTGTGCAAGCTGGTGCAGCCCTTATCGGTGGTGAAACGGCTGAAATGCCTGGTATGTATGGTGAAGACGACTATGATTTGGCAGGTTTCGCGGTAGGTATCGCAGAAAAATCTCAAATCATCGACGGCTCAAAAGTAGCTGAAGGTGACGTGCTTCTTGGACTTGCTTCAAGTGGTATCCACTCAAATGGTTACTCACTTGTCCGTCGTGTCTTTGCGGATTACACAGGTGAAGAAGTTCTCCCTGAATTGGAAGGGAAGAAACTTAAAGACGTTCTTTTGGAACCAACTCGTATCTACGTCAAAGCAGCTTTGCCACTCATCAAAGAAGAATTGGTCAACGGGATTGCCCACATCACAGGTGGTGGTTTCATCGAAAATGTGCCACGAATGTTCGCGAAAGACTTGGCTGCTGAAATTGACGAAAGCAAAGTACCAGTTCTTCCAATTTTCAAAGCCCTTGAAAAATATGGTGAGATCAAACATGAAGAAATGTTTGAAATCTTCAACATGGGTATTGGTCTCATGCTTGCGGTTAAACCAGAAAATGTGGAACGTGTCAAAGAACTTCTTGATGAACCTGTTTATGAAATCGGTCGAATTGTGAAGAAAGATGGCGCAAGTGTGGTGATTAAATAATGACTAAAATGATTGCTGTTTTTGCCTCTGGTAACGGCTCAAACTTTCAGGTGATTGCGGAACAATTTCCAGTAGAATTTGTTTTTTCAGATCACCGTGATGCCTATGTCTTAGAACGTGCCAAGACCCTTGGTGTGGCTAGCCATGCTTTTGAACTCAAGGAATTTGACAATAAAGCAGCTTATGAAGAAGCTATCGTCAAACTCTTGGATGAAAACCAAATTGATTTGGTTTGTTTGGCCGGTTATATGAAAATCGTCGGCCCAACCTTGCTAGCAGCTTACGAAGGTCGTATCATCAATATTCACCCGGCTTATCTCCCCGAGTTTCCAGGGGCTCATGGTATTGAGGATGCTTGGAATGCAGGCGTTGCTGAGAGCGGCGTGACTATTCACTGGGTGGACTCTGGCGTTGATACTGGCAAGGTCATCAAACAAGTCCGTGTGCCACGGCTTGAAGGTGATACCCTTGATACTTTCGAGACGCGCATCCACGAAACAGAGTACAAGCTCTATCCAGAAGTATTGGAACATTTGGGAGTTGCACGAAAATAAGGAAGCCCTAGAGCTGAAAAAACATTTTTGACTCTAGCAGATGAAGAACTTTTTTAAAAAAGGAAAAGAAAGAAAATGACTAAACGCGCACTAATTAGTGTTTCAGACAAAGCGGGCATTGTTGAATTTGCCCAAGAACTCAAGAAACTTGGTTGGGACATTATCTCAACAGGTGGGACTAAAGTTGCCCTTGATAATGCTGGGGTGGACACTATCGCCATCGATGATGTGACTGGTTTCCCAGAAATGATGGACGGTCGTGTCAAGACCCTCCACCCAAATATCCACGGAGGTCTCCTCGCTCGTCGTGACCTTGATAGTCACCTAGAGGCTGCTAAGGATAATCAGATTGAGCTCATCGACCTTGTTGTGGTCAACCTTTACCCATTTAAGGAAACCATCCTGAAACCAGATGTGACTTACGCTGACGCGGTGGAGAACATTGATATCGGTGGACCATCCATGCTTCGTTCAGCAGCGAAAAACCACGCTAGTGTAACGGTTGTGGTAGACCCTGCTGACTATGCTGTGGTTTTGGACGAATTGGCAGCAAACGGCGAAACAAGTTACGAAACTCGTCAACGGTTGGCAGCTAAAGTATTCCGCCATACGGCAGCCTATGATGCTTTGATCGCAGAATACTTCACAGCTCAAGTGGGTGAAAGAAAACCTGAGAAACTCACTTTGACTTATGACCTCAAGCAACCAATGCGTTATGGTGAAAACCCTCAACAAGATGCTGACTTCTACCAAAAAGCTTTGCCAACGGATTACTCTATTGCATCCGCTAAACAGCTCAACGGGAAAGAACTGTCTTTCAATAATATTCGTGACGCGGATGCAGCGATCCGGATCATCCGTGATTTCAAAGACCGTCCAACCGTTGTGGCTCTCAAACACATGAACCCATGTGGGATCGGCCAAGCTGACGATATCGAAACTGCTTGGGACTATGCTTATGAGTCTGACCCAGTTTCTATCTTCGGTGGTATTGTCGTTCTAAACCGTGAAGTAGACGCTGCGACAGCTCAAAAAATGCACGGTGTCTTCCTTGAAATCATCATTGCACCAAGCTATACGGACGAAGCGCTTGAAATCTTGACAACCAAGAAGAAAAACTTGCGAATCCTTGAATTGCCATTTGACGCTCAAGATGCCAGCGAAGTGGAAGCAGAATACACTGGTGTTGTTGGTGGACTCCTCGTTCAAAACCAAGACGTGGTGAAAGAAAGTCCAGCTGACTGGCAAGTGGTAACCAAACGCCAACCAACGGAGACAGAAGCGACAGCTCTTGAGTTTGCTTGGAAAGCGATCAAGTACGTCAAATCAAACGGTATTATCGTGACCAACGACCACATGACACTTGGTGTTGGCCCTGGTCAAACCAACCGTGTGGCATCTGTCCGCATCGCTATTGACCAAGCTAAAGACCGTCTTAACGGTGCTGTGCTTGCTTCAGATGCCTTCTTCCCATTTGCGGATAATGTAGAAGAAATCGCTAAAGCAGGTATCAAGGCCATCATCCAACCGGGTGGTTCTGTCCGTGACCAAGAGTCTATCGAAGCGGCTGACAAGTATGGATTGACCATGATCTTTACAGGTGTTCGTCACTTCAGACATTAATATATAAATAATTCCATCAGTAATGATGGAATTTTGCTATAATATACATAAAATAATAAGAGGGATTAAAGGAATCATTATGGCTGAGTTGGTTTATACTTATATAGAAAAAATGGATATTGGTATTAAAAATAGTGAGATCGTTTTTTCAGATAAGCATAAATTTAAACTGAAAGATAGGAATTTGTTTTATATAGAAGATAAAAACAGAAGATTCTTTGGTGAAAAAATATCTAACTTGTCATTAATTGTTGGAAAAAATGGCATAGGTAAAAGTAGTATATTAGACTTAATTTCTTTTTCAAATAAAAATATCAATTTACGAAGAGGAAGAAATAGTTACTTTAATATTTTTCATCTTAGAGATAATATTTTTTTTATAGAGGGTAGTCCAAGTTTAATTAATAAAATAAGTAATATGAGGTCGAATACAGGATTATTTATGACCATAGGGAACAATAAGTTTGTGTCTTATGATAGTAAAGTAGATGTCAAATTGCAAATATCCTTAGTAAGATCTAGTCCAATTGTAAATTGGTTTAACAGAGATTCTTATAAAGATGTTAACTCGGATAAAAGTACTATAATCAGGAATGAAAAGCATGTGGAATCTGCTGAAAATGTGTTTAGATTTATAGTAGAGGCAAAAAATAACAATGTTACAAAGCAAAAAATTTTTTTAAAAGTTAATCAGAAACAATCTTACTCATCCAATAGTCCTGCAATACTAGATGAGCTTTATGGTAATAATCGAATTATGAACATTGATGCTGAATTACCAGAACGGTTGAAAAGAAGTTTAAGATTGAAAGTAGGAGAAAATTCGATTAGCTTCAATAGTCGAATGGTTCAAAATTATTATTTTAGAAAACATAAAGGGTATTATTTTGTCGTCCAGATTTTAGAAAAGTATTTATTGAATTTGATAGAATTCTTAGAAAAAGATGGAGAGCAAAGAGATAGAATTTTTTCTATTATAAAAGAGTCGACAGGGGAATATTTTAATAGATTGAGGGCCGTAGATTTATTTCACTTGCAGGAAGACTATTACTCTGAACAATTTTTAAAAGATAAAATAGCATTTTTAGAAAATAAAGTAAATGATTTAAGAGACTGGAGTGAGAGGAAAAAATTTTTTGAGGGAAAAAGTAAAAGAGATACTCCGTTTATTAAGCGTGATGATTTAACAGATATTGTTTCTAACTTAAAGAATTTGGAGGAATACGGGTATTTCAAAGGTAACTCTTATAAAATTGAAGTATCTAGTTCTTCTTTGAGGAACAAAGATATAAATTTTAATTTTATTGAATTACTTATGGTAGAATTTTCGGATTTATTCTCCGTTCAATTTGAAAATCTAAGCGATGGAGAGATTGTCTATTTTAACACGTTTTCTTCAATATTCATGGAAATACGGAGAGCAAGTAAAGATGGGAATGATTGTGTGCTAATATTAGATGAACCTGATTTGAACCTTCATCCAGAGTGGTGTAGAAGGTTTATTGATGATTGTATCACTCTTGTTAATAACTATTCAGATGTGAATGTCCAATTTATTATAGCGACGCATTCTCCATATATGATCTCAGATGTCCCAAAATATAATGTTTTTTCTCTGGAAGAGAAAGAGAAGATGATAGTAATAAAAAGAGCAGAAAAATCTTTTGCTGCAAATATTATTGATATACTGTCAGATACTTTCTTTTTGGATTACTCAATCGGAGAATTTGCTAGAAAAAAAATATTAAAACGTGACAAAGAGGCTTATCTATATATTGATGATCCGGTTTTGAAGACGTTAATTGAAAGAAGTGTAGAAGATAGTGATTAAATTAGAATTACCTCAGCAACCACAATTAAAAGCAATTGATGTATGTTTTGAAAATTACTACAAGAGTTTATTAGAAAAATTAGCTAAGGATGGAAATACGCATAGAATAATTCCAGAAATTTTGAAATTATGTGGTAATATGGCCAATTTTAAATTATTGATAACTGATGAATGGTTTAATATAAAAAACAAACCAGACAATTTATTGTTTGAATATTATTTAGTATGTAGATTTTATTTGGATTTAACAAAAATGAGATCTTCGGATGATGAGAGATATAGAATAAATTGGATTTCGAAAATTTTGAAATGTATTTCTCATTATCCTAAAATGAATGAATTGATTGATAGTGATTTTTTATACGACATAACCTCTGATTACTATGATTTTCAAATGAAAAATAAGAAAGTATTTAATAATTTCGATGAAATAAATAATAAATTAAGAGATTTTTTAAATTATGATAACTTTAGAGATCGTTTTAGAGTAACACTATGGAGACTATACGGATGTGAAGTTTGCCCTTATTGTAATTTGATACCTATTACAAACAATGAGGATTTTTCAACAGCAGATATAGAGCATTTTTATCCCAAATCAATTTTTTCTTTGTTTTGCGTATCAAAATTTAATTTAGTTCCATCCTGTAAAGACTGTAATCGACAATTTAAAGGCTCAAAATACTTCCATTACAATCCTCGTTATGAGGGGCTTGATGAATATTTTAAATTTGATTTTTCTGTTAATGCTTCTTTTGAGCAGACGATTGATAATTACTTATCACATTCTAGTGAAATTAAGGAAAATGATATAAATTTAGCAATAAAGTTATGCAATGAAGATAAATATGTAGAAGAAAGATTATCAACTTTAAAAATTAACAGTCGCTACGATTCTGTCCAGAATCGTACAGATATATGTAAATTCATAAAAGATGCAGAAAGCAGTAGGTATTTGTGGTTAAAAACAATAGAAAATGGAGTTATTTTAGAAGATAAGGATAAAGAAAAGATCTTAAATCAGATTTCCCCGTTCTTAAGTAGAGAAATATATCGAAGTCGGAAATTTATGAATATAGAAAAGGGGAAATTTAAAGCAGATATAAATAGTATGTTTCAAGATTATATAGAGGGGCTTTTATATCCTTAGTAGTTCTTGTTTTTGCGGATAACGTGGAAGAAATCGCCAAAGCAGGAATTAAGGCCATCATCCAGTCAGGAGGCTCCGTCCATGACCAAGAGTCCATCAAAGGAGCGGACAAATATGGCTTGACCATGATCTTTACAGGCGTAAGACATTTTATAAATTAATCCTTTGATAGTTGCCAAGAGATTTTGTTGATATAAAATTATAATTCGCGAAGCAGTGCTCATCATAAATTTGTAAATTATATTTTCATTAATTTGAAGCGAGCATATCCAATGGTGTATGCTCGCTTTTTGGAGAGGAATTGAAGAATTAATAAACTGTATGTAAAAAGTTATACCTGTAAGTTAAAAAATCATAATTTCAGAATTTACGTAGTAAATAAAGTATAATTGAATGTGTTAGAGGTAGATGTTTCTGATATAATAAATATTAGTAGAATACGATTAAGGGGGAGATTGACGTGGAAATTAAAAAAAAATATTTAATAAATAGATTTTTTTCTAGAAACACTATAAAAAACCTCGTACAAAATAAAAAAGACCCAGTTTTTGAGTGTGTATCGCAGTATCATAAATTAGGTAATAATTTGTCTATAATTCAAAACACTTATATGAAACTCTCTCAATCGTATAGAAATGAATATTTTTATAAAAATACGTTATTAAATAAATTATTATTAGGGGTACATAGTATAAATACTACTACTGCTTTGACTGAAATACCTGTTGGAAATGCAAAACCAGATTTTATTTTAATAAATGGAAAAGCTGTGGTATATGAAATCAAAACTGAATTTGACAATTTTGACAGGTTAGAAAATCAAATCACAGAATACTATAGAGCATTTAATCACGTTGCAATTGTTACTCATGAAAAAAATGTAAATTTAGCTTTGGAGAAGATTAAGTTGTTAAAAAAACCTGTAGGTCTTTATGTGCTCCAAAGAAACAGCAAAATTAAAACAATAATTAAACCAGAGAAGTACAATGCGGATTTAGATAGAGAAATAATTTTTAAAATACTTCGTAAGGGGGAATATGAAAATATTATTGAGAAACATTTTAATTCGTTACCAGATGTGTCTCAATTTGAGTATTATGATGTTTGTAAATCATTAACCAAAAATATTCCATTGGATCAGTTTTATTCTGATTTTCTTATGGAATTGAAGAAGAGGAATTCAATAGATAAAGATTTATTTGCAGATGTTCCTTATGAACTTAAATTTTTGGTGTATTTCATGAATTTTAAACCTAAGGATTTTAAGGCATTAAAGCAGTTTTTAAATGAATAAAGGAGTATTTATATGTATTTTCCGTATTTGAGAGGAAGACAGTATGAGTTAATTGCTCTTAGAGAATTGTTAGAAAATAATAAATTAGGAAGCGCTGTAATTCCAATTATTGAACCGGTAAGATTATCTCCTACACTGGTAAGTACTTTGGAGGGTTTTAAAGATAAGAGGCAAAAATGTTCTATTGTAATGAATCCAGGTGTAGGATCTTTTTTGGAGGAATATAGCGATTTTTCGAAAAGCAATCTTGCTACTCGATTGGATAGTTTGATTGATGAAAATGAGAATTTATATTATGTTTCGTTGATGAGTAAGGATTATAGTTTAGAAGATAATTTTAAGTCTATTGAGGATGTTGGTAAACAAATAACAGTATGTAAGAAGCCTGACGATTTACAAGGATATAATAAATATTATAGGGATCAAAAGACGGCGTATAATTTTATTTCAGAAGTAGGAAGACTAAAAAGAGAAGTTCAGGGAAATAAAGTCAAGATTAGTGACAATTTTGTTAAATTATCAAGAAATACAGATTATTCCGACAAAGATGATGAATTCTTCTCAGATGATCATAAATATTTTATAGAAGATGAGTATAAGGGATTTTCCGACTATTCCATTGTAGGAGAGGAGTATAGTGAATCAGGTTTTGCTCCTTATGCTGTCGCTATCCACATCGTTTATTTTGATTCTGATAACAATCTAAGAATTCACCATTTTGTATCAGAAACAAACCAAGATCCAACAAACCCAGCTGGTAAGTTTAAGGAAGCACTTGAAAAATTAATTACATTTGTCAATGAGGGCCTAGTGGAAAGAACGCTGGCGATAAATGAATTTGAAAAATTGTATAAAACGGGTTCTTATCCAGGTCTTGGCACAGTAAAGAAATTATCCATTATGCATCATATTGAATTGGTTAGTAAGTATCTTGATCGGAGCAGTGGAGACAGTGAATGAAAATTTGTAAAGATTGTTTTGCAGATGAGATTCTTAAAAACGAAGTTAATATAGCTGAAAGGCAAGCTAGCTGTGATATTTGTTCAAATAAAAATGTTTGTGTTTATGATACACAGTGTGACGACTATTTAATTCCATTTTTGAGTTCTCTCATTTCTATTTTTTCTCCAGTAGATAAAATAGAAAATTTCCCAGTTGGACAAGAAACGCTTCTAAAAACAGAAATAGCTACAAATTGGAATATATTTACCACTAAAGAGGAGTTCAAGATTCACCAAATGCTTTCTGAGATTTGTAAAAATCTATTCGAAGAAAGTCCTGAATTGTTAACACACCCTGTTGGAGTAAAGCAGATGTATGACCCAATCTATTTAAAAGATCATTCATTGTTTAGTAAGAGTTGGGAAGATTTTGTTGACGACATTAAATATAACAATCGTTTTCATTCTAATCAAATTAATAAATGCATTCTAAGAAAGTATTGTGAAGCTATTCAAAAGACTTATTCAGAAGGAGAACAGTTCTATAGGTGTAGGATTTCAAAAGACGGGAAACAATTTGAATCAGAAGGAATAGGGGCACCGCCTAAAGGTAAATCAGCTGATGGAAGGGCTAATCCAAAAGGAGTTGTAATGCTTTATTTAAGCGATTCAGAAAAGACAACAATACATGAAACAAGAACTGGTTTATACGATTATGTATGTATTGGCACTTTTAAGTTAAAGGCTCCAATAACAGTCATTGATTTAAAAAAAATAATTGAAATTAGCCCTTTTCAAGATGGAATTATTGATGATCTTGCTGAATTAGCAATTAATAAAAAAAATCTAGAAAAGATTGATTCTGAGATGGGGCGAGTAATGAGAAATTCTGATGATATTCTAGATTATATCCCTACTCAATATATAGCTGATTTTGTGAAATCTCTAACCAAACCAATTTCTGGAGAATTAATTTATCAAGGAATTGAATTCCGTAGCGTTATGAATCCTGAAGGATTCAATTTAGCTATATTTACGCCGGATTATTTCGAAATAACTAATATAAGGATGAAACAAATAAAACATATTTCTTATGGCTGGTAGATTAAAAAAGCTGTATATTTTAGAGATATTCTATGTTTAACGAGGTTGGACGAATTTCTTTGAAACTATAAAAATGATACCATGTGTTTTATCGTGAAAAGATAAATAAAGGCACTCATCGATGGATGAGCGCCTTTTCTGCTGGTTAAGAAACCTTTAATTTGGATAGATATAGCTGACCGTTCCCCAGACAACATTCGTGGGATCAAACCAGCCACGGAAATTGTTAATGGTCCGATTTCCATTGTAATTAGCTTCCTTCACTTGGATTTTTTGATGATGTTCGACCTCCGTCACGACTGCAACGTGGCCATAGCCACCATTGTCCCAACAGGCGATAGCGCCGACCTCTGGGGTATTTCCTGTCCGGAAGCCCGCAGCGCGTGCACTAGCTGCCCACATGCCACCGTTACCCCACCAGTTTTGTGACCAAGGAGCCAGCTCTTTGGCTGCCCAGGTACATTCGCCGACGGGATAGTAATTATCCGGTTGAGTGACCAGTGGAGCAGGTTTAGCCCGCTCGACCTGAAATTCAGTGGCAAGTAAACCTTTTAAGTGCCCCTTGTCTTTTTGGTAGACGTGGAGATGAAAGGTTCCTTTCCCTGTATGTTTCTCGGCATTGAAGGATAACTGGTAGCGACCAGGTGCCGTTCTTTTTGCAGGATACCAGATCAAGTCGTCTTGGCCATCTTGTTCAGACCAGATGGGAAAGAAGACCTCCTCCACATCTTCAAAAAGCTGGAGTTGGATCTCAAATAGCTGTGCAGTGCTAGGTCGGACGGTAATCTTGGGTTGGGAAGAAGCCAGGTCTTTTTCCTCAACGATTGTCTGTAGAGGAAACAGTCCTTCGATATTTCCGTAAGAATTGATCCCGTAGACATGGATGTGATAAAGTCCAGCTTGATCCAAATGATTGGTCAGAGGTACTTGCAAATCAAATCCATTTTCACCTCGTTGGACAGGATACCAAATGAGGTCGTCCTGGCCATTTTGCTCGGACCAGATGGGGACGCTAACGCTTTGGAAGCGGTCTGGAATGGTCCCGAGGTGGACAACTAATTGTCCTTTTTCCTTGTAGATATAATTGACGTTTTGGTCTGCTCTTGCAACTTGTGAAGCTCCTGCCCAGAAAAGACAAGCTGCCAAGAGTAGTTTCTTTATTCTCTGCATAAAACTCCTTTTTTAAAAAATATTAGAGGTCTCAATTATAATATTCGTAAAAAGGAGCAGAAATTTAAAAAATAATGAAAAAAGTTTGTTTTCTAACGAAAATCATCGGATATTCCTTGAAATATTAGAATAAAACGAACGATTATGATATAATTTAATAAAATAATTCGCAAAAGAGGTTCGAGATGAAACTTTTGGTTGTTGGATCTGGCGGTCGTGAGCATGCGATTGCCAAGAAGTTGTTGGAGTCTACAGACGTTGAGCAGGTTTTTGTGGCTCCTGGTAATGACGGGATGCGATTAGACGGTCTGGATTTGATCAATATCGGAATTTCCGAACATTCTAAGCTGATTGACTTCGCAAAAGTCAATGATATTGCTTGGACCTTTATCGGTCCAGATGATGCCCTTGCAGCTGGTATCGTGGATGATTTCAATGCAGCTGGTCTCAAAGCCTTTGGTCCGACAAAGGCTGCGGCTGAGCTTGAGTGGTCCAAGGATTTTGCTAAGGAAATCATGGTCAAATACGACGTTCCGACAGCAGCCTATGGAACCTTTTCAGATTTCGAGGAAGCTAAGGCTTATATCGAGGGAAAAGGCGCTCCAATCGTCGTCAAGGCAGACGGCTTGGCCCTAGGGAAAGGTGTCGTCGTTGCGGAGACAGTTGAGCAAGCCGTTGAAGCGGCTCACGAGATGCTTTTGGACAATAAATTCGGTGATTCAGGTGCGCGTGTGGTCATCGAGGAATTCCTTGACGGGGAAGAGTTCTCTCTCTTTGCCTTTGTCAATGGGGACAAGTTCTACATCATGCCAACGGCTCAGGACCACAAACGTGCTTATGATGGCGATAAGGGTCCTAACACTGGTGGGATGGGTGCTTATGCGCCAGTTCCTCACTTGCCACAAAGCGTGATTGAAACAGTAGTTGACACCATTGTCAAGCCAGTTCTTGAAGGCATGATCAAAGAAGGACGCCCCTATCTTGGTGTCCTTTACGCGGGACTTATCTTGACAGCTGATGGCCCTAAAGTCATCGAGTTCAACGCTCGTTTTGGAGATCCTGAAACGCAAATCATCTTGCCTCGTTTGACATCTGACTTTGCACAAAATATCACTGACATTTTGGAAGGCAAAGAGCCAGCCATCACTTGGACGGACAAGGGTGTGACACTTGGCGTGGTTGTCGCATCAAACGGCTACCCACTCGCTTATGAGAAGGGTGTCAAGCTTCCAGCCAAGACAGACGGTGACATCATCACATACTATGCCGGTGCTAAATTCGCTGAAAATGGACAAGACCTCCTCTCAAACGGCGGACGCGTCTATATGCTAGTCACAACAGCAGACACCGTCAAAGACGGCCAAAACATTATCTACAAGGAACTTAACAAACAAAACACAGAAGGCCTCTTCTACCGAAATGACATTGGTAGCAAAGCGATAAAAGATTAACGGACACTAACGTTGTCATGGCGAGCGAAAGCTAGCCAAACTAAGATAATGGTCGCTTGATTTGCGAGCGTTAGCGAGCTAGTATAGGATAATCGTCGCAGTAGTGGAACTCCTAGTAGCAGAGCTACTAGGAGCGGAAAACTGGAGACTAAGGCTCCAGTTTTAGTAATGGAACACTACAGGCGGTCGCTTACGTCCGCACTACAATAGACGATTATCAAAAAAGGAGAATAAATGAAACCAGTAATTTCCATTATCATGGGCTCAAAATCCGACTGGGCAACCATGCAAAAAGCTGCTGAAGTCCTCGACAACTTCGGCGTCGCTTACGAAAAGAAAGTTGTTTCCGCACACCGGACGCCTGACCTCATGTTCAAACATGCAGAAGAAGCACGTAGCCGTGGCATCAAGGTCATCATTGCGGGCGCAGGTGGCGCAGCTCACTTGCCAGGGATGGTCGCAGCTAAAACGACCCTTCCGGTTATCGGCGTACCAGTCAAATCACGTGCCCTTAGCGGTGTGGATTCGCTCTATTCCATCGTTCAGATGCCAGGTGGTGTGCCAGTCGCAACCATGGCGATCGGTGAAGCAGGTGCGACCAACGCTGCCCTCTTTGCCCTTCGTCTCCTTTCAGTAGAGGATCAGGCTATTGCGACAGCTTTGGCGGATTTCGCAGAAGAACAAGGAAAAATCGCAGAGGAGTCTACAAATGAGCTCAACTAAAACCATTGGGATCATCGGTGGTGGCCAGCTCGGTCAGATGATGGCCATTTCTGCTATCTACATGGGGCACAAGGTTATCGCGCTGGATCCTGCAGCTGATTGCCCGGCCTCTCGCGTGGCAGAAATCATCGTGGCGCCTTATAACGATGTGGATGCCCTCCGTCAGTTGGCAGACCGATGCGATGTTCTCACCTATGAATTTGAAAATGTCGATGCTGACGGTTTGGATGCTGTTATCAAAGAAGGCCAACTCCCACAAGGGACAGACCTGCTTCGCATCTCCCAAAATCGGATTTTTGAGAAGGACTTTCTTTCCAACAAGGCACAAGTCACTGTGGCTCCTTACAAGGTCGTGACCTCAAGCAAAGACTTGTCAGATATCGACCTGTCGAAAAATTATGTCCTCAAGACGGCGACCGGTGGTTACGATGGCCATGGTCAGAAGGTCATTCGTTCAGAAGAAGATTTGGAAGAAGCTTATGCGCTAGCTGACTCGGCAGACTGTGTCTTGGAAGAATTCGTTAACTTTGATCTTGAAATTTCGGTCATCGTGTCTGGAAATGGCAAGGACGTGACGCTTTTCCCCGTTCAGGAAAATATCCACCGCAACAACATCCTTTCAAAAACCATTGTGCCTGCTCGCATTTCAGAAAGTCTAGCTGATAAAGCTAAAGCCATGGCAGTGCGAATCGCAGAACAACTTAACCTCTCTGGAACTCTCTGTGTAGAAATGTTTGCGACATCTGATGACATCATTGTCAACGAAATCGCACCACGCCCACACAATTCAGGGCACTATTCAATTGAAGCCTGCGACTTCTCCCAGTTTGATACCCATATCTTGGGTGTTCTCGGAGCCCCATTGCCAGTCATCCATCTTCATGCGCCAGCTGTCATGCTCAATGTCCTCGGCCAGCATGTCGAAGCTGCTGAAAAATATGTGACAGAAAATCCAAGCGCTCACCTTCACTTATATGGTAAACTAGAAGCAAAGCACAACCGCAAAATGGGACATGTGACTTTGTTTAGTGATGTGCCGGATAGTGTGGATGAGTTTGGGGAAGGGATTGATTTTTGAAATGGAAGAAGAATTTGATGAATTGCTAGATGATGAAATAACGACCGTAACACTGACCTATACGGATGATTTGATTGTTCCAGAGATTGCAGATAGAGAGGGGATTCATATTTTAGAGAGAGCTGGTAATCAGCTAGTCTTAGAATATTCTTGTTCCGAGAAGGAAGTTAAGGATTATCTGAGTAGTTACGGCCTGCCTAGACTTCCTGAGAGAATTTCATTTGAATTTTCTATACATGAAGACTTAGAAAATGATAATCTTTAAAGCTAAATGGAGACCAGTTTATGATTCAAATTATTGTCAACGCGTTTGTTAAACAAGAGAAGCCAGACAACTACTGATGGAAAGGGATTGATTTTTAAGTGAAAATAGCGATTCTAGGACTCGGAGTGATCGGGACCACTTATGCCTACGCCTTTCAAAAAGCAGGCCATCAAGTGGAACACGTACTGAGAGATAGTAAGAAAAACAATGCACCGAAGGAGTTGTCAGTTGATCTGCTAGATGGTCGCTATCATTCCAAAGGTGATAACAAGCATGATACCTATGAGGTTCATGTGGCAGAAGCTCATTCGGAATATGATTTTATTTTTCTCAGTGTGCGTCATGGACTTGTAAAAGAAGCTGTGGAGACCTTGCGAAAAAACAATATCAAAGGTACCCTTGTTTTCTTCTGCAATTTCTGGGATACTCGAAAAGAGATCCAAGAGTGGGCAGGAGATTATAACTATATTCTGGCCTTTCCAACAGCTGGAGGTCATATGCAGGAGGACCATTTAGATGGTGTCTTGTTCGACCATTTAATGCTAGAAGGTGAGCAAAAAGCACATATTTCTAACTATGCTGATCTGACGACTTTGCTGACTTCTGCAGATTTGAAGTGGGAAGTGCCTCATGATATGGTCGAGTGGATTTGGATTCACATGGCGATTAATGCGGGTGTTACTTCGACAGCTGCACGTTCAGGGAATTTGGAAAACCCAGAAGAATTGGCTTTGAACTTGATGAATAGTTCTTCGGAATTATCATTGGCCATCAAGGCCATTCGAGAAGCCTTGAAAGTTGTAGAAGCGCGTGGTGTGAATTTGAAACTTTACAAAGCCGAACTCTTGCCATACAAAATTCCCGCTTGGATAGCCGGCAAAGCCATGAAAGTCATGTTTGCGAAAAATGAGCTGACCCGAAAAATCATGACCTTGCACAATGACAAACAGGACATTTTCTACTGCTGTCAAAGTGTTTATCAGACTGGTCAGGAGTTAGGTGTGAAGATGCCTATTCTGGAAGCAAATATGAAGGGAATTTCTATTTAGGAGGTTTTATGATTCAACTCATCGTCAACGCATTTGTTGAAAAAGATAAGACTGGAGCAGTCGTCGAAGTCTTGTATGCTAGTAGCGATCACGAAAAAGTGAAAGCTAAGTATGAAGAGCTGACTGCTCAATATCCTGAAAACTATTTAGCCATCTATGATGTCCCACTGGATACGGATTTGAATACACTCGATCACTATCCATCTGTGTGGATCGGGAAAGAAGAATTTGAATAAAACGACTGTTGGTTGCTAGCTGATGTGAAACATCAAAAGAAAGGAAGATTAAACATGATTGATAGATATAGCCGCCCTGAGATGGCGAACATTTGGACTGAAGAAAATAAATACCGTGCTTGGCTTGAGGTGGAAATCTTGGCTGATGAGGCATGGGCTGAGTTGGGAGAAATCCCTAAGGAAGATGTGGCTTTAATTCGTGAAAAGGCGGACTTTGACATCGACCGTATTTTGGAAATCGAGCAGCAAACTCGTCACGATGTGGTTGCCTTCACACGTGCGGTTTCTGAAACGCTTGGTGAAGAGCGTAAGTGGGTTCACTATGGGTTGACTTCTACTGACGTGGTAGATACGGCCTATGGTTACCTCTACAAACAAGCCAACGATATCATCCGCAAGGATCTTGAAAACTTCCTCAACATCATCGCTGACAAAGCGAAAGAACACAAGTTCACTATCATGATGGGTCGTACCCACGGTGTGCACGCTGAGCCTACAACTTTTGGTCTGAAATTGGCGACTTGGTACAGCGAAATGAAACGCAACATCGAGCGTTTTGAGCACGCGGCTGCTGGTGTGGAAGCTGGTAAGATTTCTGGTGCGGTTGGTAACTTTGCCAACATCCCACCATTCGTTGAAAAATACGTCTGCGAAAAATTGGGTATCCGTGCCCAAGAAATCTCTACACAGGTCCTTCCTCGTGACCTTCATGCTGAGTACTTTGCAGTTCTTGCCAGCATTGCGACCTCTATCGAGCGGATGGCAACGGAAATCCGTGGTTTGCAGAAGTCTGAGCAACGCGAAGTGGAAGAATTCTTTGCCAAAGGGCAAAAAGGGTCTTCAGCAATGCCTCACAAGCGCAACCCTATCGGTTCTGAAAATATGACAGGTCTTGCGCGTGTGATCCGTGGTCACATGGTAACAGCTTATGAAAACGTAGCCCTTTGGCACGAACGTGATATCTCTCACTCATCAGCTGAGCGTATCATCGCACCAGACACAACTATCTTGATTGACTACATGCTCAACCGTTTCGGAAACATCGTTAAGAACTTGACAGTCTTCCCAGAAAACATGATTCGCAACATGAACTCTACATTTGGTTTGATCTTCAGCCAACGTGCCATGTTGACTTTGATTGAAAAAGGGATGACACGTGAGCAAGCTTACGACCTTGTTCAGCCAAAGACTGCCCAATCATGGGATAACCAAGTCGACTTCAAACCACTTCTCGAAGCAGATCCAGAAGTGACTTCACGCCTCACTCAAGAAGAAATCGACGAAATCTTCAATCCAACTTACTACACCAAACGGGTGGATGAAATCTTCGAACGCATCGGTTTGGGTGACTAAGCCCCTCATAAACTTGATCAAAAAAGACAAACATCTGAATATGTTTGTCTTTTTCTTCGTCCAAATCAGGTGTTCTAGACCCTGAATTTATCATAATAAATTTTGACTGATTAAACTATTTATAGGAAGTCTATCACTAATTATAGATTATTCGTTTTACATGTTTTAGGAACTATTTTTTCATGCTATAATTTGTATCATAAAAGTCTGAGGCCAGACCCCAGACTTTGAATGATCAATGATCACGATCACAAGAGATAAATTTGATTTTATAGTAGTCGCCGCGTTTATAGGTTTCGCTATATTCGAGAATTTGACCGGTCGCTTCCAATTTTGTCGTCTTCACTTGACGGACAGTTGGGAAGTTTTCATCGATATTCAACACAGAAGCGATTTTGCTTGGTGTTGGAAATACAATATCATTGATTTCTTCAAAGTGTTCATCATTCATATGGATATGATAATCTTCTTTAAAGCGATCATAAATCGAACTATAGTAATCTAAGCTCGGATAATTTGGGTTAATATATTGCTCTGGGACATAAGTCTGGTGGTAGATATAGGTATCTTCACCGATATGACGGGTCCGATCAATCTTGTAATAGAATTGAGTTGGAGCAAGTCCTAGTTTATCCAAGATGTTCAGTGCGTTGCCACGCTTGATAGAGAGAACTTTTACAGTCGCTTTTTGGATAGGGAAGGTTTCAACGTCTGAAAACTCAACTAGTTTGTGTTTTCTAGCGCGCGAAACAAAGGTTCCTTTTCCTTGTTGGCGGACGATGTATCCATCGCTAGCCAAATCGTTCAAAGCACGAACAACAGTAATCGAGCTAACATTATAAATCTTAATCAACTCGGCTTCTGTGTAAAATTTATCTCCATTTTCGAATTTGCCTGAGATAATTTGTTGCTTCAAATCATCTTTGATGTGTTGGTATTTTGGGATTGCCATGTACTTCACCTCTTCTTTCGATATCCCTTGTTAATATTATTTTAACATATTTTTTTAAAAGTTGTTGACATTTTTTTATTAATATATTATATTAATAAATGAAAAGGGTTTCTTAGAAGGAGGTTCTCAGTATGGGGGCATTTGAAATCCGTGAAGATTTTTATTTAAATGATCAACCTTTTAAGATTTTATCTGGTGCAATTCATTATTTTCGGATCGATCGTGAGGATTGGTATCATTCCTTATATAACCTAAAAGCTCTAGGTTTTAATACTGTTGAAACCTATGTTCCATGGAATGCTCATGAGCCACAAAGAGGCCACTTTCGCTTTGAAGGGAATTTGGACCTGGAGCACTTTATCCAAGTAGCTCAAGAGTTGGATCTGTATGTGATCCTCCGTCCATCACCGTTTATTTGTTCGGAGTGGGAATTTGGGGGCTTGCCAGCCTGGTTAATTGAAAAAGACCTTCGGATTCGCTCATCGGATCCGGCCTTTCTAAAGGAAGTGGCTCGCTATTACGACGAGCTCCTGCCACGTGTGGCCAAGTACCAATTGGATCGTGGGGGCAATATCCTCATGATGCAGGTGGAAAACGAATACGGCTCTTATGGCGAAGACAAAGCCTATCTTCGGGCGATCAGAGATCTAATGATCGAGCGGTACATTACCTGTCCACTCTTTACTTCTGATGGACCTTGGAGGGCGACTCTTCGAGCAGGGACTTTGATTGAGGATGGACTCTTTGTAACCGGTAATTTTGGTTCGCGAGCAAATTACAACTTCTCTCAGATGAAAGAGTTCTTTGCGGAGCATGACAAAGAGTGGCCGCTCATGTGTATGGAATTTTGGGATGGCTGGTTCAATCGTTGGAAAGAACCGATCATCAAGCGAGATCCAGAAGAGTTGGCAGAAGCAGTCCATGAGGTCTTGCAGGAAGGCTCAATTAATCTCTACATGTTTCATGGTGGGACCAACTTCGGATTTATGAACGGTTGCTCAGCACGAGGAACCGTGGATCTCCCACAGGTGACATCCTATGACTATGACGCTCTCTTAGATGAGCAGGGCAACCCGACTCCTAAGTACTATGCAGTCAAGCAGATGATGGCGACCTACTATCCAGAGTATCCACAGAGGGATCCGCTTGTGAAGTCGAGTTTATCTGAACGAACATTGGAGTTGACCAAAAAAACTAGTTTGTTTGGCAACTTAAACGAGATTGCTCAAGTCACCGAAAGTCTTTACCCACAGACCATGGAAGAAATTGACCACCCATTAGGCTATCTGCTCTATGAGACAGAAGTGGAAATGGATGCGGAAGAAGAGCGCTTGCGTATCATCGATGCGCGTGATCGGGTACAGGTTTATGCCAATGATCAGTTGATTGCCACTCAATACCAAGAAGAAATCGGTCAAGATCTTTTTTTAAACGGAAAAAAGAAAACGATTACAAACTTAAAACTCTTGATCGAAAACATGGGAAGAGTCAATTATGGGCACAAACTCTTAGCGGATACCCAACGAAAAGGAATCCGAACTGGGGTTTGTATCGATCTTCATTTCAAGCTTCATTGGAAACAATATGCGCTTGATTTTAGCCAGCTGGATCGCTTGGATTTTTCGAAAGAATGGCAAGAAGGTCAACCAGCTTTTTATCAATTTGCTTTTCATCTAGATCAGGTTGAGGATACCTTCCTTGATATGACTGGATTTGGAAAAGGGATCGTTCTAGTAAATGGCCACCATATCGGTCGTTTCTGGGAAGTCGGTCCAACACTCTCCCTCTACATCCCTCATGGTTTTCTCAAAGATGGGGAAAATGAGATCCTCGTCTTTGAGACAGAGGGCACTTGGAAGGAGACCTTAAAACTTGTTTCACAACCTACATTCAAAGAAGTAAAGGGGGAAAACTTATGACTATTGTAGGATGCCGTATCGATGGACGTTTGATCCACGGGCAGGTAGCCAACCTTTGGACTACCAAACTAAATATTTCACGTATCATGGTGATCGATGATGAAGTCGCTCAAAATGATATCGAAAAAAGTGGCTTGAAATTAGCGACACCACCTGGTGTCAAGCTCAGTATCTTGCCAGTAGCAAAGGCTGCAGAAAATATCTTGGCTGGAAAATATGACAGTCAACGTCTCTTCATCGTAGCTCGCAAACCAGACCGCTTCCTCGGTTTGGTAGAAGCAGGGGTGCCACTTGAAACCTTGAACGTAGGGAACATGTCTCAATCAGACGAGACTCGTCCCGTTACTCGTTCGATCAACGTGGTGGATGCCGATGTGGAAGCTTTCCACAAGCTAGCTGAAAAAGGAGTTAAGCTAACTGCTCAAATGGTTCCAAATGATCCAGTTGAAGACTTCTTGAAGTTGCTCAAATAGTTTATAAATAAAAAAGAAAAATTTTAGGAGGAAATTGTCATGATACAATGGTGGCAAATTTTACTACTTACTTTGTACTCAGCTTATCAAATCTGTGATGAGTTGACGATTGTTTCATCAGCAGGATCACCAGTCTTTGCTGGTTTCATTACAGGACTTGTCATGGGAGATTTAGGGACAGGTCTCTATATCGGAGCTGCTCTTCAATTGACAGTACTCGGTGTTGGTACTTTCGGTGGAGCTTCTCGTATTGACGCGACTTCTGGTGCCGTCCTTGCGACTGCTTTCTCAGTAGCACAAGGAATCAAACCAGAAATTGCGATTTCAACCATTGCCGTTCCGGTAGCAGGTCTCTTGACTTATGCAGATATCCTTGGTCGGATGAGTACAACTGCCTTTGCACACCGTATTGATGCGGCGATTGAACGCTTTGACTACAAAGGAATTGAACGCAACTACCTTCTCGGTGCTCTTCCTTGGGCTCTTTCTCGTGCCCTTCCAGTCTTCTTAGCTCTTAAGTTCGGTGGGTCTTATGTTCAATCTATTGTAGACTTTGTTGAACAATATAAATGGATTGCGAATGGTTTGACACTTGCAGGACGTATGCTTCCAGGTCTTGGATTTGCCATCTTGCTTCGCTACTTGCCTGTGAAACGTCACCTTCACTATCTTGCCCTTGGTTTTGGCTTGACAGCAATGTTGACAGTGCTTTACGGCAATGTCCAAAGTGTTGGTAATGCCGTTTCAGCAATGCTTGGAACAGATGCTTTTGCAAAACTTCCAAAAGAACAAATGGTTGCTTTCACAAATAACTTCAAATCTGTATCTATGATCGGGGTTGCCATCATTGGTATCTTCCTTGCAGTGCAACACTTTAAAAACAGCCAACGTACGGTTGTAGCTGCTCCAGCAAGCAATGTAGAAAGCGGGGAAATTGAAGATGACGAATTCTAAGAACTACAAACTCACTAAAGAGGATTTCAAACAAATCAACAAACGTAGCCTCTTCACCTTCCAATTGGGTTGGAACTACGAACGGATGCAGGCTTCTGGTTACCTTTACATGCTTCTTCCACAATTGCGCAAAATGTATGGAGACGGTACACCTGAATTGAAAGAAATGATGAAATTGCATACGCAATTCTTCAATACTTCACCATTCTTCCACACCATCATCACTGGTTTTGATTTGGCCTTGGAAGAAAAAGATGGTGTGAAATCGAAAGATGCGGTTAACGGGATCAAGACAGGTCTCATGGGACCATTTGCCCCTCTTGGAGACTCTATCTTTGGATCTTTGGTTCCAGCCATTATGGGATCTATCGCAGCAACAATCGCGTCACAAGGTCAACCATGGGGTATTTTCCTTTGGATCGCGGTAGCAGTAGTCTATGATATCTTCCGTTGGAAACAGTTGGAATTTGCCTATAAAGAAGGTACCAACCTAATCAACAACATGCAAAGTACCTTGACAGCTTTGATCGAAGCTGCTTCTGTACTTGGTATCTTCATGGTCGGTGCCTTGATCGCGTCTATGATCAATGTCGATGTATCATGGATGCCACACATCGGTAAAAAAGCGATCGATATTCAAGACATGCTTAACTTGGTCTTCCCACGTTTGGTACCAGCTATCATCACAGGTGCGATCTATTGGTTGCTTGGACGTAAGGGTATGAACTCAACCAAAGCTATCTTGTTGATTATCGTCGCAGCTATTTCCTTCTCTGCCTTTGGTCATTTCTTCTTTGGAATGGAATAATGGAGTAAGGTATGGCAAAACACCTAGTATTGGTCAGTCATGGTCGCTTCTGTGAAGAGCTCAAGGCCAGCACAGAAATGATTATGGGACCACAAGACAACATTCATGCCGTGGCCCTCTTGCCAGAGGAAGGTCCTGAGGAGTTTACAGCCAAGTTTGAAGCTTGTGTTGCAGACTTCGATGACTACATCGTCTTTGCGGATCTTTTGGGAGGCACTCCTTGTAATACGGTTAGCCGCTTGATTCTTGAAGGGCGCGCCATTGACCTCTATGCAGGGATGAACTTGCCAATGGTAATTGAATTTATTAATAACAGCCTGGTCGGAGGAGAAGAAGCTTATCCAGCGCGTGCACAAGAAAGCATCGTGAAGGTTAATGATCTCTTATCCAACTTTGATGACGACGAGGATGAGTAAGATACGATAGCGAAAACCGCTTGAACATTCGGAATGGGGCTGGGACAATTGTCTCGGCCTCTTACCGCTTATAAGGCGAGTAGAAAAGAGGAGAAGCATGCTAGATTATACAAAAGAAGAACTGCTGGAACTGGGGGCTGAGATTACGACGCGCGAAATTTATCAGCAACCGGAAGTCTGGATAGAAACCTATCGTCTCTATCAAGAGAAAGCAAAAGAAATCCAAGAGTTTTTGGAGGCTATTGGGAAGCGTCATGGCTATATCAAAGTCATCTTGACAGGGGCAGGGACCTCAGCCTATGTGGGGGACACCTTGGTTCCTTATCTGCAGGAAGTGCACGATGAACGGCATTGGAATTTCCAATCCATTGCGACGACGGATATCGTAGCTCATCCACAAACCTATCTCAAAAAAGAAGTGGCGACTGTCTTGGTTTCCTTCGCACGAAGTGGCAACTCTCCAGAGAGTGTCGCAACCGTGCAACTGGCCCAAGACTTGGTTGATGAACTTTATCAGATCACCATTACTTGTGCAGCAGAAGGAAAACTGGCCCAGCAAGCCCACGGAGATGAGCGCAATCTCTTGCTCTTACAGCCGAAAGAAACCAACGACGCCGGCTTTGCCATGACCTCCAGCTTCACCTCTATGCTCCTGACAGCCCTCTTGGTCTTTGATTCAAGTGAGGAAGAAATCAAGGCAAAACGAGTAGAAGAATTGATTCACCTGTCAGAGCAAGTCTTGGAGAAAGACCGTGAGGTCAAGGAAGTTGTAGATTTAGATTTCGAACGCGTCATTTATCTGGGGGCAGGACCTTTCTTTGGGCTAGCTCATGAAGCCCAACTCAAGATTTTGGAATTGACTGCCGGTAAAATCGCGACCATGTACGAGAGTCCTGTCGGCTTCCGTCACGGACCGAAATCTCTTATCAATGACCAAACTCTCGTCTTGGTATTTGGCTCCATTGATCCTTATACGCGTCAGTATGATCTAGATTTGGTTGGAGAAGTAGCAGGGGATCAGATTGCCCGTCAGGTCGTCCTCTTGACGGACCAAGCTGCTGGGATTGAGCATGTACGAGAAGTGTTGGTAGCATCTTCAGCAGACTCACTGGATATCTACCGTGCCTTCCCTTACATTATCTACGGTCAATTGATTTCTCTCTTGACTTCTCTCAAGGTTCAAAATCGCCCAGACACACCATCACCAACTGGAACAGTCAACCGTGTTGTACAAGGAGTGGTGATTCACCCTTTTCACTAGAATGAATGATCTTGGAGGAGACAACTTGTGAAACACTATCAAAAATATCTATTTGGTCAATTGGACGGCCAAGATGTAGAAGCTTATCGCCTCGAAAATGACCTAGGTTATCAATTGTCTGTCATGACCTATGGGGCGACGATTATAGAGTATGTGACGCCTGACAAACAGGATCAATTCGCTAATATTGTATTGGGTTTTGACAATTTTGATGCCTATGTCGGCAATAGCCCCAAGTACGGAGCCAGCATTGGTCCAGTTGCTGGCCGGATTGCAGGGGCCAGCTTTGAGCTCAATGGTCAAACCTATCACTTAGAAGCCAATAATGGCGCCAACTGCAATCACAGTGGACCGACGGGCTGGGACAGCGACTTGTTTAGCGTGGAATCCGTGACAGACCAAGAAATCACCCTGTACACAGAGCGTGCAGATGGTATCGGTGGTTTCCCTGGAAATCTCAAGATCTGGGTGACCTATGGCTTGACGGAAGCAGGGGAGTTGGAAATCAGCTATCGAGTAGAAACGGACCAAGATACTCTAGTTAATCCGACCAACCACAGCTATTTCAACCTATCAGGCAACTTCACTCAGCCGATTAATGACCATGTCTTTCAGATCAACCATCAAGGGCTTTACCCTATCCATCCCGACGGTATCCCTCTTCACACTGTGGACAAAGAAAGTCCGATCGTTCAGCATCTCTACCAAGCTATGCTCTTAGAGGATCTCTTTAAGGATTCGGATCCGCAAATCCGCCTGGTAGAAGGCTTAGACCATCCTTTCGCTCTGCCAGAAGGGCATGAAAATGCTGGCTTTCTTTACCATCAGCCGTCTGGACGCTTTTTGACCTTCAAGTCAGAAGCTCCCGCCTTGGTGGTGTATTCAGCTAACTTTGTGGATGATACTGTTTATCTGGAAGGGCAACCAATGGTTCAGCACAATGGTCTAGCCTTGGAATTCCAAACCGTACCAGATGCCATTCATAGCGACCAAGCTGAAAAGGTTATCTTGAGAGCAGGTCAAGTCTTCACCAGCAAGACCAGCTACCATGCCATCGCTAAGAAATAGATAAGAAAGAGAAGGTGACAAACAAGGATGGGAAATCTTTGCTTGAAACCTCTCTTTTTTTGAAAAAAATTTTTAAAAATGACTATAAGGAAACTTTAAGCTTCCCGTCGTATACTAATACCATCATCAAAGACCTCCTAACTTTGAATGATAAAACTCCTAAAACTTTTTCATAATAATCTCCCTATAAGAGCCACCAAAACCGGTGGCTTTTTTTCTGGGAGTGAGACAGAACAATTTTTTAAAATTGCTTCGCTTCCTTATTTTTTGTCTCAGGTTGAAAAGGTTCCCCAAACCTTTTCAATTGTCTCACCCCCGCACAGGTCAAACAGTCTGGGAGACTGTTTGAGGTTGCGGATATAGGAAACCTCGTTTCCTCATTAGTAGGTAATCTTTGGAGCTATAAGAGCGAACAAAGATACCAATCAACCACTGCGTTATGTAATTATTACTAAACCTATTTCATCTAACCAAGCCTGATAGGGACGTAGACGAGCTTAGGTACGTTCCTTATTTTTTACGAGCATCAACGTTCCTTATTATAATGTTGAAGGCAGTCCAATAGGGTCGCAGACGGACTACGTTCCTTAAAAAGAAACAAGGTAGTTTAAGAGGGGAATCGATTCCCAGCGCCTAACAATCAATAATTAGTGATATATTGAATAGAATATGATTTTAAATCATCAGAGGCATCATTTTTTGCTATAATAGACTGTATGAGTAGAATTTTAGACAATGAAATCATGGGCGATGAAGAGGCTGTTGAACGGACGCTGCGCCCGCAATATTTACATGAATATATTGGTCAAGATAAGGTCAAGGACCAGCTGAAAATCTTTATTGAGGCGGCTAAGCTTCGGGATGAAGCGCTGGATCATGTCCTTCTTTTTGGCCCTCCGGGACTGGGGAAGACTACGATGGCCTTTGTCATTGCCAATGAACTGGGTGTTAATCTCAAGCAGACTTCCGGTCCTGTCATTGAAAAGGCTGGTGACTTGGTAGCTATCCTCAATGATCTAGAGCCGGGCGATGTCCTCTTTATCGATGAGATCCACCGTCTTCCTATGTCAGTCGAAGAAGTGCTTTACAGCGCCATGGAAGATTTTTACATCGACATTATGATTGGTGCTGGCGAGACCAGCCGGAGTGTCCATCTGGACCTTCCTCCTTTCACTCTGATTGGGGCGACGACTCGAGCTGGGATGCTGTCCAATCCCTTGCGCGCTCGCTTTGGGATTACGGGGCACATGGAATACTACGAGCAAGATGATCTGACAGAGATTGTCGAGCGGACTGCCGAGATCTTTGAGATGGAGATTACCCACGAGGCTGCAGAAGAGCTTTCTCTTCGTAGTCGGGGGACTCCTCGGATTGCCAACCGGTTGCTCAAACGGGTGCGCGATTTTGCCCAGATCATGGGCGATGGCTTGATTGACGATACTATTACAGACAAGGCCCTCTCCATGCTAGATGTGGACCATGAAGGGCTGGACTATGTCGATCAAAAGATCCTGCGCACCATGATTGAAATGTACGGCGGTGGCCCGGTCGGGCTTGGGACTCTATCGGTCAATATTGCCGAAGAGCGCGAGACCGTAGAAGATATGTATGAGCCTTACTTGATTCAGAAAGGCTTTATCATGCGGACCCGGACAGGGCGCGTGGCGACCCGCAAGGCCTATGAACACCTGGGTTATCCCTACAATGGAGACTAGAAGAAGATGCTGACGGATGAAGCAATCGTAGAACAGATCCAAGCGGATCCGGAGATGATGACAGTCTTGGCTATTATTCGGGATTTCAACCTGGCAGACGCTTGGTTAGCAGCAGGGGCGGTGCGCAATTTCATCTGGAACCAGCTCTCTGGAAGACCAGGATTTGACGCGTCGACAGATCTGGATCTGGTCTTTTATGACCCTGCGATTAGCTATGAGGAGACTCTGCAGATCGAGCAAGAATTAAAGAAGACCTATCCCCAGTACGCTTGGGAAGTGAAAAATCAAGTCTATATGCACCAGCATAGTCCGGAGACGGCTCCTTATCGCAGTGCTTGTGACGCGGTTTCCAAATACCCCGAGCAGTGTACGGCACTGGCAGTTCGCTTGAGGAAAGATGGTCAGCTAGAGCTCTTTCTCCCTTATGGGACAAAGGATATCGAAGACTTCATCGTTCAGCCGACTCCACATTTTCTAGCTAGTCCCGAGCGTTTGGCGGTTTATAGAGAGCGCATGCGGAAGAAAGATTGGAAACGAAAATGGCCAGCCCTTCAGATCATCCTGCCTGAATAAAAAAAGAAAGTCAGCCCACTTCAACGGTGGACAGGCTTTTTTCGTCTTGCCTCAAAATTATAATTTTAGCAGATTATATTTTTCTTACATTCTGTTATAATAGAAAGGAGGTGCTGTCATGAAAAAAATCGTATTTGTGTGTTTAGGAAATATTTGTCGGAGCCCCATGGCGGAGTTTGTCATGAAGGATTTGACCAACCAGTATGAGATTGAGAGCCGTGCTACTTCTAACTGGGAGCACGGGAACCCTATTCACCAAGGGACTCAAAAGATTTTTCGCAGTCATGGCGTGCCCTATGATGTGTCTAAAACATCCCTTCAAATCAGTGACAAAGATTTTCATACCTTTGACCTGATCTTAGGGATGGATGAAAACAATGTGGCTGACCTCAAACGAATGGCACCGCCTGGAACGGAGCACAAGATTCATCTCTTTGCAGGAGAAAGTGTCCCAGATCCATGGTACACAGGAGATTTCGAAGAGACCTATCGCCGTGTCCTAGCTGGTTGTCAAGAGTGGTTGGACCGATTAGAAGATTAGTTTCGGACTGGCTCCTGAAAGGAGTAACCGGCTGAAGATAAAAAGAATGAACAGAATATGGAAAAAATAAAAGAATTATATGAGACCTATAAGGTCTATGTTACGAGAGAGAATATTGAACGCTTGTCCTTGGGGATTATTGTTCTGTCTGCTTTGTGGGTTTTTCTTTCCTCCATTCCTTTCGGAGGTGTGTTGACCCTCGATAAGGGAGCTATTCGCTACGACGGAAGTATCGTCCGAGGCAAGATGAATGGCCAAGGGACGGTAACTTTTGAGAACGGGGACACCTACAAGGGCAATTTTGTCAATGGGACCTTTAGTGGTTATGGAACCTTTACAGCCAAGGCTGGCTGGAAATATGAAGGTGAATTTGTCAATGGCCAACCAGAAGGCCAGGGAACCTTGACGACAGAACAAAATGTCGTTTATAAGGGAACGTTTAAACAAGGAATTTATCAAAATGCGAATTAAATGGTTTTCATTGGTACGGATAACGGGACTTCTTCTCGTTCTTCTCTACCATTTCTTTCAAAAAGTTTTTCCTGGTGGATTTATTGGAGTCGATATCTTCTTTACTTTCTCAGGATTTTTGATCACGGCTCTTCTGATCGATGAGTTTGCCCGTCATCAAAAAATTGATCTCAGGGGCTTCCTTCGCCGACGCTTCTACCGGATTGTCCCTCCATTAGTCTTTATGGTTTTGCTGGTCATGCCTTTTACCTTCTTGGTCAGACGAGACTTTATTGCTGGGATTGGGACACAGATTGCAGCCGTCTTTGGCTTTGTGACCAACTTCTATGAGATGTTAAGTGGCGGAAGTTACGAAAGTCAGTTCATCCCCCATCTTTTCATTCATACTTGGAGTTTGGCTCTTGAAGTTCATTACTATGTCCTCTGGGCGCTCTTGGCTTGGTTTTTGGGTAAAAAAGCTAAATCAGTTGGCCAATATAGAGGCTATATCTTCCTATCTTCGACAGGTCTCTTTTTGGTGACTTTCCTGACCTTCTTTGTCGGAGCGCTGGTCACCAAGAATTTGTCCAATGTCTACTTTTCTAGTATCGCTCACGTCTTTCCTTTCTTTGTGGGGAGTGCTTTAGCGACAGTGACAGGGATTACAACGACCAGCCCAAATCTTACTCAATTAGTGAAGAAGCTATCTCTACAGAAGACGTTAGCGATTTTAGCGGGTGCTTTTCTAGTTTTATTGGTCTTGACCTTTATCCTTCCCTTTGATAGTGTTTGGACCTATTTATTTGGCTTTTTAGTAGCAACTCTTGCTGCATCTGTGATGATTGTGATGACGCGTGTCCTCCATGAAAAGACACCGAATCAGAAAGAACCAGCAGTGATTACCTTTATTGCAGATACCAGTTATGGGGTTTATCTCTTCCACTGGCCATTTTACATCATCTTTTCTCAATTAATGACCAATGGCTGGGCTTCTCTACTAACAGCGCTTGTATCCTTTAGTCTTGCTGCCTTGAGTTTCTATATTATTGAACCAACCTTGGCTGGACGTGAACCGAAGATTTTTGGGATCTCGATGGATCTCAGAAGTTTCACGAAACCACTCTTTTACAGCGCGATTCCCTTGACCTTGCTCATGTTTGGAATTGCACTCTTTGCGCCACGCGTCGGAGCCTTTGATGAAAACCTGATTACCGAAGGGCTTCGTCAATCCGACAGCAAGATGCAGATCACGCGTGCCCAAGTCGACAATGCTTCAGCGACTTCCTACAATGTGTCAGATGGCGTGACCATGATTGGAGATTCTGTAAACCTTCGGGCATCAGATTATCTGAAACAAGTTCTGCCAGATATCCAACTAGACGCTTTGGTGAGTCGCAATCTGGACTCAGGCTTAAAAGTATATGAAACGGATATTGCCAATAGAGTCTTGCTCAAGAACGTGGTAATCGCACTTGGAACCAACTCTTCTAATAATTATCAAGAATTGTTGGATAAGTTTGTTCAAGAACTACCAAAAGGACATCGCTTAATCTTTGTGACCCCATATGATGGGCGTGAAGCCAATGATAGCAATAGCGTTACCGTTCAGACTCGACAGTATCAGCTGGAATTGGCTAAAAAATATGACTATGTCTATGTAGCAGACTGGTACCAAGTTGCTATCGATAATCCAGAGATTTGGGCTGGAACAGATAGTGTCCACTTTGGTTTAGAATCAGATGGCTCCATCGATGTCGGAGGAAACTTGTATGCCAACGTCGTGAAAGAAGCAGTTGATCAAGCCAATCAGGGACCAGTTAAACCCTAAAATTTACTATATAATTTAAGCAATTTTCACTTGAAGAAAGTTGCTTTTTTTAGTAAAATTAAGAAAACGCTTACAAAAATTGCGTGAAAATATTTGTTTGTGAAATTGAAGTGCGTTCTCAAAAAAATCCTTCAATTTTTTCTTGAAAATACTCCTGTATAGAAGGAGAAGGAGGGTTCATGGAAAAAAGTTAAAAAAATCTTTGTGAAACTATTTACAAATTTTCTAAAATAGAGTACAATAATATTGTGAAAAAATTAACAAATCGAAATTTCTTACACTATTCTTGAAAGTTTCTGAAAACAGGAAAAAGTTCCGGAAAAGGATAAGGGTTTCAAACATTGGAGGAAAGCATCAAATGGCTGATAAAAAAACTCTCTCACCTGAAGAAAAGAAACTCGCTGCTGAAAAACACGTAGACGAGTTGGTGCAAAAAGCGCTCGTAGCGCTTGAAGAAATGCGCAAATTGGATCAGGAGCAAGTCGACTACATTGTGGCGAAAGCATCTGTAGCAGCTCTTGACGCACACGGTGAGCTCGCTCTTCACGCCTATGAAGAAACTGGTCGTGGAGTCTTTGAAGACAAGGCGACTAAGAACTTGTTCGCTTGTGAACACGTAGTAAATAACATGCGTCATACGAAAACAGTTGGTGTCATTTCAGAAGATGACGTCACTGGTTTGACCCTTATTGCTGAGCCAGTCGGAGTTGTCTGCGGAATCACTCCTACAACCAACCCTACTTCAACAGCAATCTTTAAAGCTTTGATTTCCTTGAAGACACGGAACCCTATCGTCTTTGCCTTCCACCCATCAGCTCAAGAATCATCTGCTCATGCGGCACAAATCGTCCGCGATGCAGCGATTAAAGCAGGAGCTCCTGAAAACTGTGTGCAATGGATTACGCAACCATCTATGGAAGCAACCAGTGCCCTGATGAACCACGAAGGAGTTGCGACTATCCTTGCGACCGGTGGTAACGCCATGGTTAAAGCAGCATACTCATGTGGGAAGCCAGCTCTTGGGGTCGGTGCCGGAAACGTTCCTGCCTATGTTGAAAAATCAGCTAACATCCGCCAAGCAGCACACGATATCGTTATGTCTAAATCATTTGACAATGGTATGGTTTGTGCGTCTGAACAAGCGGTGATCATCGATAAAGAAATCTACGATGAGTTTGTTGAAGAATTCAAATCTTACCACACTTACTTCGTTAACAAAAAAGAAAAAGCCCTTCTTGAAGAGTTCTGCTTTGGTGTGAAAGCTAACAGCAAAAACTGTGCGGGTGCGAAATTGAATGCGGACATCGTTGGGAAACCAGCAGCATGGATCGCTGAACAAGCTGGCTTCTCAGTTCCAGAAGGAACCAATATCCTTGCGGCAGAATGTAAAGAAGTTGGCGAAAAAGAACCGTTGACTCGTGAAAAATTGTCACCAGTCATCGCTGTCTTGAAATCTGAAAGCCGTGAAGACGGAATTAACAAAGCACGCCAAATGGTTGAATTCAACGGTCTTGGTCACTCAGCTGCCATCCATACAGCTGACGAAGAATTGACCAAAGAATTTGGTAAAGCGGTTAAAGCCATTCGTGTGATCTGCAACTCTCCTTCGACTTTCGGTGGTATCGGGGACGTTTACAATGCCTTCTTGCCATCATTGACACTTGGATGTGGTTCTTACGGACGCAACTCTGTTGGGGACAACGTTAGTGCCATCAACCTCTTGAATATCAAAAAAGTCGGACGCCGGAGAAATAACATGCAATGGATGAAACTTCCTTCAAAAACATACTTTGAACGTGATTCAATTGAATACCTACAAAAATGTCGTGACGTTGAACGTGTCATGATCGTTACAGACCACGCTATGGTAGAGCTTGGTTTCCTTGATCGTATCATCGAACAGCTTGACCTTCGTCGCAATAAGGTAGTTTACCAAATCTTTGCTGATGTAGAACCAGATCCAGATATCACTACAGTTGAACGTGGTACTGAGATTATGCGTTCCTTCAAACCAGATACAATCATCGCTCTTGGTGGTGGATCACCAATGGATGCTGCCAAAGTTATGTGGCTCTTCTACGAGCAACCAGAAGTGGATTTCCGTGACCTTGTACAAAAATTCATGGATATCCGTAAACGTGCCTTCAAATTCCCATTGCTTGGTAAGAAGACTAAATTCATTGCGATCCCAACTACATCTGGTACAGGATCTGAAGTAACGCCATTTGCCGTTATCTCTGATAAAGCAAACAACCGTAAATACCCAATCGCTGACTACTCATTGACACCAACTGTGGCAATCGTAGACCCTGCTTTGGTATTGACAATTCCAGGATCTGTTGCAGCGGACACTGGTATGGACGTCTTGACTCATGCGACTGAAGCTTACGTATCTCAAATGGCCAGTGACTACACAGATGGTCTTGCTCTTCAAGCCATCAAACTTGTCTTCGAAAACTTGGAAAGCTCAGTGAAGAACGCGGACTTCCATTCACGCGAAAAGATGCACAATGCGTCAACCATCGCAGGTATGGCCTTCGCCAATGCCTTCCTCGGTATTTCTCACTCAATGGCCCACAAGATTGGTGCGCAATTCCACACAATTCACGGACGCACCAATGCGATCTTGCTTCCATACGTTATCCGTTACAACGGTACACGTCCGGCTAAGACAGCGACATGGCCTAAGTACAACTACTACCGTGCAGATGAGAAATATCAAGACATCGCTCGTATGTTAGGACTTCCATGCTCTACGCCAGAAGAAGCAGTTGAAGCTTACGCAAAAGCTGTTTACGAACTTGGTGAACGCGTAGGAATCCAAATGAACTTTAAAGCACAAGGAATCGATGAAAAAGAATGGAAGAAACATTCTCGCGAATTGGCCTTCCTTGCTTACGAAGATCAATGTTCACCGGCTAACCCACGTCTTCCAATGGTAGACCATATGCAAGAAATCATCGAAGATGCATACTATGGTTACAAAGAACGTCCAGGACGTCGTAAATAAGGCGCTAGAGAACAACTGATGTTTATCAGCTATCCCTCGCTCAAAAGAGCGGGGGATTTTTGATGGCCTTTTCAAGTTTCAATAGAAGAAAGGGAGCAGAGGGCTTGCTCGTCTTTTTTGCTTTTTAGGTCTCAGAATCGCTTTTTCGTGAAAAATTAGATTTTTTTCCGAAATTGTGTTATTTTTATAGCATTTCAAGCTAATTTATGTTACCCTATAGTGTGTGAATCTGCTTGTGCTGAAGGGCTAGGATAGCTTTTCAGTTATAGGCAAAAAAATAAAACGAAAGAAATCAGGAAAGGAGGCCATCTCAAATGGAGTTAGAAGGTGAAGTGCAAGATCAGGCACAGAAAATTATTGAAATGCCCCAAAGAGATCGGGCAACGTCCGCTTCAGAAAATCATCCATCATCTGCTTCGGTGGTCTCCATGTATGGGCAGGAAAGGCCAAGTATTCCGAGTCTCCATCAGCAACTAGCAGGCGCGTCTGGTACCCAGACCATTCAATTGCGGGAGGAATTGGTGCTGGCAGTCGCACAGAGTGCTTTAGCGCAAGCAACTGTGTTTGAGACTGAGCTCAAGGGCAAGCTGGAAGAGGCCAAGGAAGCGGTTTTCTCTAAGGTCACCGAGGTGTCTCAAATAGCCCACGGGATGGCCCAATTTTTAACAGATGCAGAAGTGGAGCAACTATTAGGAGAGTTCTCTATGGATGCTTGTTGGGACCAAGCGGTAGAGGCGGAAAACCTTGCCCAAGCAAAGGCCTACTCGACACGTTTGTCAGATTTGGCAGGCCAGCTAGAGGCTGCATCCGCCCAATTAGTCGACTTGGACAAGGGGCAAGCCGTGGCAATTGATTTTTCATAAGTAGGAGAAAAAGATGTTAGAGATCCTGGGAGAGGACAGAGAACGCATTGAGGAGCTCCATCGAGAGATTAAAAAGGAGCAAGAGCGAATTGCAATTCGGAGTTTGATTGCTACGCAAAAAGCCTTGATGATGTTGGAAGGGATGAGTTTGCAGGTAACTTTGAGCGGTCAATCAGAAAAGATGCGCTCTTTTGCTACAACAACCCTAGTTAGTGATTTGAAAGATGGATTTACAGGAGGAGCAGCGGACGCGGCAGAAGCAGCACTGAAATCAGTGAAGAAGCCCATTCTATTGAGTCCGATCAAAGGAGGTATGTGATGTACCATTCAGGAAATAGTGAATTAGAGCAACTAGAAGATCGACATCACCGCTTCAACCAGAAGATTAGTGAGCTGGAGTGGGATTATGCGGATATGCGCATGGATGTTCGGCAACATACAGAAAATTTAGTAGACTGGTTGAGTGCTCTGCACTTTCAAGCCCCGAGTGCGGAGGCCCAAAGTGGCTTGGAGCGCTTGTTTGCCTTGCAAGAAGAATTTGAGGCAGAACTCAAGCGCTATGAAGAGCGCTTGGAAGAAGAGCGAGAACGCGAGCAGCAAGAGTATTACAGACAGCGCCAACAATTAGAACAAGGTGATTAAAACATTCCTCTGGTAGAGATAAGGGGAATGTTTTATTTTGTTCAAAAAAACTTTTAAAAATGTGCTCACAACATATTGTAAGCGCTTGCTTTATATGTTATAATACTCACAAAGTAAAACTACAATAAAATGGTTTGATAAAACAACAAAAAAGGAGTCGCTTATGAAAGCGGCAACCTATGTATCCGCAGGAAATCTTCAGTTGATCGATCAGCCAAAACCAGCCTTCAAGAAACCGACTGATGCGATTGCAAGTTTGGTCAAAACGACCATTTGTGGAACAGACCTCCATATTTTAGGAGGAGATGTTCCAGCTTGTAAAGAAGGAACGATTCTCGGTCACGAAGGAATTGGGATTGTCGAAGAAGTCGGTGATGCGGTTACGAACTTTAAGGTGGGAGATAAGGTTATCATCTCTTGTGTGACAACTTGTAACACGTGCTACTACTGTAAACGTGGCTTACCATCTCACTGTGAAGACGGTGGTTGGATTCTCGGTCACTTGATCAATGGTACCCAAGCAGAGTATGTCCATATCCCTCACGCAGACGGTAGTCTCTATCATGCACCTGCCTCTGTTGATGATGAAGCCCTTGTTATGCTCTCAGACATTCTTCCAACTTCCTATGAAATTGGGGTTCTCCCATCTCATGTGAAACCTGGGGACAACGTTTGTATCGTTGGTGCAGGGCCAATCGGTTTAGCAGCTCTCTTAACCGTACAATTCTTCTCACCAGCTACGATTATCATGGTGGACTTGTCTGAATCTCGTCTGGAAGCTTCTAAGAAGTTTGGAGCAACTCATACCATCTGCTCCAGTGATATCGCTGAAATCAAGGCCTTTATCAATGAAGTGACCGATGGTCGTGGTGTTGACATCTCTATGGAATGTGTGGGCTATCCAGCAACCTTTGATGTCTGCCAAAATATTATCTCTGTCGGCGGTCATATTGCCAACGTCGGAGTGCATGGGAAGCCAGTTAGCTTCAATCTTGATGACCTTTGGATCAAGAACATTACGCTCAATACAGGTTTGGTTAACGCCAATACAACTGAAATGCTTCTTAATGTATTGAAATCTGGTAAGATTGATGCGACGAAGTTGGTGACCCACCACTTCAAACTTTCAGAGGCGGAGAAGGCATACGAAATCTTCAAACATGCTGGAGAAAACAATGCCTTGAAAGTCATTATCGATAATGACATTAGTCAATGAAGTGTTAGCTAATTTTTGTTCATAGTTTTTTTAGTAGGGCCAGAGATATTCTGGTCCTATTTTCAGTTCCAGCTAACCGATTTCTCCTTGCAAAAAAATTTCTTTGTCATATAATATAAGTGTAGAAAACGATTATATGGATAGAAAGGTGTGATCTTATGAAGGGCTTTCGTTACCATCGTGAATTCTGGTTGGACTTTCATTTCTGGATCTTGGTCTTGCTTTTAGCGGCTGTAGCTTTGACGATGCGGGCTCCGCTTTCGGTAGTTAGCCTCGCTTATCTTGCTTTTGTTGGGATTTTGATTCTGTTGCAGGTCTTTCAACCGCCTGTATCGACACGGAAGTACACGGAGGGTAGCTACCATTTCAATTGGACCTTCTATCGGGATATCAGACTCTATATCGATCTCTTTTTATTAGCAGGTCTCTTGGCAGGCCCAATTGCGTCATCGGATATGGCCTATTGGATCTTGCTTGGAGCTGTAGTTGGCTCTATCGGCTTTGTATTTGTCGTAAAGGAAAAAGCGACTCAAAAGATGGCCTAGTGAATCCTCACCATGTCGATCTCTGAAACTAGTTTCAGAGATCTTTTTATTTTTCCCAAAATGCGAAACTATAATCCAATTGCAAGAATAATGTTGTAAGCGCTTTAAAAATGGATTATAATCAATTTACAAGTACTCGAGTTGCCTTATTATCAAAGGAGAAGGAGTTATGTCAAAGATTACAAAAGATGAATTGATCCAGCAAATCAAAGATGGCATCATTGTTTCTTGTCAGGCTCTCCCTCACGAACCGCTCTATACAGAAACTGGAGGAGTCATTCCTCTCTTGGTTAAAGCGGCTGAGCAAGGTGGAGCTGTCGGGATCCGAGCCAATAGTGTCCGGGATATCAAGGAAATCAAGGAAGTGACCAAGTTACCGATCATTGGGATTATCAAGCGTGACTACCCACCGGAAGAACCCTTTATCACGGCTACCATGAAAGAAGTTGATGAATTAGCAGCATTGGATATCGCGGTCATTGCTCTGGATTGTACCAAACGTCCCCGTCATGATGGTCTTTCGATTAGTGACTTTATCCATCAAGTCAAAGAAAAATATCCCGATCAGCTGCTCATGGCCGATATCTCGACCTTGGAAGAAGGATTGACAGCTGTCGAAGCGGGAGTAGACTTTGTAGGAACGACCTTATCTGGCTATACAGACTACAGTCCGAAGGTTGATGGGCCAGATTTTGAACTGATCCATAGCCTCTGTCAAGCAGGAGTGGATGTCATCGCAGAAGGCAAGATCCACTCTCCTGATCAGGCCAAGAAAATCCATGATCTCGGGGTTCGCGGCATCGTCGTAGGTGGTGCTATTACCCGACCAAAAGAGATCACCGAGCGCTTTGTCGTAGCCTTAAAATGAGAAAACAAAACAGTAGATTGAAGGAGGAGGAGACCCAATAGAGACTAGTCGAATTCATTTAATGAGAATGTTTCAGTGAAGGGATAACGATGAAGATTTCAAGAAGGAAGTCATATTTGCTTAACTTTCTGCAACATAAATCTAGTGTAAAAGGAGAAATAGATGATATTTGATGATTTAACAAACATAAAATTGTACAAAGGGATTCATCCTAATCTGGATCAAGCGATTGATTTTCTCTATGAACACCGGAAAGATTCTTTTGAGCTAGGGAGATATGATATCGACGGTGACAAGGTCTTTCTTGTTGTTCAAGAAAACATCCTTAACAAAGATGAAAATGATCGCTTTGAACATCATCGCCGTTATGCCGACCTTCATTTATTAGTTGAAGGGCATGAATTCTCTAGCTACGGTTCCCGTATCCTAGATGAAGCTATTCCATTCGATGAAGCAAGTGATATTGGCTTTGTTCATTGTGAGAAATTCTATCCACTTCATTTGGGTTATCATAATTTTGCAGTCTTCTTCCCTGGGGAACCTCACCAACCAAATGGTTATTCAGGTCAGGAAGAAACAGTCAGAAAATATTTATTCAAAATTGCGATTGATTAGATGTCTTAAATAGAAAATGGAGGAGATAGGCAATATAGTTAGTTTTTTCGGAGAAGTTAAGTCTTCAAAGCGCTGATTACATATTTTGTATTTAAAACAGAAAGAGGAAAACAATGAAAAATAGTAAGAAAATTCTTTTCGCTTTGGTTCTCGCGTTATTCGCCTTGTTTGTCACTGCATGTTCATCTTCAAAAAATGATGCAGAAGGAAGTAATAAATCTGGAGAATTATCTGGTGAAATTGTAATGTGGCATTCATTTACTCAGGGACCTCGGTTAGAAAGTATTCAAAAATCAGCTGATGAGTTCATGAAGAAGCATCCAAAGGTTAAAATCAAGATTGAGACATTTTCATGGAATGACTTCTATACAAAATGGACGACTGGATTAGCAAATGGTAATGTTCCAGATATTAGTACAGCTTTGCCAAACCAAGTTATGGAAATGGTGAATTCAGATGCTTTGGTTCCATTGAATGATACTATTAAGACAATTGGAGAAGACAAATTTAATAAAACAGCATTAGATGAAGCGAAGGTTGATGGCAATTTTTATTCCGTGCCTTTGTACTCACATGCTCAAGTTATGTGGGTTCGCACTGATTTATTGAAACAATATAATATTGAAGTTCCAAAAACATGGGATCAGTTGTATGAAGCTTCTAAAAAATTAAAAGAAAATGGAGTTTATGGATTGTCTGTTCCTTTCGGGACAAATGATATGATGGGGACACGCTTCTTGAATTTCTATGTACGAAGTGGCGGTGGTAGCCTGTTGACTAAAGATTTGAAAGCTAACTTGACAAGCAAACTGGCTCAAGATGGAATTAAATATTGGGTGAAGATGTACAAAGAATTTTCTCCGAAAGACTCATTGAACTTTAATGTCTTGCAGCAAGCTACTTTGTTCTATCAAGGAAAGACAGCATTTGACTTTAACTCAGGCTTCCATGTAGGTGGTATTCAAGCAAATAGCCCTCAATTGATTGATGCGATTGACGCCTACCCTATTCCAAAAATAAAAGAATCAGATAAAGATTATGGTATTGAAACTTCTAATATTCCATTGGTAGTTTGGAAGAATTCCAAACATCCAGAAGTAGCGAAAGCATTCTTAGAATCTTTGTATGAAAAGAAAGATTATATTAGCTTCTTAGATTCAACTCCTGTTGGAATGTTGCCTGCCATCAAAGGAATTAGTGATGATCCAGCCTATAAAGATAATGACATCCGCAAGAAATTCCAACATGCAGAAGAAGTTATTACAAAAGCAGCGGAAAAAGGTACAGCTATTGGATATGAAAATGGTCCAAGTGTTCAAGCTGGAATGTTAACAAACCAACATATCATTGAACAAATGTTCCAAGATATTATTACAAATGGTAAAGATCCAATGGAGGCTGCTAAGGATGCAGAAAAACAATTGAACGATTTATTCGAAACTGTAGCAGTTGATGTTAAATAATAATAGCAGAGGCTACAATAATGTAGCCTCTGTTTTTAGAGAGGAAAAAGCATATGGTCAAAAATAGAAATTTGACTCGATGGGTGTTTGTGTTACCTGCTATTATCATTGTTGGACTATTATTTGTTTACCCATTTTTCTCCAGCATTTATTTTAGCTTTACAAACAAACATTTGATCATGCCGCGGTATAAATTTGTAGGATTAGCAAATTATAAAGCAGTTTTATCGGATCCTAATTTCTACAATGCCTTCTTCAACTCCCTTAAATGGACAGTCTTTTCTCTTTTGGGACAAGTGCTTGTTGGTTTTGTGTTAGCACTTGCATTGCACAGAGTTAGACGCTTTAAGAAGTTATATAGAACATTGTTGATTGTTCCTTGGGCCTTCCCAACAATTGTCATTGCCTTCTCTTGGCAATGGATCTTAAATGGAGTATATGGTTATCTACCTAATTTGATTGTGAAATTAGGACTGATGAATCATGTTCCTGGATTTTTGACAGAAAGTACCTGGGCCTTTATCTGTTTAGTATTTATTAATATTTGGTTTGGTGCCCCTATGATCATGGTCAATGTTCTATCTGCCTTACAAACGGTTCCGGAGGAACAGTTTGAAGCCGCTAGGATTGATGGAGCTTCCAGTTGGCAAGTTTTTAGATTTGTTATTTTACCTCACATTAAAGTAGTAGTCGGATTACTTGTTGTACTGAGAACAGTATGGATCTTTAATAACTTTGATATTATTTATCTGATTACTGGTGGTGGCCCTTCAAACGCAACAACAACATTGCCAATATTTGCATATAATCTCGGTTGGGGAACAAAACTTCTTGGGCGTGCCTCAGCGGTAACAGTCTTGCTATTTATTTTCTTATTGGCAGTATGTTTCATTTACTTTGGAGTAATTAGTAAATGGGAGAAGGAGGGTAGAAAATGATGAAGAGAAGAACAAATGTACTCCTTGATATTGGGTCACATGTTGTTTTAGTTATTTCAACTATTATCGCAATTTTTCCTTTAATTTGGATCCTTCTATCTTCTGTAAAAGGAAAAGGTGAATTAACCCAGTTTCCAACAAGATTTTGGCCTAAACAGTTTACTCTCGATTATTTTACGCATGTCATTAATGACCTACATTTTATAAATAATATAAAAAATAGCTTATTAATCGCATTAACGACAACTGTCATAGCTATTATCATTTCTGCAATGGCTGCTTACGGTATCGTTCGCTTCTTTCCAAAATTAGGGGCGATCATGTCTCGGTTGCTAGTCATTACCTATATCTTCCCTCCGATCTTGTTGGCAATTCCTTATTCTATTGCTATTGCAAAAGTTGGATTAACCAATAGTTTAATTGGTTTAATGATTGTTTATCTTTCATTTAGTGTCCCTTATGCAGTGTGGTTGTTAGTAGGATTCTTCCAAACCGTTCCAATTGGAATCGAGGAAGCAGCAAAAATAGATGGCGCGAATAAATTTGTTACCTTCTATAAAGTGGTGTTACCAATTGTTGCACCAGGGATTGTTGCCACAGCCATCTATACCTTTATCAATGCATGGAATGAATTCCTTTACGCATTGATCTTAATCAACGATACAAGTAAGATGACGGTTGCAGTGGCTTTGCGTTCATTAAATGGTTCGGAAATACTGGATTGGGGAGATATGATGGCGGCATCTGTAATTGTGGTATTGCCTTCAATCATCTTCTTCTCAATTATCCAAAACAAAATCGCAAGTGGTCTTTCTGAAGGATCCGTAAAATAGTAAAAATAGAAACAGGAGTAAAACAATGGTTGTAAATTATGGTGTTGTTGGCACAGGATACTTTGGTGCTGAATTGGCAAGATATATGAAAGAAAATGAAGGTGCAGTAATTACAGTTGTTTATGATCCAGAAAATGCAGAAGCTGTAGCAGAAGAATTAGGAGCCCGAGTGGCGTCATCACTCGATGAATTGGTTCAAAGTGATGATGTGGACTGCGTGATTGTTGCTTCTCCTAATAATCTGCATAAAGAACCCGTTATTAAAGCTGCTCAGAATGGAAAAAATGTTTTTTGTGAAAAACCGATTGCCCTATCATATGAAGATTGTAAAGAGATGGTAGAAACATGTAAAGAAAATGGTGTGATTTTCATGGCTGGTCACATTATGAATTTCTTTAATGGTGTCCATCATGCTAAAGAATTGATCAATCAAGGGGTTATTGGGGATGTTTTATACTGTCATACAGCGAGAAATGGCTGGGAAGAACAACAACCATCCATTTCATGGAAAAAAATTCGTGAAAAATCAGGGGGCCATCTTTACCACCATATCCATGAGTTGGATTGCGTTCAATTTTTAATGGGAGGTATTCCTGAAACAGTTACGATGACAGGTGGAAATGTAGCTCACCAAGGAGAAAACTTTGGTGATGAAGATGACATGATTTTTGTTAATATGGAATTCCCTGGCAAGCGATTTGCCTTGCTTGAATGGGGTTCTGCCTATCGTTGGGGAGAACACTACGTTCTGATTCAGGGGACGAAGGGTGCTATAAAATTAGACCTATTTAATTGTAAAGGTACTCTGAAAGTAGATGGAAAAGAATCATATTTCTTAATTCATGAATCTCAGGAAGAAGATGATGACCGTACAAGAATTTATCATAGCACGGAGATGGATGGTGCCATTGCCTATGGTAAACCAGGGAAACGAACTCCATTGTGGCTTTCATCTGTTATTGATAAAGAAATGAAATACCTTCATGACATAATGAATGGTGCTCCTGTATCAAAAGAATTTGAAAAACTATTAACCGGAGAAGCGGCGCTAGAAGCAATTGCATCTGCTGATGCTTGTACTCGTTCCATTAATGAGGACCGAAAAGTGAAATTATCAGAGATCATGGGTTAATAATATTACTGATACGACAAAAGGAGAAAAAATGTCAGATTTAAAAAAATATGAAGGAGTCATCCCGGCTTTTTATGCATGCTATGATGACCAAGGAGAAATTAGCCCGGAGCGGGTACGTGCGCTGGTAGAGTATTTTATCGCGAAAGGTGTGCAGGGCTTGTATGTCAACGGATCCTCCGGCGAATGTATTTACCAGAGCGTGGCCGATCGCAAGTTGGTCTTGGAAGAAGTCATGGCAGTGGCTAAAGGAAAATTGACCATCATCGCTCACGTAGCCTGCAATAACACCAAGGATAGCGTGGAATTGGCACGACATGCAGAAGAACTAGGAGTAGATGCCATTGCGGCCATTCCGCCGATTTACTTCCGCTTGCCAGAGTATAGTGTAGCCCACTATTGGAATGAAATCAGCGCAGCAGCGCCAAACACAGACTTTGTTATCTACAATATCCCGCAATTGGCAGGGGTGGCTTTGACACCGAGTCTGTATAAAGAAATGTTGAAAAACCCACGAGTCATTGGGGTGAAAAACTCTTCGATGCCTGTGCAGGATATTCAAACCTTTGCTTCTTTAGGTGGTGAAGACCACATCGTCTTTAATGGTCCGGATGAGCAATTCTTAGGTGGCCGTCTGATGGGAGCAGGAGCTGGTATTGGAGGTACCTATGGTGCTATGCCGGAGCTCTTCTTGAAACTCAATCAGCTGATTGCTGAGAAAGACTTGGAGACTGCGCGTGACTTGCAGTTTGCCATCAATGACATTATCGGAGTCTTGACGTCTGCTCATGGAAACATGTATGGAGTCATCAAGGAAGTATTGCGCATCAATGAAGGTTTGGACTTGGGATCTGTTCGCTCCCCTTTGATGGCAGTAGTAGAAGCTGATCAAGAAGTGATCCAACGTGCTGCTCAACTCATTAAGGACACAAAAGACAGATTCCTTTGATCAAAGGAGGTCTAGATGAATCCATATGTTGTAATTGATATCGGCGGAACGAGTATCAAATATGGTCTAGCCGATGCAGAAGGGCAACTCATAGAGACCCATGAAATGCCAACAGAGGCCCAAAAAGGAGGACCTCACATTCTTAAGACAACGAAGGAAATTGTAGCCCGTTATTTGAAGAAGCATGCCGTGGCAGGAGTTGCGATTTCCTCAGCTGGGATGGTCGATCCGGATAAGGGAGAAATCTTTTATGCCGGACCACAAATTCCTAACTATGCTGGCACTCAATTCAAAAAGGAAATTGAGGAGGCCTTTCAGCTCCCTTGTGAGATTGAAAATGATGTCAATTGTGCTGGTCTTGCAGAGGTTACCACAGGGCATGCTAAAGGATCGAACAATGCTGTTTGCCTGACAATTGGAACAGGAATTGGCGGTTGCCTCCTGTTGGATGGTCAAGTCTTTCATGGCTTTAGCAATTCAGCTTGTGAAGTTGGCTATCTTCATTTGCCAGATGGAGCCTTTCAAGATTTAGCTTCTACAACTGCCTTGGTCGAGTATGTGGCGGCGTGCCATGGCGATCCTTCAGACCATTGGAATGGTCGCCGTATTTTCAAGCAGGCGACAGAAGGAGATAAGATCTGTATGGCAGGGATTGATCGGATGGTGGCCTACCTTGGAAAAGGATTAGCGAATATCGCCTACGTGGTCAATCCAGAGGTCATCGTTCTTGGAGGGGGGATTATGGCCCAGGAAGCCATCCTCAAGCCAAAAATCTATCAAGCTCTGTGTGCCGAACTTGTACCTAGCCTAGCAGATAAAATCCGTTTGGAATTTGCCCATCATCAAAATGCTGCGGGTATGTTGGGAGCTTACTATTACTTTAGACAAAAACATGCAACATAAAACAAGTCGCACAGGCGACTTGTTTTTGCTTCATCATAAAAACCATGAAGGATGAGAGAAGCCCCAACCTTCATGGTTTTTTAAATAGGGAGACCATATTAAGATTTTCGAGAACGTTGACTAGAGAGTTTTTTGTTTTCCCAGTAGCTATTAAAGACGACTTCTTTTTGTTCTCGGTTTTTATTGAGGAAATGGGCATAGACTAAATCCACTACGATGAGGAGAGGGAAAATGGCAGAGATTCGATCGATGTAGGTGCTACTAGGAAGGGGTGCAGCAGGCAATACCTCTTTATATCCTTGGTGGATAGCCGCAGGGTTAGAAGTTATAAGAATCGTCTTGGCCCCTTTTTCCTTGGCTTTTAGAAGACTGTCTGTAATAGAGCTCGTACTTCCTGATAGTGAGAAACCGATGACCAGACAAGAGGAATCGAGAATGCTCGTCGTCCAAGCAAAGCCATCTTGATCTGTCAGAGCCTCACAAACGACGCCCAGTCGCATCAAGCGCAATTTCATTTCTCGAGCTACTAAACCAGAACTACCGATCCCAAAGAAGTAGACCCGGTCCGCTTGGTCGATCAGTTCAGCCACCTGATCCAATTGTGAATCGATTACTAGGCTTTCAGTGACGTTACTGATATGGTGGTAGCGTTGCAAAACACTGAGAGTAAGTTCGTCATGATCTTGCACTTGTTTTTGATTCTTGGTTTCTTCATTAAAATGATAAACAAACTCCCGATAGCCGGTGAAACCACATTTTTGAGAGAAACGCGTCAAAGCTGCTTTTGAAACATGAAGCAACTCAGTGACACGAGAAGAAGACAGGGAATGCTGTCGCGCTTCTGACGATAAAAAGTATTGGGCAATGTCACGTTCCATATCTGTCAGCTCTGATTCATGACTGGCAATAATCGAGCGTAAATCTTGATCTTGTTTCACAGCAATCCTCCTTCCTCGCAAAATGAAATAACAGGATTCTCCTATAATATATTACACATTATAACATGGCTAACCGCTTTATTCAAGTAAAAGAAATCAAGAAATACTGAAACTAGGAACAGGATATACAAATAAAGAGAACGTTACCAATGTTGAAAAGACGGCCTTAGTGCGTATCCATAATTTTCTGAACATTCTAGATTTAGCCTGAACAAACGATATGAATTGTGGTATAATTTAAGATAATTGTACTGTTGTTGGAAGAACAATGGTTGAATAAGGAGGTGTGACGATGTCGAATGCAACACTTGAAATGATGCAAGAGATCGAGCAAGCTGCTCAAGGAGTGATCGCCAGCTATGAAGATCAGGTCGAGCAAATTCGGACGGATTCGCGCGATCGCCTTGCAACAGTGGCGCAGCATTACGATGAGGAAACGGAGCAATTGGTCGCAGAGGCAGAAAATAACGCCCAGGAAAAACTTGTCCGTTTAACGAAAGATCTGGCAGAAACGGTTGCGCGTAATGATGCCAAAGTACAGCAAGCGATGACCGATAAACGAGCTGGGTTAGTTGAAGCCATTGTAGAAAAGGTGGTAGCAAGCTATGGCCGTTAGTCAGATGCAAAAACTGTCTCTCATCTTGCCCAAAGATGACTTGGACAGTCTCCTACTAGCGCTGCAGTCTGAGGCGAAAATCCAGATTTATGACCTAAGTGAACAGGAAGAGTGGCAGGCTGCTTTTGAGGCAAATACCTTGTCTCAACCCTTGACAGAGGACAATCGTCAAGTTTTGGTAGAGCTGCAAAAACGTCAAGAACAAGTTGAAAAAATGATTCAGACTCTGGAGCCCTATATGCCTGAGAAGAAGGCCCTGCAAGCTCTGAAGGAAGAACCTTTAAGTTTGTCTTTTGATGATCTGCAGGCCTACGGGATGATTCGAGATGAGGATCTTCTATTGACCAAGTTGAAACGCCAATTGCGCGTGTTAGACAAGGCCCGGCAGAAGATTGCGGATGCAAAGGGAGAGATAGAGCGCTTAGAAAAATGGCGACCGTTAGAGGTCACCCCAACCACTCTAGCCAAGTTTCACTATGTGCACGGTCTGATTGGGACCATCCCGAATAGCGATACAGACGCTGTTCGTTCTTCCTTAAAAGCTCACCCTGAGCTGGAGTTAGAAGAAGTCTTTACATCTGAGACTGAACACGGTTATGTCATCTTGTATCGTTCAGGAGACCGTACAGCTGTTCAGGAGCTTCTGGAAGACCATGGGTTCAAAGAATTGGACTATGAAGAAGAGCAAGTCCCAGCCGCTTACTTGGATCGTCTAGAAGGGGAAATCAAAGAGCAAGAAGCTGTCGTTGCAGCAACCCTAGCAGAGTTACAAAACTCCCAGAAGGAGTTGGACCAACTCAAGTATCAGATGGATTACTTGTTGAGCTTGGGAGCTCGTGAGGAGGCCAAATCGCTTCTTGCCAGCACGCAAAGCTTGGTAGCCTTAGAAGGTTGGATTGAAACATCCCAAGTGGTCTCGTTACGAGACTTCTTACAAGAAGGTTTTGGTTCTCGGGTCTTACTAGAAACGCGCGATGTAACGGAAAAAGATTGGGATGACGTGCCGATCCAGTTGCGGAATAGCGCCTTGGTAGAGCCTTTTGAATTAGTCACAGAGATGTACGCCCTGCCTAAGTATTACGAGAAAGATCCGACACCGATCGTTTCTCTCTTCTACTTTGTTTTCTTTGGCATGATGGTCGCAGATATCGGTTATGGACTCTTGCTAACGGTAGCGACAGGGTTTGTCCTTAAAGCATTTAAGCTCAAGCCTGGGACAGCGAAGAACCTTCGTTTCTTCAGTCTCCTCGGAATTTCAGTGGCCCTCTGGGGTGTGGTCTATGGCTCTTTCTTTGGGTTTGAGATGCCTTTTGCCCTGATCAGTACGACCAGCAACGCTATGACCATCCTGATCCTCTCAGTGGTCTTTGGTTTTGTCACTGTCTTAGTGGGACTGTTCCTAGGGGGGATGAAAAATGTCCGCCTCAAAGACTACACCGAAGCCTATAATGCTGGCTTTGCTTGGGTTTTGATCCTACTTGGCTTAATGCTTCTAGCAGTAGGCAATATCTTGCCAGGGATGAGCGTTCTGGTTCCGATTGGCAAGTGGCTAGCTATTTTGAATGCCATTGGGATCTTGATTGTTTCCATTGTCAGTGCCAAGAAGTTATCCGGTCTAGCATCCGGTCTCTTTAACCTCTACAATGTTAGTGGCTATGTCGGAGACTTAGTCAGCTTCACCCGTTTGATGGCCTTGGGCTTGTCTGGAGCGAGTATCGGTTCGGCCTTTAACCTTATTGTCAATCTCTTCCCACCGCTTGGACGGTTTACGGTAGGACTTCTGCTCTTTATCGTCTTACATGCCATTAACATGTTCCTGTCCTTCTTGTCGGGATATGTGCATGGAGCCCGTTTGATCTTTGTGGAGTTCTTCGGTAAGTTCTATGAAGGAGGAGGCAAGCCATTTCGTCCTCTTAAACCTTCTGAACGCTATATTAAAACAAAAAAATAAGTATTATCTTTTATAAATAGGAGTATATTCATGGAATCTTTAGCATCATATTTTTCAGCCCATGGGGGCGCCTTCTTTGCAGCATTTGGTGTGGCGATTGCGGTTGCACTTAGTGGAATGGGATCTGCCCTTGGGGTTGGTAAAACGGGTCAAGCAGCAGCAGCGCTCTTGAAAGAACAACCTGAAAAATTTGCCCAAGCCCTGATTTTGCAATTGTTGCCAGGTACACAAGGTTTGTACGGTTTCGTTATCGGGATCTTGATCTGGTTGCAAATTAAGCCAGATATGCCACTTGAAACAGGAGTTGCTTACTTCTTTACAGCTCTTCCAGTTGCGATCGTTGGTTATTTCTCAGCCAAACACCAAGGAAATGTTGCGACAGCAGGGATGCAAATCTTGGCCAAACGCCCTGAAGACATGATGAAAGGGGTTATCCTTGCGGCCATGGTTGAAACCTATGCCATCTTGGCCTTCGTTGTGTCCTTCCTATTGACCCTACGCGTCGGCTAAGAACTAGCTTTGATGAATTCGTCTCGCGAGACGAAAAACAAAAGACGCATGCAATAGGAGAAATAACGAATGGATGAACAAACCCAATTAAAGGATTCGATCTTGGCCCAAGCCCACGAAAAAGGGCGTAAACTCTTAGAAGAGGCCAAGGAAACCATCCTAAAAGAAGAGACGGCGCAAGAAGATCGTTTGATCCAAGATAAACTCAATCAACGTGCTGAGCAGCTCAAGCGGATTCAACGTCAATTGCAACGTGAAACCCAACAAATCGAAAATAAAAAACGCCAATCAACCCTTGTCACCAAGCAACGAGTCTTAAAGGATCTCTTTTCAGATGCTTATGAAGCAATGGCGGCTTGGCCCCTTGACAAGGAAATGCAGTTTGTAGATGCGATTTTAGACCGCTATCAAGGGCAAGTTGTGACTCTGACCTTTGGGGCGGTGAGTGCTAGCAAATTTGATTCAGCAGCTCTCGATAGATTGAAGCAGACTCATCAGAATGTGACAGTTGCAGATGCGACGATCCCAGCTCAAGCAGGTTTTGTCTTGTCGGTTGGGAAGATTGATGACAACTATCTCTACCGTGATTTGGTGGATTCCATTTGGGAGCAAGAAAGCTACCAGATGGCAGCCAGCATTTTCACAGATGAAGAGAACTAGGAGGTTGCAATGAGCGAACGGACCTATTCTCAAGTCAATACAGGAATCAGCGTACGTGAGGCTAGTTTTGTCAGTCCCAGTCAGTTCGAGCAGTTGCTTGCAAGTCCCTCCAGTGAGAGTCGAGAAGGCTTGCTGCAAGGAACGTCCTATGCTCTAGATAGCCAGGAGATCAAGGATTTAGCAGCCCTTGAAGCCCGCCTGATGGCAGCCTTGTTGGCAGAATACCAATGGGCTTTTGAGGTAAGCCCTCAGTCAGACCTGGTTAGCCTTTTTACCTTGAAGTACACCTATCACAATCTCAAGGTTTATCTAAAACACAAGGCGACAGAGCGCAAGTTGGGACATTTATTGATCCCTATCGGTCCTTATTCTCTCGATGTGCTCGAGCATTTGGTGGCGACCTTTTCTGCGGAGCATTGTCCAGCCTTTATGGCGGAAGAAGTGGCTGCAACCTGGCAAGAATTCCAAGACTATCAGGACTTGCGGGTTCTCGAAATCGGGATGGACTTAGCTTATTTTAAACACCTGAGATACTTAGGGGACAGCCTAGATCATCCGATTCTGAAGCAGTTAGTGGACGTGACCATTGACTTTTACAATGCGATTACGGTCAAGCGGGCCTTGGATCAGCAAAAACCGCATAGTTTCATGCACCAATTGCTCTCAGATGAAGGGAGTCTCAGTGCCCATCAGGTGATCGACCTGCTAGAATCGGGTCAGTGGTTGACCTGGTTTTATCAAATCAATCCGCTGGACTACGATCTTGCCTTAGAGACTTATGAAGAAAAGATGCGCACCGGTCAACTAAGGACCGTAGAGTTGGAGTATTTAGAAAGTTTGGTGAAATTCAGTCTTCTAGACGCTGGCCGTTTTGAAGTCGATGGACCCCTACCCCTTGTCCGTTACCTTTACGGAAAAGAGTTAGAAGTGACCAACCTTCGTTTGGTCCTCTCTGGTTTGGACAATGGTTTTCCGCTAGCAGACATCAAAGAAAGGATGAGACCGATTTATGGACAAACAGACCTATAAGATCGCCGTTGTGGGCAATCGGGACGCCATCCTTCCTTTTCGCCTGATTGGCTTTCAAACCTATCCGGTCACAGAGCCGCAAGAAGCGATCAATACCTTGCGAAAACTCAGTCGGGAAAACTTCGGGATTATCTACCTGACAGAGGATATAGCTCAGGCCATTCCAGATACAGTGGCTTTTTACGACCAGCAGCTGACACCGGCTCTGATCCTTATACCGACCCATAGAGGAACTACAGGACTGGGCCAACAGCGAATTCGGGACAATGTCGAAAAGGCAGTAGGACAGGATATTTTATGAGAACAAATGAATTTGGCCAAGCGATTGGCGATGCACTGCCGGATTTTACACCGGGTCGTCTGCCAGCTATTGATCGGATCGAGGGTCGCTATACCGTGATCGAGCGCCTCTCAAAAGAAAAACATGGAGCAGATCTTTATCAGGTCTACGGGCCGGACTCTCCAGCAGCGATGTGGACCTTTCTGTTCAAAGGTCCTGCCCGCAATGAAGAGGAGTGGGACCGCTTATTAGATGATCTCATGACAGATCAAGGTCGCTTTTACTATGCGATTGTAGACAAAGATTCAGGCAAGGCTTTGGGGACTTTCTCTCTCATGCGGATCGATCAAGCTAATCGGGTAATCGAAGTCGGAGCAGTCACCTACTCACCAGCGCTCCAAAAAACACGCATGGCTACGGAAGCCCAGTATCTGTTAGCGCGCTACGTGTTTGAAGATTTAGGCTACCGCCGCTATGAGTGGAAATTCGATGCCTTAAACCAAGCATCTCGCAAAGCAGCTGAGCGCTTAGGGTTCACCTATGAAGGCTGTTTCCGTCAGGCCGTTGTTTATAAAGGTCGGACTCGAGATACAGATTGGTTGTCTATCATTGACCAAGAATGGCCAGCAATCAAAGAGCGCTTCGAAGCCTGGTTGGATCCAACTAATTTCGATGCCAATGGCCAACAAAAGCAAGCTCTAAGAGAGATAGCACAAAAGTAAAACAAAGAAACAAAGGATTCCCAGGAGGAATACATGACTCAAGGAAAAATTATCAAAGTTTCCGGTCCCTTGGTGGTTGCATCAGGGATGCAGGAGGCCAATATCCAAGACATTTGCCGGGTCGGCGATCTTGGTTTGATTGGCGAAATTATTGAGATGCGGCGGGATGAAGCCTCTATCCAAGTATACGAAGAAACATCTGGAGTCGGTCCAGGAGAACCAGTGGTAACAACTGGAGCTCCCCTTTCTGTCGAGTTGGGACCAGGCTTGATCTCTCAGATGTTTGACGGGATCCAACGCCCCTTGGAACGTTTCCAAGAAGTCACCGCCAGCGATTTTTTGGTTCGTGGGGTGCAAGTTCCTAATCTAGATCGTGACACCAAATGGACCTTCGAACCAAGCGTAGCAGAAGGAACTGAGGTAGTCGCAGGAGACATCGTCGGTACGGTCCAGGAAACCAATATGGTGGAACACCGCATCATGGTACCGTTTGGTGTGAGTGGACGTGTGACCAAGATCGCAGCAGGTTCTTACACAGTGGAAGAGCCGGTCTATGAGATCGAGCAGGCAGATGGTAGCCTCTTTACCGGAACCTTGATGCAAAAATGGCCGGTTCGTCGAGGCCGTCCCTTTGCACAAAAACTGATTCCGGTAGAGCCTTTGGTCACAGGTCAACGGGTCATTGATACCTTCTTCCCTGTAACAAAAGGTGGAGCTGCAGCTGTACCCGGTCCTTTCGGAGCTGGGAAAACAGTTGTGCAACACCAGGTGGCTAAGTTTGCCAATGTGGATATCGTGATTTACGTTGGTTGTGGGGAACGTGGGAATGAAATGACGGACGTTCTGAATGAATTTCCTGAATTGATTGATCCAACGACTGGTCAATCCATTATGCAACGGACCGTTCTGATCGCCAACACTTCGAACATGCCAGTAGCGGCGCGGGAAGCGTCCATCTATACAGGGATCACCATTGCGGAATATTTCCGTGATATGGGCTATTCCGTTGCCATCATGGCCGATTCGACATCGCGCTGGGCAGAAGCTCTTCGTGAAATGTCTGGTCGTCTAGAAGAAATGCCAGGGGATGAAGGCTACCCGGCCTACCTTGGTAGCCGGATTGCTGAGTACTACGAACGGGCCGGTCGAGTCAAGACACTTGGAACCACTGCGCGTGAAGGCTCTATTACAGCGATCGGTGCCGTTTCCCCTCCAGGTGGAGATATTTCAGAGCCGGTAACGCAAAATACCTTGCGGATCGTTAAGGTTTTCTGGGGACTGGATGCTCAATTGGCCCAACGCCGCCATTTCCCAGCCATCAACTGGTTGAGTTCTTATTCCCTTTACCAAGATGAAGTTGGTCGCTATATCGATCTACATGAACAAATCAGCTGGTCTGAAAAAGTGACCCGTGCCATGAACTTGCTTCAAAAGGAAAGTGAACTGCAAGAAATTGTGCGTTTGGTTGGTCTGGATTCCTTGTCTGAAAAAGACCGCTTAACCATGAATGCGGCCAAGATGATCCGCGAAGACTACCTGCAACAAAATGCCTTTGATGAGGTCGATACCTATACCTCTTTCAGCAAGCAGGTAGCCTTGTTGACCAACATTTTAACCTTTGACCAAGAAAGTCAAAAAGCACTAGAATTGGGGGCTTACTTCACAGAAATCATGGAAGGAACCGTAACTCTTCGAGACCGTATTGCCCGGAGTAAGTTCATCCATGAGGACCAGTTGGAAACCATTAAAGCCTTGAAAGAAGAAATCGTAGAAACCCTACACCAAATCGTAGCCCAAGGAGGAGTAGACAATGAGCGTGATTAAAGAATACCGTACTGTCAGCGAAGTTGTTGGCCCCTTGATGATTGTCGATCAGGTCGAGGGGGTTCACTACAATGAACTCGTAGAAATCAAGCTCCATGACGGAACAACCCGTCAGGGACAAGTCCTCGAAGTCCAAGAAGACAAGGCCATGGTCCAGCTCTTTGAAGGATCTAGCGGGATCAACTTGGAAAAAGCCAAGGTTCGTTTTACCGGACGTCCCCTAGAACTTCCTGTATCTGAAGACATGGTGGGACGCATCTTTAACGGGATGGGCAAACCCATCGATGGCGGTCCAGAGATTATCCCAGAGAAGTACTTGGACATTGATGGTCAAGCCATCAACCCTGTTTCACGGGACTATCCGGATGAATTTATCCAGACAGGGATCTCAGCTATTGACCATTTGAATACCTTGGTTCGGGGTCAAAAACTCCCAGTCTTCTCAGGTTCTGGTCTTCCTCACAAGGAGTTGGCGGCTCAGATTGCTCGTCAAGCGACGGTGCTTAATTCGGAGGAAAACTTCGCCGTGGTCTTTGCGGCCATGGGAATTACCTTTGAAGAAGCCGAGTTCTTTATGAACGACCTGCGGGAGACAGGTGCGATTGACCGCTCTGTTCTCTTCATCAACCTAGCCAATGACCCAGCTATCGAGCGGATTGCGACCCCTCGGATCGCCTTGACCGCTGCCGAATATTTGGCTTATGAAAAAGATATGCACGTCTTGGTTATTATGACCGACATGACCAACTACTGTGAAGCCCTTCGGGAAGTATCTGCTGCCCGCCGGGAAGTTCCAGGACGTCGGGGCTATCCAGGCTACCTTTATACCAACCTCTCAACCCTCTACGAACGTGCAGGACGCTTGGTTGGAAAGAAAGGATCTGTGACCCAAATTCCGATCCTATCCATGCCAGAAGATGACATCACCCACCCCATCCCTGACTTGACAGGCTACATCACCGAAGGTCAGATTATTCTGTCCCGCGATCTCTACAATAGTGGTTACCGCCCACCGATTAATGTTCTTCCATCCCTTTCTCGTTTGAAGGACAAGGGTTCTGGTGAAGGCAAAACTCGGGAAGACCATGCGGCGACCATGAACCAGCTCTTTGCGGCCTACGCCCAAGGAAAACAAGCCAAAGAACTGGCTGTGGTGCTCGGAGAATCCGCCTTGTCCGATACAGACAAGCTCTATGTTAAGTTTACCGATCGCTTTGAGAAGGAGTACATCAACCAAGGCTTTACCACCAATCGGACCATTCAAGAAAGTCTGGATCTAGGCTGGGAATTGCTGGCTATCTTACCACGGACCGAGCTCAAGCGGATCAAGGATGACATGATTGACGAATACCTCCCAAAAACTTCTCAGGAAGCACAAGCCTAGGAGTAGAAAGGAGGAAGTCAGATGGCACGATTAAATGTCAAACCCACTCGGATGGAGTTAAACACCCTCAAAGAGCGTCTGAAAACGGCAACCAGAGGACATAAACTTCTCAAGGACAAACGAGACGAGCTCATGCGACGCTTCATCGAATCGGTCCGTGAAAATGACCGCCTCCGTCAGAAGGTTGAAGCCGCTCTGATTGGGAATATGCAAGAGTTTGTCCTGGCCAAATGTCTGGAAAATGACCTCATGGTCCAGGAAATCTTTGCAGTTCCGACGCGAGAAGTCAGCCTGCATATCGAGACGGAGAACATCATGAGTGTGCGCGTACCCAAGATGCATGCTCGTATCGATAATCCATATGGAGACGATGAGGGAGACGTGGTATACAGCTATGTGGCTTCCAATAGCCAGATGGACAATACCATTCAAGAAATGGAAGAACTCCTTCCAGACCTGTTGCGCCTGGCAGAGATTGAAAAAACTTGTCAGCTCATGGCCGATGAGATCGAAAAGACACGCCGTCGGGTCAATGGATTGGAATATGCGACGATTCCAGACCTCAAGGAAACCATCTACTATATCGAAATGAAACTCGAAGAAGCCGAACGCGCCAACCTGGTCCGAATGATGAAGGTCAAATAAGATACAAGCCGTTAAAAACAGCACCTCAAGTGATGTCTACAGGACACGAACTTGGGGTGTTTTTTAGCTTTTATTCAACTGAAAAATCTTTCAAAATTCCCTCGTTCATGGCTTTCAAAGGCTTCTGATACAATGAATTTGTTTGATCATCCAAATAGTACTAACTGTCATTAATTGTTAAGAGAATGTAACAAGAAAGGGCTAATGTTACAAATTAGGGTCAGTTAGATTAAAAGAAAAGAAGAGCCATTTTAAAGACAAAAAATGTGGTAGAATATTAAATGTATCTGTCTGGAGATAAATCTCCGATAATAAGAAAACGAGGAAAGAACGTATGAAGAAAGTAAATAAAAAAGCTTTAATTGCTTCGACTGTTGCTATGGCAGTCTTGCCATTTACAACTGGTAAAGCAGAATCAAATGGGGACTGGGTTGCCCGTTCTGTAGATGAAATTCGTGCAGATATTTCAACTTCAGAAAACAAACAAACCTACACTATCAAATATGGAGATACCCTAAGCACGATTGCGGAAGCTTTGAATGTTGACGTAACTGTTTTGGCAAACTTGAACCAAATCAGCAACATTGATTTGATTTTCCCAGGAACTATCTTGACAACAACTGTCAATGATCAAAACCAAGTAACAGGTGTAGAAATCCAAACTCCTACAGCAGGTAATGCTGATGCAACTGTGACAACTTCTGCTGATTTGACAAACAACCAAATCAAAGTAGACAACCAAACTGTTGCAGTGGGTGATTTGACAAAACCAGTAGCAGATGAAAACAACCAAGCTGTAGAACTCCCTCAAGCACCTGCAGTTGTAGCAGCAGTGGCAGAGCAAGTGTCAGAAAGCTTGCCAACTCCAGAAGCACCAGCTGAAAAACCTGCACCAGCAGCTCCAGTAGCAGAGGAAGCACCAGCACCAGTTGTTGAAGAAGCACCTGCGCAACCTGCTGCAGCGCCAGCTGAAGTAGCGGCTCCTGTAGAAGCACCAGTTGTTGAGGAAGCACCAGCGGCTCCAGTAGCTGAACCAGCTCCAGTCGTAGAAGTTCCAGCAGAACCAGAAGTTACTGCGGTTGCTTCAACACCACAATATGGTGCACCAGCACCAGTTGTTGATACGACAGCTTCAACTCCTTCAACAGCAACTCCAACTTCAAATGAAGGTCTTCAACCTCAAACAATTAAATTCAAAGAACAAGTGATTAATGAACTTGGCTTGACTGATATCGGTGGTTACCGTCCTGGTGACCCAGAAGATCACGGTAAAGGTCTTGCAATCGACGTTATGGTTCCAGAAAGTTCAGCGATCGGTGATCAAGTAGCTCAATATGCAATCGATCACATGCAAGAAAATGGAATTTCTTACATCATCTGGAAACAACGTTTCTATGCTCCAGTAAATAACATTTATGGACCAGCAAACACTTGGAATGAAATGCCAGACCGTGGTAGCGTAACAGAAAATCACTACGACCACGTACACGTATCATTTTACGAATAATTAAGCATAGCAAAGAATCAGGAATGTCCTGATTCTTTTTTCGTATAAAAAATAGATCCCATTGCTCAAAGGGACCTAGTGGATTAAAGGATGATATCAGATTTTTCAACTTGATAGAGAGCCATACTCATAAACAAAGCAACGACAAGAAGGATTAGAATACCAGGTGTCCAAGAGTGGAAGATTTGTTGGCTTGAACCAAATAAGATAGGCCCAAGTGCAGCAAAGACGTATCCTCCTGTTTGAGCTAGTCCAGAGAGCTGAGCAGTTTTCTCAGGAGAGCTAGACTTCATGGAGAAGGTAACCATGAGGTAAGGGAATAAGATACTCGTAAAACTTCCAATCAAGATATTCAGGATCAACCAGTAAATGAAGTTGTCTGTCTTTAGTAACAGCATGGCAATTCCAGTAAAACCAGCTAAAACAGTTGTTATCAGCATGATGCGACGGCTTTGTTCAGAAAGGCTGGTGGTGAGACTTGGAATGGTCATAGAGAAAGGAAGACTCATCAGGGTGAATACAGATGCTAAAATTCCTGCATTGGCTTGACTGATGCCGGCTTGGGTCGCCATGGTAGGAAGCCAGGTCATCGTCGTATAGTACAAGAGAGACTGTAGACCACAGAAGAGCATAATAGCCCAGACCTTACCGTTCTTATACCAGCTAGTCTTATTTTCATTAGAAGAGGAGCTTTTTTTCAAATAATGATTGTGACGAGCATTGGGGAGCCAGATCACAAGTGCAAGCGCACAGACAACTGTCAGCACCCAGACTAGGCCTTGCCAGGAGGTGGCTTGAGTGATAGGAACAGCGACAGAAGAAGCTACCGCAGTAGACAAACCCATTGCAGTGATATAGAGGGTTGTTAAGAAGCCAAGACGTTTTGGTTCATTAGCTTGGATCAAGCTTGGTAGAAGGACATTGATAAAGGCAATAGCAGCACCAATCAAAAGAGTTCCCACATAGAGGAGTGGAAGATTGATGGTACGTAGAGAAGATCCAATTGTCATCAGGATCAAAACTCCGAGAAAGAGTCGCTCAATCCCAAAGCGTCTCGCCCAGCTAGTAGCAAAAGGAGAGAAAATAGCGAAGGTTAGGAGGGGCAGACTCGTCAAGAGGCCGAGAGAACTCACCTCGACACCAAAGCTAGTAGCAATATCTGATAAGACAGTGGAGAGGGTCGTAAATGGGGCCCGCAAGACCACTCCTAGTAAAAGGATTCCTGGAATGAGAAAACGAGAATGGGTTTGTTTCATAATGTACCTCCTTGTTCGAAAATGAACAGCATCCGTATCATTATAGCACAAGAACTTGGAGGAGGCAAAAGGAATCATCGGGGAATAAAGCCCGTAAAATAGCTGTTTCGCCTACAAATATAGGAAATAATAGAAAGATAGAGCTGAAAAAATTTTTGAAGGTTTTAAAACTTTCTTCACACATACTTTTTATAGGAGTCTAGTTATCTCCGCTCAAACTGCATCCATTTCTCTAAATTCGGTTGGACTCTCCGAGTTCACCTCATTCAGTTTTCAAAAGATTGTAGTTCTCTCTGTCGTTCGAACTGCATCAATATACCTAAGCTCGTCTACGTCCCTTGGACTTGACTCACTAAAATACTAAGGAACGTAGTTTTCGCTCCGCTCAAACTGCGTCAACGTACCTATCAGGCTTGGTTAGATGAAATAGGTTTAGTAATGATTACATAACGCAGTGGTTGATTGGTATCTTTGTTCGCTATTATAGCTTCAAAGATTACCTACTAATGAGGAAACGAGGTTTCCTATATCCGCAACCTCAAACAGTCTCCCAGACTGTTTGACCTGTGCGGGGGTGAGACAATTGAAAAGGTTTGGGGAACCTTTTCAACCTGAGCCAAAAAATAAGGAAGCGAAGCAATTTTAAAAAATTGTTCTGTCTCACTCCCATAAAAAAAGCCACCTGATTTGGTGGCCTTTATGGGAGATTATTATGAAAAAGTTTAGGATTTTCTATCAAACAAAGTTAGGAGGTCTTCATTTGATGGTATTAGTATAAATCGGAAAACTTAAAGAAAACTTAAGATAAGTTCCTGTAATTTTAAATCAGTCTTAAGACGGATGGTTTGATTGTAGCCGACATCTGATCTCATTCTAGGTGAACTTGCATTATTGTCAGAATTGTGAGAAAATAGTCTTCATCAAAGGAGGGAAAGGATAGCGAGATGAGAGAGGATATCAAGATTAACGACCGTGCCTTGGCACTGGAGAAACAATTGATTGAGAAGTTAGAGCTTGTGTTTGATACCGATGTTGAATTGGATGTCTACAACCTCGGTTTGATTTATGAGTTGGATCTGGATGAGGAAGGGACTTGCAAGGTAGTCATGACCTTTACCGATACCGCTTGTGACTGTGCGGAAAGTTTGCCTATCGAAATCGTCGCCCGCCTAAAAGAAATTGACGGGATTGAGGATGTCAAAGTAGAAGTAACCTGGTCGCCCGCCTGGAAAATTACCCGGATCAGCCGTTATGGCCGTATTGCCCTTGGCCTGCCACCACGTTAAAAAACTAAAACTCACTTTACAAATCAGTAAAGTGAGTTTTTTCTTATCTTATTGTTTACCAGACTGTTCCATATTCCAGAAGTCTGTCACGGCACCGCGTGAAGCAGAGGATACCGTGTGGGCATACTTACCGAGAACCCCACGGCTATACAGTGGTGGCAAGGTTGTTTCAGCCTTCCGTTTGGCCAACTCTTCGTCTGAGACGTGCATGGTGATTTCTTTAGTATCTTGGTCAACTGTTACCAAATCCCCTGTATGGAGATAGGCGATTGGACCGCCGACCTGAGCTTCAGGCGCGATATGTCCAACAACAAGACCGTAAGTACCACCAGAGAAGCGTCCGTCTGTCAAGAGGGCCACCTTATCTCCTTGGCCTTTACCAACGATCATGGATGACAAGGACAGCATTTCCGGCATACCAGGACCACCCTTAGGTCCTACGAAACGAACAACAACAACGTCGCCATCCACGATTTCATCCGAAAGAACCGCTTCAATGGCAGCTTCTTCCGAGTCAAAGACCTTAGCAGGACCAGTGATGTTACGAACTTTCACACCTGATACTTTGGCAACTGCCCCTTCTGGAGCCAAGTTCCCTTTCAAGATGATTAATGGACCATCCGCACGTTTTGGATTTTCAAGTGTCATGATAACTTTTTGACCTGGTGTCAAATCAGCAAAGGCTTCCAAGTTCTCAGCCACCGTTTTACCAGTACATGTGATGCGATCCCCATGAAGGAAACCATTCTTAAGAAGGTATTTCATGACGGCTGGCACACCACCGACATTGTAAAGGTCTTGGAAGACGTATTGACCAGAAGGTTTCAAGTCTGCCAAGTGAGGCACCCGCTCTTGGAAATCGTTGAAGTCTTCAAGGGTCAAATCCACATTAGCCGCATGAGCGATCGCCAGCAAGTGAAGAGTCGCATTGGTGGAGCCACCCAGCGCCATGGTCACTGTAATCGCATCTTCAAAGGCTTCACGGGTCAAGATGTCAGATGGTTTCAGTCCCATTTCAAGCATTTTGACAACTGCACGACCTGCTTCTTCGATATCGGCTTTTTTATCAGCTGATTCAGCAGGGTGAGAAGAGGAACCTGGCAAGCTCATACCAAGAACCTCAATCGCTGTTGCCATGGTGTTGGCCGTATACATACCACCACAGCCACCAGGGCCAGGACAGGCATTACATTCTAGTTGCTTCACTTCTTCAGCAGTCATATCACCATGGTTCCATTTTCCGATCCCTTCGAAAACAGAAACCAAGTCGATATCCTTGCCGTTCAGATTACCTGGGGCAATGGTACCACCATAAGCAAAGATCGCAGGAATATCCATATTGGCAATGGCAATCATCGAACCAGGCATGTTCTTATCACAGCCACCTATGGCTACAAAGGCATCCACGTTGTGACCGCCCATAGCAGCTTCGATAGAGTCTGCAATGATATCACGAGAAGTCAAGGAGAAGCGCATCCCAGGCGTTCCCATAGCGATCCCATCGGCAACCGTAATGGTTCCGAATTGGACTGGCCAAGCTCCCGCATCTTTTACACCTTCTTTAGCCAATTTTCCAAAATCATGAAGGTGCATGTTACAAGGTGTGTTTTCAGCCCAAGTAGAGATTACCCCTACGATTGGTTTTTCAAAGTTTTCATCTGTCATCCCAGTTGCTCGAAGCATCGCCCGGTTAGGGGATTTGACCATGCTGTCATAGACGCTACTGCGATGGCGTGTATCTAATTCTGTCATCTGATTCCCTCTCATCGTATTTTTTATTATTATAGCACAATTTACGGCCCAGCGACAGAAGAAAATTCTTGAATTTTCAGACAATTTAACAGAGTGAGGATGGAGAATAGCAGGATGAAAGAAATTATTTGAAAAAAGTTGTCAAGTAACTTTACTTTACAAAAAAGTTTTGTTATACTGTTAAAGTTGATGAAAATCAAACCTAATTGAATTTATATCTTAAAAGGAGAAAAACGAAATGGCAGTACCTGCACGTCGCACATCAAAAGCGAAGAAAAACAAACGTCGTACGCACTACAAAGTAACAGCTCCATCTGTAAACTTTGACGAAGCAACTGGAGATTACTCACGTTCACACCGTGTATCACTTAAAGGATACTACAAAGGACGTAAGATCGCTAAAGCTGCATCAGCTGAATAATAGAAGGGAGATACCATGCGCGTAAATATTACACTTGAACATAAAGAATCTGGTGAACGCTTGTACCTTACTTCTAAAAACAAACGTAACACTCCAGACCGTCTTCAATTGAAGAAATACTCACCAAAACTTCGCAAACACGTTGTGTTTACAGAAGTTAAGTAAGACAATATACCAAAAGCCTATGAAATCAACGTTTCTAGGCTTTTTTTGTTTTTATAATGTGGTTTTGTCTGATTTTTGTCTGATTAGAAGCAATTGACGTATTTTAACTGAAATTTAAAATTTCTTTCAAATATTTCCCCGTTTGAGACTCTTCACAACTGATAATATCTCTTGGTTTGCCTTCGAATAAAATATACCCCCCATTCTTTCCGCCCTCGGGTCCTAAATCAATTATCCAATCAGCTTGAGCAATAAGTTCTAAGCGATGTTCAATCATCACAACCGTATTCCCTTGATTGACGAGGCGTCTTAGTAAACTAAGCAGTTGTTCAACATCCTTACTATGCAGACCTGTGCTTGGTTCGTCGAGAACAAAGATTTGTCCTGACTCTTGTAACTTACTAGCTAACTTAACCCGTTGCACTTCTCCACCTGACAAGGTACTTGTAGGCTGACCTAAAGTCAGATAATCTAAGCCAACTTCCTTCATGACTGACAGAGATTGACAAATCTTATCGTTCGAAGAAAAAACTGTTAATGCTTCTTCGACAGTTAGATTCAAAATCTCTTCAATTGTGAAATTCTGATAACGATAGCTGAGCGCTTTAGGATTATAACGGTGACCCCCGCACTCCTCACAAACGACCTCAACTGAATCCGCAAAAGCCATGTCATAAACGATTTTTCCAGTTCCCTTGCAAATTGGACAAGCACCTTTTGAATTATAGCTAAACCAACTAGGGGTTACATTGTTGGCTTTGGCAAATAATTTTCGAATTTCATCCATTATTCCTAAGTAAGTTGCTGGTGTGGAACGAATGGAGGTACCAATAGGTTTTTGATTGATGATAATGGCATCTGGGTAATTTTCGATAAATTCGACACCAATCAGAGAGCTCTTCCCTGAACCCGCGACACCCGTTACTGCGGTCAAGATTCCCTTAGGGATTTTTGTATTAACCTGTTTAAGATTATTTGCAGTAGCATCTTTGATGGCAAAATATTCTGTCCAAGCTAGTGGGTCTTGATTCAGTCTAAGTGGTTGATTTAGGGCACGGGTTGTGTAGGTGTCAGCTTTTTGCAACTCTACAAGACTTCCTTGAAAAATTAGCCTACCGCCTTCCCGACCAGCCAATGGTCCCAATTCAATGACTTCATCCGCTAAAGCTAACATTTGTCGGCTATGTTCCACAACCAAAATATTGTTGTGCTTATCTCTTAAATCCAACAAGAGCTGACCGATTTTCTCGGCATCATGAGGGTGCAGACCTGCAGTCGGTTCATCAAAAACGTAGTTGACATTACTTAGGCTGGAACCGATGTGTCGCACCAACTTGACCCGTTGCATCTCACCACCTGATAAGGTTTCTGTCTTCCGAGACAAAGATAAATAACCAATCCCAACCGTCTCCATCCGCTTAATAGCTGACTTGATTTGTGCAACTAATGATTGACCTAAAGGACTATCAACTTCTTCAAGTAAAGGCAAGAGTTCACTGACTGATAAGTTCATATAGTCAACAATATTATGCCCGTTTATCTTAGAAGCTAAGGCCTTGGGGTTTAGTCCTGAGCCTTCACAACTGGCACAAGGTACCTGAATGACAAGAGATAGCACTTCTTCTTGCAATGATTTTTTCAGCTTAGAAATATCCCTTTTCAGATAGAGGCGGTAGAAACGCGGAATGACACCTTCATAGTCAACACGGTCCACACTCCCCGTATTATTAGAACGAAATTCAACCTTGACTATTTCATCGCTTCCTTCTCGCAAAATCTGCCATTCTTCCTCAGAAAAATCAGCTAACTTTTTATCTGCATCAAGTAAAGGATTATTTTTGTAAAGATAAGCCTGCCAGCCACTCGAAAATTGGCTAAAATTAATAGCACCTTCATTCAATGATTTTGTGGTATCAAAAATCTTATCCTCAATTAACTGATAAACCTTCCCAATCCCAGTACAAATAGGACACATCCCTGCAGGATGATTGAAAGAATAAGCCATTGAACCACCCGCACTTGGTTGACCAACCCGTGAAAACAGCAGACGAATAAGCGGAGCAATGTCCATAGCCGTCCCGACTGTTGAACGAGTATTAGTCCTTAAAGCTTTCTGAGCGACAACGATAGATGGGGGTAAATTTTTAATTTCGTCTACGTGAGGACGCTCATAGTGAGGTAGCTTGTTCCGTAAAAAGAGAGGATAACTATCCTGCCACTGTCTACTACTTTCTCTTGCTAGCGTATCAAAGACAAGGGAAGACTTCCCCGAACCTGAAACACCTGCAAAAACCACTAGCTTATTCTTAGGAATCGTCACATCAAAGTCTTTTAGATTGTGCTCTTTAGCACCAAAAATTTCAATACTATCTGTTTCCATCAATTATTCTCCATATCGTCAGTTAAAGTTAACAGCTCAGCTTTAGTAAATTCATTCTTCACAAGAGTTAGATATTTTCCTTGAAGTTCAACATATTTTTGCATATCCTCTTGCCCCATGGCCCTTATTGCTTCTTTTTCTGCTTCCACCATTTTAGCAACGGTCATCTCTATATAAGTTTTGCCTTTTTCAGTCAAGGACAATTTCTTGCTCTTACGAGAACTTGGTAGTGGCGTCACCCTTACATATTGGTCAGCACTCAACTTTTTTACCGAAGAGTGAATGGTTTGTTTTGGGAACATCATCTGTTCAACCAAGTCCTGCTGAGTGATATCACCACTATTTACTAATAAAAAATAACAGACCCACACGCTACTCTCAGATAGCCCAAAATTCTTAGCCATGACACGATAAAGAGATGAGAATTCTTTCTCTTGTACTGATAATTGCTTCATAAAATCTGTTTCCAAAATAATTCCTTACCTCTCTTTTGGTCTGATTACAGACTAAATTATATCCTAAAAAAATATCTATGTCAAATAGAAAAGGAGGCAGTATCCTCCTTTCCACACTTAGTTCTTATTATTAATCAATTTTTCCAGCCTTTCTACAGCTCCTCTCATGGTGTCTTTTTGCTTTTTAATCACATGGAGATAGACACGCTCAATCTCCTTGGAATCCTCCGAGTGTCCAACAAATTCTCGAATGGTGGAGAGGTCTATACCTTCGCTAGCCATAATGGAGATAAAGCTATGGCGGAACATATGAGGGATAACATGAATCGGTCTGCCAAAGTCTAGGAAGCTATCTATGTCCTTATAGGGTTTACCAGATTTTTTATTATATTTTGCTGACTGACTAGAACCACCTCTCAGGAATTGTGAGAGTTCATTATGATAAAGCGGAGAGCCTTGCCGATTACCTGTTCTGATATAGGTTCTGGTAAAGAGATAGCCTAGGTCTTGATAAGTAGGGTTAAATTGAGCTTGAAACTTATTTCTGTCTATATAATGTCGCAAAATTTTCTCTACCTCAGGACTCATTGGAATCGTTCGGACACTTTCCTTGGTCTTAAGGTCTGCTCGGTAGCGTTCCTTTCCGTCAAGATTAAGTGCTTCCATTACCTCATCTGATTTATTTTTGCTTGCCCTCTGCCAATGAACCTTTATCCACTTCTCCTCAAAATCAAGCATATCCTCATTCAAACCCAGAACTTCACTTGGTCTCATACCTGTTAGAAAAATCATTCTCAGCACATCTGCGATAAGTTGATTATCAGGACGGTTAGTCCAGCTTTCTATCAGTCGGAGAACGTAGTTAACCTCACTTGCTTCTAGGTATTTTTCTGCAATATCTTCACGTTTCTTGTTTTGCTCCTCACTCTTTGTCAGAACCCGCCTTTTAACCTTATTGTTGGCAATCGGGTCTTGTGTAAGAGTAATCTGTCCGTTTTCGACTGACCAATCAAAAACCATCTTAAGATAAATATGCAGGTTTCTTGCCATGTGCATGGAAGAAGCATTGATTAGATTTTGAATTTCCTCTGTCATAGAGGCAAATTTTGTGATAGACATTCTGGTATCAAAATTAGGCACGATATAGCGGTTATAGATAGTAACCCTTGTTTTAAGAGTATTATTGGCTGGTTTGACCCTTTCATACCATGCTTTAAAGGCTTTACCATAAAGACTTCCATCTTCATCATAGGGCTTAGCGATTTCTTCTAGGGTTAAAAGTCTCTTGGCTTTCTTAGGCTTAATACCTGTTACCTCAGCGATATAGTCATCAACTAATTTGTTCAGTTCTTGCGTGACCTGTGTAATCAATTGTGAGTTTTTAATATCGCTGACCAAAAGACGTTCTTTTCCAGAAGATGTCTTTTTACTTGGTCTTGCCTTAGTGGTAAACCACCCTTTACCAGCACCTGTAGAAAGGTATTTCTTGTGAGATTTTTTAGTAATAGGGTGGGTAAATCGCATAGCGAACTTCACCAAGACATTGCCTGCTTTATAAGGGTCTGTTCGCCAAGAACTGATGATGAGTACTCTTGAACTATTATCTCTCATAGGTATTACCTACGCCATCTTTGCGACATATTGATTGGCAATTTTGTAGTCAAACCATGCCACGAAGACTTCTGAGTGAATAAAGACATTGCCATGTGTTCCTTTAATACCGAAAGAGTATGGGCTGTCCTTCATCTGACGAATATAGCTATTGAGCGTTGCAACGGTCATGCCATGCCAGAGTTCATCTAGAAAGACGGATTTACGGTACCAGTTACGGGTCAAGTCAAAATCATGTTCTGTTTTTAATGTTGCCATTGAATTCTCCTTCTATTTTGGTTATAATCAAGTTAGTTATTTTTGGAAAGGCGATTTGTAGTTTGCTACAGGTCGTCTTTTCCTATGCCCCAATAGGCTGAGCTTTGTTGCTCTTGTTTGTACTGCTGAATATCAGTCTCATCTGTTTCCGTTAGTTTGGATATCCCAATCTCAAGTAAGTGTTGAATATAGCCATTTGCCTTTTCTTGTCCGTAAGATTCTGCTTTTGCTACATAGAGTTTTCCAAGTGTTCGTGAGACTTGCTTCTCTGTCCATAGCTCAGACCGTTTTAGGGTGGGTTTTGTCCGCTTTACACTTAAGACCGTCTTTTCTTGTGTTTCTAAGTAGTCATTCCACCATTTTACGTTTTTTCTTCGCCAACGGTTGGAATCCTTATCTCTCGGACTGACAAAGCGATAGTGTCCATTAATCGCTTCAAAGTAAATCTCTTTAAGGGGACGTCCTTTTTTTATCTGTTGAGCCAGTAAGTTTGCCTTTTCTTGCCAACATCTAAGCTCTGCTCTTGTCCATGATGAGGGCATTTCTGGTAAATCTTTATCCAGTTTTTGTTCTAATAGCTTATTATAGATGCACCATTGCTGAGTACCTCTAACACCAATCGTTACCATTTCACCAACCTTTTCACCATTTTCAAGAATACTCTTTTCATGGTAATCAAAGGTTTTAGCGGTTGATATGCAGAGTTGCTTTTTACAATAACTATAAATAAGCGGGACGGATAGGCTATCATCAAAAATATCATTGGCGATATCTAGTCTTGTAAAGTTACTATGGCATTCAGAAATGCGTTTCATCAGGGTTACCCAGTTATTGACATTGCTTTCCATGTATTCTTCATACTGACGGCACCCCTGCCCTCTCAGTTCGATAAAAACTCCCATTTTTGATTCCCAGTCTTTATTGAAGTAAACCTTTATCTCTGAGAAGGCATAATGCCTTTGGTACTTGTTTATCCCCCATTCATTGAGAACAAACTTATCTTTAGGAAGAATGAGGATTTTCTCAATGACATCATCTGGAGCTAAGCCTTTAATCGTTACGGCTAAGTAGTCTAACATCACTGAGTTATCCATGTCTAGGCTCCAATAAATTTAATATCAGTTGCCACTAGTTTTAAGCCTCCCCAATTTCCACCACCATTATTATTAGCTCGCCAACTAAGGTGGACTTCTGGATTGACAAGTTCTACTACAAGTGAGTTCAGCTCATCCTTTTCAACGGATTTAGCCAACTTGTCAAGGTTGTCTACAATCTCCAAGCGAATACCCTTGAGGTCATCAGGGGAATAGCCCAGGTCTTTCAAGGCTTGGATTTTGTCTGTATCTTGTACAGAGCAAGTAATTTTAGCTACTTCATCTGTCGAAATGCTTTCGCCATTGACATTTTTATAGACTGGTGCAACTCGTGAAGAAAGGATGGTCACTTTCTTTGGAATGTCAAATTGTGATTTATCCAATTTCAAGTCGCCAACTTTTATAGTTTCGTCTGTTAAGTTAAATTTTGTCATGTTTTTTCTCCTATTCATAAAAGCTACGCCTACATGAAATCAATTGTAAACCGTTGATATCATAGGCTTCATAAATGTTTTTTCGTGAAATTTGCTTCAAATCACTGAACCCCTTGCGTATCAAGGAATTTGACCACATTTTATGTATGTGTGCACCCCCTAATAGGGACTGGGGTGCAAATGTCAAATCGAGTTCAGCCGTTTGCCACCTTTCCCACCTGCTCTGGGCTACCGTGTTGACCACTCGCCCAGTGGTGGGGTGGCGAACCGTCTTCATCGATGAAAGAAGCTAAGTCTCTTAAATGATTTCTTTTCAGTCTCTTTCTCTAAGGTCTGGATTCTATCCAGAAGCACTTCTAACTCCTGTTTCAACTTTGCTAGGTTCCTTCGATAATCTTCTCGGATTTCCTTAAAGGAGACCTCTAGCTCATCAACAAGTTCTCTAATAGGTTTTTGATAATCATTTTCTTTAGAAAACCCATAAACACTTAGAATTGCTCTTTCCAGCCCCAACGAAGACTTCTTATCAGCAATCGCTTGAAAATGATTTAGGTCATCTTCTGTAAAAAGATAAACTTTAGAATAAGATTTTCGACCCGTTCTCACTCTACTTTCATTGAATTGAGTACCAGTTAGACTTTCAATCTTTAACCGCCACTTTTTCAATGTTGAGACTGAGTTGAGACCATCAACCCTATCTACAACTTCTTGATAATCGTATTTACTCATTAGTTTACCTGTATTTTCTGATTAAGAAAGTCGTTCAAAATCTGCAAAGAACTAGATTCAATCAATCGCTCAAATCCCATATCCTTGATAAGGCGATAGAGTTCTCTGTCATTCAAATCTTTACAATCCTCTGGTTTGATTAAGACTTTCTCTTGTGTATCTGGTGAGTAGGCTACCCACTCTACCATTTGTAGTTCCATACCTGTTAAATTCATAATTACCCTCTTTTCTGATTCTGCATTCAACTAGCGTTTATCCGAAATATCTGGTATAATCACAGCAATTAGATTTACTGTCCTTGAACGATGTACCAGATTGTTCAAGGATTTTTTGTACCTTCCTTTCTTTTTTGATTGTTGGGTTAGCTCCTCTCTAACACGCATGTACGGTTTTATGTACGTTTGGTGTAAAATTTTTGAGCAACCTTAATGCTCATCAATAATTATATACGATATCATACACGGAGTCAAGCGTTTTTCTCAAAAAATGTACGATTTTATAAACACCTGTGTTATAATAGTCTGAGAGGTAACCTATGTTTGAAATACTTAAACCTGATAAAAAGACTGTTGGTCAAAGATTAAGACAAGTCAAAGATGAATTAAATTTGTCTTTTACTGAATTTGGAAACCGTCTTGGATTAAAAAAATCAACGATTAACGCATATGTAAGAGGAGATAACTTAGCTCCTCTTGAAGTTTTAGAGAAAGTGTCAAAAATCTATGGAAAACCCGTAGGTTGGTTTTACTACGGAGAATTGGAAGAATATATTGAACTTTACCTTAGAAAACTTGGTTATGGCACATTCCTAGATGAGTATCCTGATACTCCATTAAAAATAAAAGAAGAGCTTTTTAGAATAAAAACAAATCCAATACAATCGGTCACAAGAAGTGGGGGAGTAACCATTGGAACATTTGAAAATCCTGACTGGGAAAATGAATTTGGATACCCAAAAGAAGGCTACCTAGATGATATCTTTTTTGAAATGCTTTATGATACGCTGAGGGACACAATTAGGAAGGAAGCCAAAACCTACTTAAGCCAGCAAGACGGACTTGATGATACTAAAATCAACGAACTTTCTGATTACTTTGCTAACCAAATCTATACTTCATATGATTTTATCGGAAATCTAGAAATCCTTTCCAAAGATAAAATCAAAAAAGAAATTAAAAAGGGCTATGAACGCCTGATTAAAGATTCGCCATCAGCAGGTGTAGAAGTTAGCTATGATTCCAATTACCTACTCGGTTTTCTAATCAATACACTTGCAGATAGCCAAGCAACAAGGCAATTACTTTCAGATATGTCCCAAGCAACAGTTGGTATGCCTTTTTCACAATTTCATGAAGGGCATGAATTAGTTGAAATTATCCAATCTGTCAGACCACGACTGATAGAACTATACAATAATACGACCTTTGATGACTGGACTGACTGGGCGGAGAAATAATCACGTGGTTTTCGCGTGACTTTCGCGTGATTTTCGATATCTTTTTAAAACGAACTACTCAAAAATGCTTTAAAATCAAGCAAAATTGAGTATTATCAAAAATTTTTTTCGCGTGATTTTCGCGTGATACCCTGCAATTTGATTTTTTAAGTTAGGAGGAAAAAGTGTGGAATTAAAAATTGAAGGCAATGATTTAGAGTACAAAAAAGCTAAAAAAGCACTTCCTGATTCTTTCTGGGAGACCTATTCTGCTTTCGCAAACACCAATGGTGGAAAAGTTGTCTTGGGAGTAGATGAAAATAATGAAGACCCTTTTCAGGGAGTTATGAATCCTGAAAAAGTTAGGAATGACTTGTTTAATCTAGTCTCTAATAGAAAAAAAGTAAGTTGTAATTTGCTAACCGATAATGATATTGAGTACATTGATATTCCTGATAAAAATCGTCAACTTATGGTAATAACGATTAGAGAAGCCAGTAGTGACCAAAAACCTGTCCATCTTAAAAATGATTTTAGAGAATCTTATAAAAGGTTAGGGGAAGGTGATGTTAGACTTGATAAAGAAGAGCTAAAGTATCTCATGGCAAGCTCCCATGATGATATTGATGGCGAACTCCTAACTAACTATGACGAAAGTGACCTCAATATTGAATCAATCGAAGAGTATAAAAAACTCCTAATCGAATTAAGCGGGAACACTAAGTACACCAATATGCCACTTAGGGACTTCTTAACTGAAATTGGTGTTTTTAAGAAGGATAGAACAGATGGCTCTTATAAGTTGACTGCAGGAGGGTTACTATTTTTCGGGAAATACAACTCCATAATATCTAGGTATCCTAAATTTCAATTAGACTACTTTGAAAAGGACAACTCACTTTCTACTAGGTGGAATGATAGGATTTCAACAGGGGACATGATGTACCCTGATTTGAACATGTATGACTTTTTTAATTTAGCATACAAGAAATTAACTGCAACTACCAACGATAGGTTCGAACTCAATGATAAATCTGCCCATCGTTTACCATTTAAAAAAGATTTATCTGAATCTATACGTGAAGCACTAGTAAACTGCTTAATGCACGCTTACTATGACTTTGACTCACCTATCGTTATCACCGCATATAATGATTTTTATGAATTTAAGAATCCAGGAAAAATGAAAATTTCTATTCCTGAGTTTATACATGGCGGTACGTCAAAAACACGAAACGGTACAATTTCATCGCTATTCAGAAGAATCGGAATGTCTGAGAAGGCTGGCTCAGGCGGGCCAAAAATCTTTGATGTGTCAGAAAAATACAAATTGAAAATTCCCGAAGTTTCAACTACTTTTGATAGTACTATCGTAACCATTTGGAAAGTGGACTTGTTGTCTTCATACCAAGATGTAACACAAGATGAAAGAGCTATTCTCAAGTACATAATCGAAAATGAAAGCATTAGCAAAAACGATGTTATTGAGAATAATCTGATGACAGAATATAAGTTCAGAGAAAACTTAAAAACTCTTCAAAGCAAGCAATATATAGAGGTAATTGGCAAGGGACGTTCAACAAAATATGTTCTTCCTAGAACATCATCTGAACAATATCATATCATCAAACAAAAAATTAAAAACCTTGGTGATTTTATGACCAAGAACTAAAGTTTTATCTGATTTTTGTCTGATTAAAACTAAAGCAAGGTCAAAATCACCCTATTTCATCAATAATTGAAAGATTGAAAAGCCCATAAAATCAACGTTTCTGTACATCATGAAACTTGCTAAATTACATATTACGCTTACTGAAGTTAAGTAGGGGTTCAATACGAATCAATACATAAGAAAAACGCTGATTTAAAGCGTTTTTTCTTTTTGCCAAATGCGATATATTGCACTGTATTTCAATCCAAACTCTACCTTTTTCTCTACCTTTTTTCTTAAGACCTGGTTTGGAAAGTTTGGGTTTCAGTTGGATTAAAAATAGCGTCATATCAAGGCTTTTCAGAACGGAATCTACTGATTAATTTCATAAAATTTGAATCAGTATTTTTTAAACAGGGGAATAGTTTAGGTCTGTAAGAATTAACTTATACATTTACAAGGTTCATTCTGATCGACTTTATAACTGTCTAAGAAAAAAGTAAAGATTCATACAGTATCTAGATTTTCCAAAAATTCTTTATCATCAAATATTATTAACAAAACTATCCAAACTAAATCCGATACATTGCTTCAAAGAATTCTTTAGTTGTTTGACTAGCGAGGTCTTTAATTAAAAAAATTTTTAAAATAATTACCACCTTGACACATAAATTCTTGCTTTCCAAGTTTAAATGTGATATATTTATAACATAAATTTTAAGTGTTATATATTTATAACATAAAAAAGGAGTCTATCGTGAAAAAAAGTCAAAAAATGCGTGGCCTCATTGCAATGATTGCCGTAGCTCTCTTTATTGATTTTATTGTTTTATTTGGTTCTAATCTTAGTTGGGGATCCAAGTTAGTTATTACTGGTATTTCAGTGTCAGGTCAAATTATAGCTATATGGAGCTGGCTACATATGAAACCACGGCCTCATAAGATTCAGAAAGGTGAGAGGAAGACTATTTTTGACTTGTCTGCTAAGCTTTACACGATACTTTTTTTTGCAGCAAGCATTTTTTATACAGTAGGGATTTGGGTTGCGACCCCAAGCGAAAGTTCTGGTATTAAAGAATGGATTTTGGGAATTGGTCTCGTTATTGAAGTGATTGTATTTGGTTTTTTCTGTTTGAAAAATGTCAAGGAAACTCCGGACGAACGCTTTTATGCTAATTTAGCCAAGGCAGCTAGCTTGATGTTTGTTTTTATACTAGGCGCACTGATGATTCTAGCAGTTATCATTGGGTATATAGGGTCTCTCACTCTTCACATGGGCCAGATCTTTATTAGCATATCTGCCTTGATTTTCATCTTTGCGGTTGTCTATCTTATCTTGGAACGGAGAGGATAAGCATGGCCAAAGAAAGCAAGATTATTACTAATCTCAAATCTGTTCGTGAGTCCACAGGCATGACCCAGCAGGAGTTAGCCGACCTCATCGGCATGCGACGCGAGACAATTCTGCACTTAGAAAATAACCGTTACAATCCTTCGCTAGAAATGGCTCTTAAAATTGCTCAAGTTTTTAATCTGAAAATAGAAGACCTCTTTGAACTCAGACAGAAAGAGGAAGCATAATTCTTTTCGAGACCTAGTATTAAGTTCATTGATTAATTAGGAATTGAAGCCAAAGGAAAAATCCTTTTTAGTCGTGATAAAGAAGTTATTTCATTGATACCTAACTTACATTGCTTAAAGGGAAATAAAAATGGAACCCCTAGTCATCCACTCTACTTATCCAAAGACATAAAACCTTCCTCATACAAAGGATAGACCTTTGACTTTCCGAAAAATTAGTATTTTCCTGAATGTTTTGAATTTGAAACGATGAATATGCAAAAACAACCAGAAAAGAAATAGTTCACGACTGCTTCTTCTCTGGTTGTTTTCATACTAACGATTTTTCCGACTTAATTGATAAGAGTACATAATAGGGATAAACACAATGGCGAGGATGACCAGCACCAATACATAAGAAAGCGCGAATTGAAGGCTAGCTTCCAGTAGGAGGATCAAGCCACCAAGCACCCACAACTTCCCTGCCAAGCGATGGGTTTTGTGCCAGTTATCTTCACTCTGCAAGGTCCAAGGTAGGCGGATTCCAACTGTATGGTTCACTTTTAGCTTAGGCATGTAGTTGCCCATGATCACAAAGATGAGCCCTAGCAAAACCGAAACAAAAACAGATGGATTGGTAGTAGAACCTAGCGCTTTGCTATAGATGAGATAGGAGACGATTAAGGAGACTATTGGAATCAACCAGTAGATTACTTTGACCATTTTCTCATTCATAGTACGGTTCTTAGGATCACGTCCGATCATAAAGATCACAAACAGATGCACCAAGAGAAGGAAAACAGGAAGACCAAACACAGCTAGTGCTTTCGATTGGAAGTTATTGGCCTGACCAGCAGCGTTAAAGTGAATCGAGATTTGGTTAGGCAATTGCGACCAAATTATCAGCCCCCAAAGCATGGGGAAAAGTATCACCATAGAAGTTAATATCAATAATTTTTTATTCGTTTTCATCAGTAGAGTCTCCTTTCAAATCAACGAGCCAGACCATCAAATCCTCCAAGACAGAAGTATTGAGTTCATAGTAGATAAAATTCTTCTCTTTTTCCTCTCGAATTAAATCTGCCTGCTTGAGTATGCTTAAATGATGGGAAATGGTCGCTCCTGCTACATCAAAGTGGCCAGCGATATCGCCAGCGGATAATTTCCCTGCCTTTAGCAGCTCTAAGATACTTCTTCTTATCGGATTCGATAAAGCTTTAAATGTTTGCGCAAAATTCATTCTCTATCTTCTCCAATCTATTTTGATTTCTTTCTAAATAGATTCTAGTGCTTCCAGATAGGTTTGTCAACTCTATTTTGAAAAAATTCGAAATAGGTCTAAATAGGATCTCCTTGTGACCTGCTAGGAAGATGTTGTTGCCAGTAGAAATGTTATTTTAGAAGACACAAAAAACCTCTAGCCATTAGCTAGAGGTTGAGATTTAGTCATCTTTATTGATGTGAGAGTTTACGTTTCAATAAGATAGCACCTGATAGAACAACTGCTCCGAGAACAATGAATCCAGTAGCGGCAACTTCACCTGTACTTGGGAGAACTTTCTTCCGACCTTTACCTTTGCCATCGCCGGTACCTTCAGTTGTTGAAGATGACGGAGTTGGTGTTGGAGTAGTCGTTACTTTAGTAGTTGGTTCTTCGCTTGTGGTAGTTGTTGTCGTTGTTGTATCTTCTTTGGTTGTTGTCGTAGTTGAAGATGTAGTCGGTTCTTCAGTTGTAGTCGTAGTTGTCGTTGTTTCACCTGTAGTGGTTGAAGTAGTAGTTGGCTCTTCGGTTGTTGTAGTAGTCGAAGTAGTAGTCGGCTCTTCAGTCGTCGTAGTCGTTGTAGTAGTCGAAGTTGTTGTAGTCGTGGTCGTAGTCGTAGTAGTACTGGTTGTTTCTTCCTTCGGATTGACGATTGTCTTGGTTACTGAGTGATCGGCTCCGAAATCTTCAGTATTGACTTCTGTATCTGCAGATTTGATGCTGTAGCCCGCAGGTGCTTCTGTTTCTGTTAAGATATACTTATCTTTTAGCAAAGCACTGACAGTAATGTTCCCGTTTTCGTCGGTTACATACTCACCGATGACTTGGTTGTTCGCTTGACGTACGACCTTGAATTTGGCACCTTGAAGAGGTTGGTTGGCATCATCTACTTTGTGGATATTGATGGTAAATACATAACCGACACCAGAGCCACCCGCGATTTGTACAGCAGCAGCATTGGTTACTTCTTTCACCACAGTATTTTTACCTTTTAAGATGGCATCATTTTTTAGGAGTTCACCATCTGCAGGCTCGTAGTTGAGCTGAACGTCGTAAGCAATACGATACTGGTCGTTTTCAGTGATATCGCCTAAGTCAACTACAAAGGATTGACCGTCTTCACTAATAGTCACCTTGTGTTGGTCAGTAACATCTGTTCGGTTGCTAAATTGCCATTCACCTGCTACAAAGGCAAAGTTCCCTTTTAAGATTTTGATGCTGCCAGGGACATAAGAAGCGTTGGTAAATTTCATGTGATCTTCGATAGTCACGCTATTGATATTTTCTCTGGTCCGGTTGATAGAAATGGTATAGGATACCTTCTTGTGATCGTCTGAATTCACCCAGCTTGTCTTTGTCAAAACTTTGGGATTGCCGTCTCCAACTCCCTTGAAGGTCACTTTACCACCGACCTTAAGCTCGTTGTTTATAGTGATTTCAATCGGGATTTCTCCTTTTTCAGGGTGCTTCTGGAAATCAATCCGTGCATAGAAGAAGAAGGAGCCGTTAGTGTCAGAGTGTTTTTCAACATAGTCTGTATAGGTGAGGGAAATCGATTTTTTTGCAGCATCTACGGTTGCATGAGCGATGACCTCGTTGGTGTTAACATCTCGAATCTCAAAGCTGTCTGAAGAAATGATGAGGGCCTCTGGCACAGTCACGATGGTGGTGTCCCCTGCCTTGACATTTTTTCCAGCTAAATCGTAGGTGGCATTAATTCGGAAAGTAGCCCATTGCTCCAACTCCCAAGTGAGATCTCCACCTTCGTTATTGGTGACGTTGACACTGGTAATCGTGTCCGCAAATTTTCCTGTTACCGAAACAGTCGATGTTTCAGCAGATAATCTATTCAACCCTAAAGTGAATAGGGTGGCTAGTAAACAAAGAACAAATGGGAAAATCCAAAATTTCTTTTTATCCATAATTTTCTTCCTTTTTCATAAGATGGGTGTTTAATAAACAATCCTACTATTAGTTCAACTAAGACGAACAGTAGGCTTCCAAAAGATGGAGTTGCTATTAAACGACACGGTATTGCGACAGGTTACTCGGTTGTTAGTTATGGTGTTGTTAAGAATAAAATCCTCCCTTTGTTCAAACAATCACAAGATTGTCTTCTTAGATAGATTGTAGCACAAAAAGCGCCTTATTTCAACAGTATAACTTTGATTGTTAAAATAAAAATGAGTATAAAATAGATAGGTTAAATAGCTGAAAGGAGAAGGTCTTGAAACAGCTTTCAAAACCCCTTTTTGAAGCAGTAAGTATTGATTTTTCTCTAAAAAAGCGTATAATCAAAATCATACTATTTAAAGGGAGTCTCTATGAAGAAGAGTTTTATTCACCAACAAGAAGAAATTTCATTTGTAAAAACAACATTTACCCAATATTTGAAAGACAAACTAGAAGTCGTTGAGGTTCAAGGTCCAATCTTGAGCAAGGTAGGAGATGGGATGCAGGACAACCTATCCGGTGTGGAAAACCCTGTCTCTGTAAAGGTCTTGCAAATTCCTAACGAGACCTATGAAGTCGTTCATTCCCTTGCAAAATGGAAGCGTCATACCTTAGCGCGATTTGGCTTTGGGGAAGGGGAAGGTCTCTTCGTCCATATGAAGGCTCTTCGTCCAGATGAAGATTCTTTGGATGCGACCCACTCAGTTTATGTTGACCAATGGGACTGGGAAAAGGTCATTCCAAATGGGAGCCGTAACCTAGCTTACTTGAAGGAAACGGTTGAAAAAATCTACAAGGCCATTCGTCTAACGGAGTTAGCTGTCGAAGCTCGCTATGATATTGAATCAATCCTGCCGAAGCAAATCACCTTTATCCACACAGAAGAGTTGGTAGAGCGTTATCCTGACTTGACGCCGAAAGAACGGGAAAATGCTATCACTAAAGAATATGGAGCCGTCTTTTTGATTGGGATCGGTGGCGTCTTATCAGATGGCAAGCCGCATGATGGACGGGCACCAGACTATGACGACTGGACAACGGAAACTGAAAATGGCTACAAGGGCTTAAACGGAGATATCCTTGTTTGGAATGATAACTTAGGGGCGGCATTCGAATTATCTTCTATGGGGATTCGGGTTGATGAAGACACACTCAAGCGCCAGGTTGCTATTACAGGAGATCAAGATCGTTTGGAATTGGAGTGGCACCGTGCGCTCTTGAATGGACTCTTTCCACTAACTATCGGAGGTGGGATCGGTCAATCACGGATGGCGATGTTCTTGCTTCGTAAGAAACATATCGGAGAAGTCCAAACCAGCGTCTGGCCTCAAGAAGTTCGCGAACAATATGAAAATATCTTATAAGATAGTTGAAAGTAAAGCAACGAAAGAAATCGAGTCTTGCATGTGATGCGGACTCGATTTTTATGGGGCTGGAGAAGCCATCTTTTTCTATTCCTGATGGGCTTGTAGTCTGATTTTATCGCTTGAGCGCTGTCACGGACTAGAAATTGTGATAGAATAAATAGTACAAAGCAAGCAAAGGAGTGGTGTCTATGAAATTACAAAAACCAAAAGGAACCCAAGATATCCTGCCACAGGAATCCGCTAAGTGGCAATATGTAGAAGGATTTGCTCGCGAAACCTTTAAAAAATACAATTACGCAGAGATCCGCACACCTATTTTTGAACATTACGAGGTGATTAGTCGTTCGGTAGGGGATACAACGGATATCGTGACCAAGGAGATGTACGACTTCTATGATAAGGGAGACCGTCACATCACGTTGCGTCCGGAAGGGACAGCACCAGTAGTCCGCTCCTATGTTGAAAATAAACTCTTTGCACCAGAAGTTCAAAAGCCAAGCAAGGTTTATTATATTGGTCCTATGTTCCGCTATGAGCGTCCTCAGGCTGGCCGTTTGCGTCAGTTCCACCAGATTGGCGTAGAATGCTTTGGATCTAGCAATCCTGCAACAGACGTTGAGACGATTGCCATGGCTGACCAATTCTTCAAAGAGATTGGCATTGAAAATGTCGTCCTCCACTTGAATACCCTAGGTAGCACAGCCAGTCGGGCAGCTTATCGCCAAGCTTTGATCGACTACCTCCTTCCAATGAAGGACCAACTTTCAAAAGATAGTCAACGTCGTCTAGAGGAAAATCCGCTCCGCGTCTTGGACTCAAAAGAAAAAGAAGACAAGCAAGCGGTTGAGAAGGCTCCATCTATCCTAGACTACTTGGACGAAGAAAGCCAGGCACACTTCGATGCCGTACGGGCTATGCTAGACGGTCTCGGAATTGACTATGTCATCGATACCAATATGGTACGTGGCCTAGACTATTACAACCACACTATTTTCGAGTTTGTGACAGAAGTAGATGGGAATGAGTTGACCGTTTGTGCGGGAGGTCGTTACGATGGCTTGGTAGAATATTTTGGTGGACCAGCAACACCAGGTTTCGGTTTTGGGATGGGACTTGAGCGTCTCTTGTTGATCCTCGAAAAACAAGGAGTTGAGCTTCCTGTTGAGACGACATTGGATGTCTACGTTGCTGTGTTAGGTTCAGAAGCAGAAGTGGCCGCCTTGGAATTGGTTCAGTCCCTTCGCTGTCAAGGCTTTATCGCAGAACGCGATTACCTAGGCCGTAAGTTGAAGGCTCAGTTCAAGTCAGCTGACGTCTTTGGGGCCAAAACCATCATTGCTCTTGGTGGTAGCGAGGTTGAAAGTGGGCAAATCACTGTCAAAAACAACCAGACTCGCCAGGAAGTGACCACGTCCATCGAAGAAGTAAAAAATGATTTTCAAACTATTTTGAATCAACTATAAAAAGAAAAGACGGATGCCGAGAAGGTATCGGTCTTTTTTGCATGTCCTCTATTTTCTCCTTGTGGAGAAAGCTGACAGCTGGGTCCATTTTTGATATACTAGTAGGGTATGCATGTGCCTTTTAGCACTTGCAAGTCTAGTAAAGGAAAAAACAAGGTATGAGTGAAAAAGAATCGCATAAACTTGGCTTGAGTGTCGGGTCCAATTTTCAAGATACTCAAGAGCTACGAAAGGTATTGGAACAATCAATTAGCCGAGAAGAAGAGGTTTTGACAGCTAGTCAACCGGTGGAATCAGAGCAGAACCAGGAAGAGAGCCAGGTTGCTGGAGAAACGGTGGAAACAGAAGCTTCGACCGGAACTCTAAGTCGCCTATCACGCTCTGGTCATCGTCGCAAAGAGAAGGTTGAAGCGAGATCGAAAGACCAAGAGGATGTAGAAGAGACATTAGAAGATCAAGAAGATGAAAAGTCGTTGGGGCGGTATGCCATTAAGCGACCAGTTCCCTTGTCACTACCCATTGCTTTTAGTGTCCTGCTTGGGCTGGTCCATGTAGCTCTTCCTTTTATCAACTTACTGGCGACTAACCAACAAACACAGGACTTATATGCCGGTTGGGCAATGTCTCAAGGTCAAGTTCCCTATGGTCATTTCTTTGGGGTCAATGGTTTGCTCTACTACGGGATCAGCGCTTTAGGAAGTTTGGTAGGAGGTCAAGTTCTCCTGGTGGTCTTCCAGATTTTAGCCTACTTTTTTGCTGGGACGAGCCTGTATCGGATGGTCAGAAGCTTAGTTGCAAGTGAAAAAATTGCAGGACAAGTTCAGCTACTCTTCTATCTTCTTGCTGGAGTGCTTGGATTTGGTGGCAATTACGCTGTTTTTTATGCCCTGCCCTTCCTATTTGGCTCTATGAATTTCATTCTCGCTTATCTAGAGGGTGAGAAAACAGATGAATCCTTTGTCGCCTATGGCGCAGGAGCCTGTTTGGCCTTTATGATGGTGCCATGGCTGAGTGTGATTTTTTATCTGCTTGCTTTTCTTGGATTGACAGCCTATCATGTGAAGCAAAAGAAATTTTCCCACGGCTTCTATCAATTCCTCGCTGCTCTCTTGGGATTCTCTCTTCTTTTCTATCCCTTAGGCTACATCACCGTGTGGAACGGCTCCTTTGGGTATGCAATCCATCAGACCTTGTACAGTCTCCGCTCCCTCCAGTTTGATGCGGGTCACCTATTTGCTAACCTAGTTTATTACTGTTTATTGCTATTAACGCTTGGTTTCGCTTCAGCTTTCGTCATGTCTTTCCGAAAAGTATCGACAAGCGGTCAACGTGTAATTCGGTTTATGAGTTGGTTTGGTCTTCTGCTAGTTGCCACTGTTGTGGTTGGGACACCAGAGCAAGGGGCCTATCAGTTCCTTAGCCTCTTACCTTTTGGTCTCCCCTTGTTCGCTCTTTGGTTTGCGGGAGAAGAGTCCACTTATCAGCGCCGGAAGATGAAGAACAATTCTATCTGGGACCTTTATTTCTCCAGTCAAGCCTTCCTACCGATTTTGGCAATGGCTTATCTAGTTGGCTATCCAGTTGTGAATCAATTTGTTCTCCAAAACAACCTAGCGAGTGAACGAAGCACCATTGCCCACTATATCAAGAGTCATAGTGATTCCAAGGATACCATCTATGCTTGGGATCAGACGGCCCATCTCTATCAGGAAAGTGGCCGCTTGGCATCTTCGGCCCTCCTAACTCCGACGGCCTATAGCAGTCCGAGGGAAAACCGAACCAATCTGATCAATCAGATTAAGCAAGCCAAGCCGAAGTTTATTGTGGTCAATAAGGACCTTGATGTAACGTCTGCTATGCAAAAAGTTTTGACCAAAAATTATGAAAAAGTGAACCAGAAAGGTTCCCAGTACACCTTGTACCAATATAAATAGACTATCAATATCTTGTGGTTTTGAAATGAAATAACATTTTTTGCCACAAGATATTGATTTTTTATTTTTGAGTGATATAATATGGAGTGAATTGTATTTGTGAAAAAAGAAAGTGGGCGAGCGCATGATAACGTTACGAGAAGAGCATATCCAAAGTCTCCCCCAACTCTTTGTGGAAAAGAGAGATGGGCGGAAGGTCAAGTTTGATGTCGATAAAATTTACCGTGCTTTGGTCAAAGCGACAGAAGAAGTGGCCGGCCTCACTCCGGCCTTGGAAGCGAAATTAGAAATTGTAACAGACCGGATTGTGGCTGAAATTTTGGAACGCTTCCCTCGTGGCGTAAAAATCTACGAGATTCAAAATGTCGTTGAGCACGAGTTACTGCAAGCCAATGAATATGCGATTGCTGAGAGCTATATTACTTACCGGACTCAGCGGGATTTTGAGCGCTCAAAAGCGACGGATATCAACTTTACCATCGGCAAGCTCCTCAACAAGGACCAAGCTGTCGTCAATGAAAATGCCAATAAGGACAGCGACGTTTTTAATACCCAGCGCGATTTGACAGCGGGAATTGTCGGTAAGTCTATTGGTCTCAAAATGTTGCCTAAACACGTAGCCAATGCCCATCAAAAAGGGGATATTCACTACCATGATTTGGACTATAGCCCTTATACCCCGATGACCAACTGTTGTTTGATCGATTTTGAAGGCATGTTACGCAATGGCTTTAAGATTGGGAATGCAGAAGTAGAAAGTCCTAAGTCCATCCAAACTGCAACGGCTCAGATCTCGCAAATCATTGCCAATGTAGCCTCTAGCCAGTATGGGGGTTGCTCAGCAGATCGGATCGACGAGGTCTTGGCTCCTTATGCAGAAAAGAATTATCAGAAGCACCTTAAAGATGCAGAGGAATGGGTTCTCCCGGAAAAACGCGAGGACTATGCTTGGCAAAAAACGAAAAAAGACATCTATGATGCCATGCAGTCCTTGGAGTACGAGATCAATACCCTCTTTACCTCAAATGGGCAAACGCCCTTTACTTCGCTTGGCTTTGGACTTGGAACAAATCGCTTCGAACGGGAAATTCAAAAGGCCATTCTGGAAATTCGAATCAAAGGGCTTGGTTCAGAACACCGGACCGCTATCTTTCCAAAACTGATATTTACCCTCAAGCGGGGGCTCAACTTAGAACCAGGTAGTCCCAACTACGACATCAAGCAGTTGGCCTTGGAATGTGCGACCAAACGCATGTATCCAGACGTTTTGTCTTATGACAAGATTGTTGAGTTGACAGGCTCCTTCAAGGTACCGATGGGATGTCGTTCTTTCCTTCAAGGTTGGAAGGATGAAAATGGTGTGGAAGTCAATTCTGGCCGGATGAACCTAGGGGTTGTGACAGTCAATTTGCCTCGAATTGCCTTGGAGTCAGAAGGGAATAAAGAAAAGTTCTGGGAAATCTTCAATGAGCGGATGAACATTGCTGAAGATGCTTTGGTTTACCGGGTGGAACGTACCAAAGAAGCAACGCCAGCTAATGCACCGATCCTCTACCAATATGGCGCTTTTGGGAAGCGTTTGGGTAAATATGACCAGGTAGACCAGCTCTTCCGCAACCGTAGAGCGACGGTTTCACTCGGCTATATCGGATTGTATGAAGTGGCGACGGTCTTTTATGGTCCAAACTGGGAACAGAATCCAGAAGCCAAGCAATTCACGATCGATATCATCAAGGATATGAAGAAGCGGGTCGAAGAATGGTCCGATCAGTATGGCTACCACTTCTCAATTTATTCGACGCCGTCAGAAAGCTTGACAGATCGCTTCTGTCGCCTGGATACGGAGAAATTTGGTCAGGTTCCGGATATCACAGACAAGGAATATTACACCAATAGTTTCCACTACGATGTCCGCAAGAACCCAACTCCATTTGAGAAGCTGGATTTTGAAAAAGTCTATCCAGAAGCAGGGGCCTCCGGTGGCTTTATCCACTATTGTGAATACCCTGTTCTCCAACAAAATCCAAAAGCGCTAGAGGCGGTTTGGGATTATGCCTATGACCGGGTCGGTTATCTCGGAACCAATACGCCGATTGATCGTTGTTACAAGTGTGATTTTGAAGGGGATTTCACACCAACCGAGCGGGGCTTCACCTGTCCAAACTGTGGCAATAGTGATCCTAAGACAGTTGATGTGGTCAAACGGACCTGTGGCTATCTAGGAAATCCTCAAGCCCGTCCGATGGTTAATGGACGTCATAAGGAAATCGCTGCGCGGGTCAAACACATGAATGGGTCCACGATTAAATCAGCTGGACACCAAGTGACAGATTAGAAAAGGAAGATTATGGGAAAATACCAACTAGATGATAAGGGCAAGGCCCAGGTTCAACGATTCCACGAAAAACATTCGACAGGTGGAATCAATAAAAAAGACCGAGTAGCCAGCCTGAGAGAACAATTTTTAAATAAAAATAAGAAAAAGTGAGAGCCCGCTCTCGCTTTTCTCTTATGGGGAGGGAATGATGGAATTACGCAGACCAACATTAGTAGATAAAGAAACCATTCTAAATATGATGGCAGAGTTCGAAGAGACCCGATCAGCCCACGACGGCGGCTTTTGGGATGCTGAGAACTTTGATTATGAGGAGTGGCTAGAAACTAACCTTAATAAAGAAATGGGAATAAATTTGCCTCAAAATCGCGTTCCATCAATTCAGTTCGTATTGTTTGATGAATCAGGCCATGCTTTAGGTTTTTTGAATCTACGGCTGAGACTAAATGAGGGATTGCTGAATTATGCTGGTCATATCGGCTATAGTATCCGTCCCTCTGCGCGTGGGCAAGGATTGGCAAAAGAGCAGCTGCGGCAAGGCTTGCAAGTAGCCAAAAGTAAAAATATCAAACGTGCTTTAGTGACTTGTGATAGTGACAATGCTGCCAGTCGAGCAGTGATTCTGACTAATGGCGGAGCTTTAGAGGATGTTCGAGGCGGGAAAGAGCGCTATTGGATTGATTTAGATTGAGGAAAGTTTATGAAGTTACAACGACCAACTTTAGAAGATAAAGACGCGATTTTAGAGATGATTACTGAGTTCGATGCTGCAAAATCCTATATGCACGGTGGCATGGGCTCCACTTGGAAGCGAGCAAAGGATTTTGCGGATTGGTTGCGAATTGTAGAGCAGCAGGAGGATACTGAGAATCTGCCAGAATGCTGGGTTCCTACCATTCAATTTTTATCCTTTGATGAGACTGGCTACCCTCTGGGCTTTTTAGCCCTGCGCTTGTCCTTGAATGACAAATTATTTGTAGAGGGTGGTCACATTGGCTATTCCATCCGGCCCAGTCAACGCAGAAAGGGCTTGGCTAAGTTGCAGCTAGAGCTAGGACTAGCAGAGGCTCGAAAACAAGGACTAGAACGAGTGCTGATTACCTGTGATGAAGACAACGAAGCTAGCCGTCGCACGATTCTATCTGCTGGCGGTGTTTACGAAAATACAATCGACAGAAGTCAGCGCTACTGGATTGATTTGGAGGATGAAGATGAACAATCCCAAACCTCAAGAATGGAAAAGTGAGGAGCTGAGCCAAGGTCGCATCATCGACTACAAGGCTTTTAACTTTGTCGATGGCGAAGGAGTCCGCAACTCCCTTTATGTGGCCGGCTGCATGTTTCACTGTGAGGGTTGTTACAATGTAGCGACCTGGTCTTTCAAGGCGGGTATTCCCTACACCAAAGAGTTAGAAGAGCAGATTATGGCCGATCTGGCCCAACCCTATGTCCAGGGCTTGACCTTGCTTGGGGGAGAACCATTTCTCAACACCGGTATCCTGCTGCCCTTGGTCAAGCGCGTGAAAAAAGAGTTGCCTGATAAAGATATCTGGTCTTGGACCGGCTACACCTGGGAAGAAATGATGCTGGAGACGCCGGACAAACTAGAACTGCTTTCGCTGATTGATATTCTGGTGGATGGTCGTTATGATAAGAGCAAACGCAACCTCATGTTGCAGTTTCGTGGCTCTTCCAACCAACGAATCATTGATGTTCAACAATCTCTCAAAGAAGGAAAAGTCGTCATCTGGGACAAGCTCAATGACGGCAAGGACTCTTATGAGCAAGTAAAAAGAGACTAGCAAGACTCGGATAGCCATTATAAAGATGGAGATTTCGTGATTCTTCAGTTTGCAAGAAGTGGGCTCTTTTTCAGACAATTTCATTTCACTGATAAAATTCAGAAGGATTCATGGTATAATGGAATAGATTGTACGAAAGTTAGAGTAATCCAACTCGTACATTTAAGGAACAGAATGAGGAAATTGACATGACATTAGTTTATCAATCAACGCGTGATGCGAAAAATACCGTAACAGCCAGCCAAGCGATTTTGCAAGGTTTGGCGACAGATGGCGGTTTGTTTACTCCAGTGAGCTATCCAAAGGTAGATTTGGATTTTGACACATTAAAAGATGCTTCTTACCAAGAAGTGGCCAAGCTGGTCTTGTCAGCCTTCTTGGATGATTTCACAGCAGAAGAGTTGGACTACTGTATCACCAACGCCTATGACAGCAAGTTTGATACACCAGCTATCGCCCCTCTTGTTAAGCTTGATGGCCAATACAACTTGGAACTCTTCCATGGTTCAACCATTGCCTTCAAAGACATGGCCTTGTCTATCTTGCCATACTTTATGACAACGGCTGCTAAGAAACATGGCTTGGAAAACAAGATTGTCATCTTGACAGCAACATCTGGGGACACTGGTAAAGCTGCCATGGCAGGATTTGCGGATGTTCCAGGCACTGAAATTATCGTCTTTTATCCAAAAGATGGTGTCAGCAAGGTACAAGAGTTGCAAATGACCACTCAAACTGGGGATAATACCCATGTGATCGCCATTGATGGAAACTTTGATGATGCTCAGACAAATGTGAAGCATATGTTCAATGATGTGGCTCTTCGTGAAAAATTGGCAGCCAACAAGTTGCAATTTTCATCAGCCAACTCTATGAATATCGGCCGTTTGGTACCACAAATTGTCTACTATGTTTATGCCTACGCTCAGCTTGTTAAAACTGGCGAGATTAATGCTGGTGACAAGGTTAACTTCACTGTACCGACAGGAAACTTTGGAAATATCTTGGCTGCCTTTTACGCTAAACAAATCGGCCTACCAGTCGGTAAATTGATCTGTGCTTCAAATGACAACAATGTCTTGACAGACTTCTTTAAAACTCGTGTTTATGACAAGAAGCGTGAGTTTAAGGTAACTACTAGCCCATCGATGGATATCTTAGTGTCTTCAAACTTGGAGCGTTTGATTTTCCACCTTTTGGGAAATGATGCGGTTAAGACAGCTGAACTCATGAATGCTTTGAATACGCAAGGTCAGTATGAATTGACAGACTTTGATACAGAGATTTTGGACCTCTTTGCGGCAGAGTATGCAACAGAAGCAGAAACCGCAGCAGAAATCAAGCGTGTTTATGAGTCAGATTCTTATATTGAGGACCCTCATACAGCGGTTGCTTCAGCAGTTTATAAAAAATACCAAGCAGCGACAGGCGATGCGGCCAAGACCGTAATTGCATCAACAGCTAGTCCTTACAAATTCCCAGTGGTTGCGGTGGAAGCTGTAACAGGGAAATCAGGTTTGAGCGACTTTGAAGCCTTGGCTCAATTACATGAAATCTCAGGTGTAGCCTTGCCACCAGCAGTGGATGGTCTCGAAACTGCTCCAGTTCGTCACAAGACAACTGTTGCAGCAACAGATATGCAGGCTGCAGTTGAAGCCTATTTGGGATTGTAAGTGGGAGTCCCAAAATTAGAAAGCAGAAGTCTCTAGGACTTGACTGAATAAATCTCACAATAGTTCTACAAGCAGAACTCAGTTAGGCAACTAGCTGAGTTTCTTTTTATCAGGAGGAAAGTGTGTCACGTCAACAACAAGTAGATCGACAAATTTTAAGAATTGCCCTTCCAGCCATCGGAGAAAATTTTCTCCAAATGCTCATGGGGATGGTAGATAGCTACTTGGTTGCTCAGTTGGGTTTAGTAGCTGTATCGGGTGTATCCGTTGCAGGTAATATCATTACGATTTACCAAGCTATTTTTATCGCTCTTGGAGCCGCGGTCGTGAGTCTCTTGTCTAAAAGTATGGGACAAAAAGATCAGAAAGCCATAGCTCGTCAGGCGACTGAATCTATTAAAGTCACGATCTTATTAAGTTGTATCTTGGGGGTCTTATCCCTCTGCTTTGGCAAGGAATTGATTGCCCTCTTGGGAGTTGAAGCGGCCGTTGCAGAAGCCGGAGGGATTTACTTATCTCTTGTCGGAGGAAGTATTTTACTTTTAGGTCTGATGACGACCTTGGGAGCCCTAGTCCGTGTGGCTCATAACCCGCGACTACCCATGTATGTCAGTTTGTTGACCAATGTTTTGAATGCTCTATTATCGAGCATCTTGATCTTTGTTTTCGGACTGGGTATCGCCGGGGCTGCCTTAGGAACGGTTCTCTCTCGCTTATTAGGGGCTTTCTTGCTCTGGCGTCAGGTTCAACTTCCCTTTGCTCCTTTTCGTTGGGGCTTGGATCGAGACTTGCTCTCCCTTGCTTTGCCTGCTGCTGGCGAACGCCTCATGATGCGAGCAGGGGATATTGTCATCATTGCTATGGTGGCCGTTTTTGGTACTAGAGCGGTTGCTGGGAATGCTATTGGGGAAGTCTTGACCCAGTTCAACTATATGCCGGCCTTTGGGATTGCGACAGCAACAGTCATGTTGGTCGCCAAAAGTTTGGGACAGAATGATTTACAAGGGATCAAGCAAATCACCAGTCGGAGTTTTTGGATTTCCTTTCTCTCCATGCTTCCTCTCGCCCTTACCATCTTCTTGTTTGGAAGTCCTTTGACAGCCCTTTACACTAAGGATCCAGGAGCCCTTGCTGCTTCCTTATCTGTCATTTTGTTCTCCTTGCTTGGAACGCCTCTGACAGCTGGGACAGTCATCTATACGGCGGTCTGGCAAGGGTTGGGCAACGCCCGTCTTCCCTTCTATGCGACCACTATTGGCATGTGGGTGATTCGGATTGGCTCTGGTTATCTGATGGGGGTTAGCCTCGGTTGGGGTTTGCCAGGGATTTGGGCTGGTACCCTCTTGGACAACGGATTTCGCTGGTTTTTCTTAAAAACACTCTATCATCGGAAATGGAAGGAATAAAATGTATGACACGAGCTTTTATTTGGGATTTGGATGGAACTCTTTTGGATTCTTATGAAGCGATTTTAGATGGGATTGCTGAGACTTATGCCCATTACTCTCTGGACTTTGATCGAGAAGCGGTCCATGCCTTTATCCTTCAACAATCCGTCCAGGTACTTCTTGAAGAAGTGGCTAGAGAACATGGTTTGGATGCGGAGGAGATGAATAGTTATCGTGCTTCTAGCTTGCGTGAGAAAAACGCCCAAGTGCATCTGATGCCAGGAGCTAGAGAAATTCTAGCTTGGGCTAAAGAGGAAGGGATTGTCCAATTCGTCTATACCCACAAGGGGAAGAATGCCTACCCAATTTTGGAAGATCTAGGGATCTTATCCTATTTCCAAGAGATTGTCACAACGGACAATGGCTTTCGGAGAAAACCAGACCCAGAAGGAGTCGATTATCTAGTGGATAAGTATCAACTGGATCGGAGCGAGACCTACTATATTGGAGATCGAATCTTAGATGTCGATTTGGCAGACAATGCAGGAATCGGGAGTATTAATTTTTTGGATTACAAGCCGGATGTCAATCATGCGATTCGTCATTTGGATGACATTCGCCTCTATTTTGAAGAAGAAAAAAGTTAACTTATTTAACAAAGCTAGGCTTCTTTGTTGCTGGAATGGCGCTATGAAAAGAATCCGTAAACAATTTGTTTTGAAAATGAAATAATTCCTTAAGAAATCTTTAAGATAAATCCGATATAATAAAACCATAAACAAAGACCTCCTAACTTTGTTTATGAAATCCTAAAACTTTTCTTTTTCATAATAATCTCCCTAAAAGGCCACCAAATCCGGTGGTCTTTTACTTTGCTTTTCTTAGGAGGAAATCATTTCGTTTGAGGTGAGCAAATTTATTGCTTCGACTTTTTTTAAATGATATGCTTGATAAATCAATTATTGATAAGTCAATAAAAAGATCGGAGAGAAGGAATGTCAGAAATGCATGACTTGCTTTATCAGTTGAAGCTAGCTGATCAGTCTTCAACCCAATTATTTGAAAAACAATTGGGCATTAGTCTAACTCGTTATCAGATGCTTCAGTTGTTAGTAGCAGAAGCGCCTTGTAGCCAAGCGACCCTTCAGGAGAAACTAGCAATTGATCCTGCAGCCTTAACCCGCCACTTCAAAGTCTTAGAAGCTAGTGGCTATGTTACTCGTACTCGCAATCCAGAAAATCAACGGGAGATTGTGGTGGAACTTACGGAGCTTGCCAGAGATCGGTTGTTGGTCCATCCTCCAGCACATCATCTACAGGTAAAAGGCCAGATGGATCAGATTCTTTCTGAAAAAGAGCGGAATCAGTTGAGTCACCTACTCGAAAAGTTGGTGTCTGGCCTCGAGCAAATTACATTTTAAAAGGAGAATAATATGTCTGTCTTAACCATTGTTTTAGCAAGCCTTGCTGCTTTTGAGCATTTCTATATTTTTTATCTTGAGAGTTTAGCAACCCACTCGGCATCGACTAGTCGTGTCTTTAATATGGATCAGGAAGAATTGCATCGTCCATCTGTGACGGCTCTCTTCAAAAACCAAGGCATTTATAATGCTCTGATTGGTGTCTTCCTCCTCTACGGCCTCTTTGTAGCTAGAAACAGTGAAATTGTCACGATCTTTCTGCTCTTTATTATTGGTGCAGCAGCTTATGGGGCTGTAACTTCTAATAAAAAAATCATCTTGACCCAAGGTGGTCCAGCAATAGCCGCTTTAGTCAGCCTTCTTCTGCTTGGATAAGGATCAGCTCTTCCAGATTGGGAAGAGTTTTTTATTCCTATCCTTAGGGCTGCGATGGCAAGAACTCCATCTTCAGTTACCGGTCTGTAGCAAAAAACAACTGCGTGCTTTGCGCCTCAGCTTTTAGTTTTCTTGAAGCTTTCTATAAGGAATGGTTTAGGTTTGAGCTGTATACTAAACTCATCCAATAAGAAATGAGGTACAGCAAATGAAAATCTCAGTTAATTATCCAAAACGCTTTAAGAAATTGCCACAACAAGGTTCTTGTTACGGCGAATAAACACTTCTCTTCATTTTTCATAAGAAACTCCTAAAGAAGGCTCTACCCGAAAGGATAGAGTTTTTATATACCAGAGACCTTGTGATTCGTGGTATAATAAGCCTATGGAAAAAAAGAACAAATTACTACTCATCGACGGGTCTTCCGTCGCTTTTCGTGCCTTTTTTGCACTCTATAATCAAATCGATCGCTTCAAAAATGCCAATGGGTTGCATACCAATGCGGTCTATGGATTTAACCTCATGTTGAGCCATCTATTGGAGCGCATCCAACCGACCCATGTCCTCGTTGCTTTTGATGCAGGAAAGACGACCTTTCGGACGGAGATGTATGCCGACTACAAAGGGGGCCGTGCAAAAACTCCAGATGAGTTCCGTGAGCAGTTCCCTTTTATTCGCGAGCAACTAGATCATTTGGGAATCCGCTATTATGAGCTAGCCCAGTATGAGGCAGATGACATCATTGGAACGCTAGATAAGATGGCCGAAGCTAGCTCGGTGCCCTTTGATGTCACCATTGTCTCTGGGGATAAGGATTTGATCCAGCTGACAGATGATAATACGGTGGTTGAAATCTCCAAAAAAGGGGTGGCAGAGTTTGAAGAATTCACTCCAGCCTATCTGAAAGAAAAGATGGGACTGACACCAGAGCAGTTTATTGACCTCAAGGCCTTGATGGGAGATAAGTCGGATAACATCCCAGGTGTCACCAAAATCGGAGAAAAGACAGGGATCAAACTACTTCTAGAGTATGGCTCTCTCGATGGCATTTTCGAGCATATCGATGAGATGAAGGCCTCTAAGATGAAGGAAAACCTCATCAACGACAAGGAGCAGGCCTACCTGTCCAAGACCCTTGCGACCATCGATACCAATGCGCCCATTGAAATTGGGCTTGACGATATCACCTATACGGGCCCCCATCTAGAAAATCTCGCCAAGTTTTATGAGGAGATGGGCTTCAAGCAACTCCGTCAGGCCTTGGATCTCAGTGGAGAAGAAGCGGCTCCTGTAGCCATTGACTATACAAAAGTCGAGCAAGTCACTTCAGATATGCTTACGGAAGACAGTTTCTTCCATTTTGAGATTTTTGGGGACAATTACCATACGGAACCCATCATCGGTTTCGCATGGGGGACCAAAGGTCAACTCTACGCGAGTACAGATACTGGTCTTTTACAAACACCGATTTTCAAAGAATTTCTCGAAAAAACGCCCCTCAAGGTCTATGACTTCAAGCGGGCTAAAGTCTTGCTCAGCCACTTGGGAATTACCCTGCAAAAGCCGGCTTTTGACAGTCGATTGGCCAAGTATCTCTTGTCGACCGTAGAGGACAATGAAATTTCAACCATTGCGAGTCTCTATAGTCAGATTGCGCTACCGCTGGACGAAGTCGTTTATGGCAAGGGAGCCAAAAAAGCTATCCCAGAAAAGGCGGTCCTATTAGAGCATTTGGCACGAAAAGTCGCTGTTCTACTGGATACCGAAGAGCCCATGGTGGAGCAGTTGCAAGCCCATGACCAATTAGATTTGCTCTATGATATGGAGCAACCACTAGCAGCTGTTTTGGCTAAGATGGAAATCGCGGGGATCAAGGTAGAGCGCCAGACCCTAGAAGACATGCAGGTGGAAAACGAAGTGGTCTTGGAACGCTTGACTCAAGAAATCTACGAGTTAGCAGGAGAAGAGTTCAACATCAATTCTCCAAAACAATTGGGCGTCATCCTCTTTGAAAAATTGGAACTCCCTCTTGAATATACTAAGAAGACCAAAACCGGCTATTCAACAGCCGTTGATGTCTTGGAACGCCTAGCCCCAATCGCCCCAATCGTGTCTAAGATTCTTGAATACCGCCAAATTGCTAAGATCCAGTCAACCTATGTCATCGGTCTGCAAGATTGGATTTTGGAAGATGGGAAGATCCATACCCGCTATGTGCAGGATTTGACGCAGACAGGCCGTTTGTCCAGCGTGGATCCCAACCTGCAAAACATTCCTGTCCGTTTGGAACAAGGCCGTCTCATTCGTAAGGCCTTTGTCCCAGAAGAGGAAAACAGTGTCTTACTCAGTTCGGACTATTCACAGATTGAATTGCGCGTCTTGGCCCATATTTCGGGAGATGAGCATTTGATTGATGCTTTTCAGCATGGGGCAGATATCCATACATCGACTGCTATGCGCGTCTTCAACATTGAAAAACCAGAAGATGTGACGCCGAATGACCGTCGCAATGCAAAAGCGGTAAACTTCGGTGTGGTTTATGGAATTTCCGACTTTGGCCTTTCTAACAACTTAGGGATCAGTCGAAAAGAAGCCAAGGCCTACATTGAGACTTACTTCGAACGCTACCCTGGCATCAAGGACTATATGGAGAGAGTGGTGCGGGAAGCGCGTGATAAAGGCTATGTAGAAACCCTCTTCAAGCGTCGTCGGGAGATTCCAGATATCAATTCTCGCAACTTCAATGTTCGAGGCTTTGCGGAGCGGACGGCTATCAACTCACCCATCCAAGGATCTGCAGCAGATATCTTGAAAATTGCCATGATCCACTTGGACCAAGCGCTAGAAGCAGGAGCATATAAGACCAAGATGCTCCTTCAGGTCCACGATGAAATTGTTCTGCAAGTACCAAGAGAGGAACTGGTAGCAATCAAAGAACTCGTCAAAGAGACAATGGAATCCGCTATTGAACTTGCGGTACCACTGGAAGCCGATGAAAACGAAGGCAAAACATGGTATGAAGCCAAATAAGATTGAGTTTGTCCAAAAAAGAAAGCGGTAGGAGACTTTTCAGTTTCCTACCGCTTTTAATGACTAACACTTGCAATGCCCTTCGTATTGTTATACTATTTAAAGAAAGGAAACGCATACAAAAGGAGATTCATATGGCTTATTCATTTCGCAATCCTAGTGATGGCATTATCAAACATTACCTAGAAACCAGTAAAATCATTGCTGTAGTTGGATTATCTGACCGTGAAGAGACGACTAGCCATCGTGTCAGCAAGGAGATGCAAGATCGGGGCTATCGGATTATTCCCGTCAACCCCCGCGCAGCCGGTGGCCAGATCCTTGGAGAAAGGGTGTACGCTAGCTTGCAGGAAATTCCTTTCCCAGTAGATATCGTCGATGTATACCGTCGCAGTGAGTTTTTACCAGATGTGGCACGTGATTTTATTGAGACGGATGCGAAAATTTTCTGGGCACAATTGGAACTGGAAAATCAAGAAGCAGAAGAAATCCTTCGTGGAGCTGGACGAGAAGATATCGTCATGAACCGCTGTATCAAACGCGAGCATACTCGCTTGGTCTTAGGAGAAGGATAGCGCCTTTGATTTATCTCAGAACCTCGCGTCTTTCATCCAGTGATTAAATTGATACGAGAGATGAAATAAATACAGACGGATTTCCCTAACAGAGATAAAAGAACCCACCTAGTGCTTTGGAGAATGGTTCCAATCGAAGGTGGGTTTTCTTGTTTTCTTTGTTAATCAAGTGGATTAGACTTTGGTAGATCCGGCGCCTTTTGCTGGAAGCGACTGTCCGCCTGCATCCGTTTTTGAAGGAGAGTATGGTAGAAGATGATTTGGCAACTGGTTGCATAAGGTTTGACATAAAAATTCGCCATTCCTAAAGTGAAAAAAGATAGAATTTGCCAACCAAGCAGGCTCAAATCAAGAACAAGGCGGTGGCTCTTAAAGCCTTTCATCTCTTCCTTACTTTGGCGGAGGATAGACATAGGCCCATCATAGGTTCCCGTCATCAGTCGACTATATAGGATCAACTCAACTAAACTATACTGGTAATAAAAAGGGAGGAAGAGCAGGAGCCCAACCAGAGCCATTAAGAGGCCGGTCGTCATCGTTGGAGCTAACTTAAGCATTGCTTGAACTTCTGGAGTATCCGCTCTAAGAGTAGACGTAGTGGAGAAGGATTCATTGATAGCGAGAACGTGATAGCTGACCACCGTTAAGAGGAGTTGACTCACATAGAGGAGGCTCCCCCACAAAGATAGGATAACTTGCTTAATGAATAGGGTCAAAAACGCAGGTGTAAAATACTGGCTCTGAAAGATGGTGAAGATACCAAAGTTCTTTTCACCCTTGCTAGAGGCAGAAATCAAAAAGCGAAAAGTTGCCCCTAAATAGAGAAAAGAAAGGATAAATCCAATAATCGCAGGGAAAATCTGCCGACTTAGAAGAAAGAGCATCCCTTCTCTAAGTTCCATGTGAGCAAGTGTTTCAGTGATGTCTGTCCCTGTCAACATGTAACTTGCAAGGATTGTTAGGAAAGTTGGCAAAGCAAAGTAGGAGAAGACTTTGGGATGTTGCAATTGCAGCTGACGAGCTTGAGCACGAACCAATTTGATATTCATAATGTCCTCTTTCATGGTAGTAGTACCCTTTATTATAACACAAGTCCGTGACAGAGCTGGTAAAATTTGGTACAATCGTACAGGTGCTCACAGGAGATCCTGTGACAGGAATAAGAAGGCTGGGACTGTTTTTCCCAGTACGGAGGTAACCATGACAGATTCGCCGATTCAATATCGATTAATCAAAAAAGAAAAGCATACAGGAGCTCGTCTGGGAGAAATTATCACCCCCCACGGGACCTTCCCAACCCCAATGTTTATGCCTGTAGGGACTCAGGCAACCGTTAAGACCCAATCGCCAGAAGAACTCAAGGAAATGGGGTCCGGAATTATTTTGGCCAACACCTACCATCTCTGGCTTCGTCCGGGGGATGATCTAGTCGCAAAAGCAGGAGGACTGCACCAGTTCATGAACTGGGACCAGCCCATTTTGACAGATAGTGGAGGCTTCCAGGTCTATTCACTAGCGGATACCCGCAATATCACCGAAGAAGGGGTAACCTTTAAAAATCACCTCAACGGCTCGAAGATGTTCCTCTCCCCAGAAAAGGCCATCTCGATCCAAAATAATCTAGGGAGCGACATCATGATGTCCTTTGACGAATGTCCTCAGTTCTATCAGCCCTATGATTATGTGAAGAAATCGATCGAACGGACCAGTCGTTGGGCAGAACGTGGCCTGAAGGCTCACCGTCGCCCTCATGATCAAGGTCTTTTCGGGATTGTCCAAGGGGCTGGATTTGAAGACTTGCGCCGTCAGTCTGCTCGGGATCTCGTCAGCATGGACTTTCCAGGCTATTCCATCGGTGGCTTAGCTGTTGGGGAAAGCCATGAAGAGATGAATGCCGTACTGGATTTCACAACTCCGCTCTTACCGGAGAACAAGCCACGCTATCTCATGGGAGTAGGAGCTCCAGACAGTCTGATCGATGGCGTTATTCGTGGAGTGGACATGTTTGACTGTGTCTTGCCGACGCGGATTGCGCGAAACGGCACCTGTATGACTAGTCAAGGACGTCTGGTGGTGAAAAATGCGCAATTTGCAGAAGACTTTACACCGCTAGACCACGAGTGTGATTGCTACACTTGTAAAAACTATACCCGAGCTTATCTTCGCCACCTCCTCAAGGCAGATGAAACCTTCGGTATTCGCTTGACCAGCTACCACAACTTGTATTTCTTGATCAACCTCATGAAGCAGGTCCGTCAAGCTATCATGGATGACAATCTCTTAGAATTCCGTGAGCATTTCGTCGAAAAATATGGCTATAACAAATCAGGGCGGAATTTCTAGGAAGAACTAAATAGAAAGAAAAAAGACTACAGCCATCCGAGAATAATAGGAATGACTGCGAGGCGTAGCGGTTGATTGGTATCTTTGGAGCATATTAAGTTCCAAAGATAACCTAATCAACTGTGCGGGGGCGGGACGACGAACAAATTAGATATAAATTTGTTCTGTCTCGCTCCCTTTTTTCTATATAATAGCAACTTTTTTGGCACTCTATTTCTTTCGAAAACACTTTCATCGAAAAAACGAAAAAAATCTGCTCAAATTCCTTGCATTGGGGCTTTCATTGTGTTAAACTACTATGGTGCTGTGAAAAACAGCTATTAGCTTTGATGCAAGAGGTTGCGACACGCTCGGTTGCATTGCCACGCAACGCGCGTCGGTTTTCTTGTGGAGCTAGCCTATTATCTTAAATAGACGAAAAGGAGAAAAAGATGGCAAACAAAAAAATCCGCATCCGTTTGAAAGCGTACGAACACCGTACACTTGACACAGCGGCTGCAAAAATCGTAGAATCAGCTACTCGTACAGGTGCACAAGTTGCGGGTCCAATCCCACTTCCAACTGAGCGTAGCCTCTACACAATCATTCGTGCGACTCACAAATACAAAGATTCTCGCGAACAATTCGAAATGCGTACACACAAACGTTTGATCGATATCATCAACCCAACTCAAAAAACAGTTGACGCTTTGATGAAATTGGATCTTCCAAGTGGTGTAAACGTAGAAATCAAACTTTAATCTAAAGCTTGATACCTTGAGCATAAAAAACGCTCGTTAAAAACTTTTTGAATAAAAAACTATAGAAAAGGAACTATTTTCTCATGACAAAAGGAATCTTAGGGAAAAAAGTGGGAATGACTCAAATCTTCACTGAAGCTGGCGAATTGATCCCTGTAACGGTTATCGAAGCAACTCCAAACGTTGTTCTTCAAGTTAAAACTGTTGAAACAGATGGTTACAACGCTATCCAAGTTGGTTTCGATGACAAACGCGAAGTATTGAGCAACAAACCTGCTAAAGGACATGTAGCAAAAGCTAACACGGCTCCTAAGCGCTTCATTCGTGAATTCAAAAACGTTGAAGGCTTGGAAGTTGGTGCTGAAATCACAGTTGATACTTTCGAAGCTGGAGACATTGTTGATGTAACTGGTACTTCTAAAGGTAAAGGTTTCCAAGGTGTTATCAAACGCCACGGACAATCACGTGGACCTATGGCTCACGGTTCTCGTTACCACCGTCGTCCAGGTTCTATGGGACCTGTTGCACCTAACCGCGTATTTAAAGGTAAAAACCTTGCAGGACGCATGGGTGGCGATCGTGTAACAATTCAAAACCTTGAAGTTGTACAAGTTGTTCCAGAAAAGAACGTTATCCTTATCAAAGGTAACGTACCAGGTGCTAAGAAATCTCTTATCACTATCAAGTCAGCAGTTAAAGCTGGTAAATAATAAGGAAAGGGGAATACAGTCAAAATGGCAAATGTAACATTATTCGACCAAACTGGTAAACAAGCGGGCGAAGTTGTTCTTAACGATGCGATCTTTGGTATCGAACCAAACCAAGCAGTTGTATTTGATGTGATCATCAGCCAACGTGCTAGCCTTCGTCAAGGAACTCACGCAGTTAAAAACCGCTCAGCCGTTTCAGGTGGCGGACGCAAACCATGGCGTCAAAAAGGAACTGGACGTGCTCGTCAAGGTTCTATCCGCTCTCCACAATGGCGTGGTGGTGGAATCGTCTTCGGACCAACTCCACGTAGCTATGCGTACAAACTTCCTCAAAAAGTTCGTCGCCTTGCGCTTAAATCTGTTTACTCAGAAAAAGTTGCTGAAAACAAATTTGTAGCCGTTGATTCTCTTGAATTTACAGCTCCAAAAACTGCTGAATTTGCAAAAGTTCTTGCAGCTTTGAGCATCGATTCTAAAGTCCTTGTTATTCTTGAAGAAGGAAACGAATTCGCAGCTCTTTCAGCTCGTAACCTTCCAAACGTGAAAGTTGCGACTGCTACAACTGCAAGTGTTCTTGACATCGCAAATAGTGACAAACTTCTTGTTACTCAAGCAGCTATCTCTAAAATCGAGGAGGTTCTTGCATAATGAATTTGTATGATGTTATCAAAAAACCTGTTATCACTGAAAAGTCAATGGCTCAACTTGAAGCAGGCAAATATGTATTCGAAGTTGACACTCGCGCTCACAAACTTTTGATCAAACAAGCTGTTGAAGCTGCCTTTGAAGGTGTAAAAGTTGCGAATGTGAACACTGTAAACGTAAAACCAAAAGCTAAACGTGTTGGACGTTACACTGGTTTTACTTCAAAAACTAAAAAAGCTATCATCACGCTTACAGCTGATTCAAAAGCAATCGAGTTGTTCGCTACTGAAGCTGAATAATCTAAGGAGGAAATATCGTGGGAATTCGTGTTTATAAACCAACAACAAACGGTCGCCGTAATATGACTTCTTTGGATTTCGCTGAAATCACAACAAGCACACCAGAGAAATCTTTGCTCGTTTCATTGAAGAGCAAAGCAGGTCGTAACAACAACGGACGTATCACAGTTCGTCACCAAGGTGGTGGACACAAACGTCATTACCGTTTGATTGACTTCAAACGTAACAAAGATAACGTTGAAGCAGTTGTAAAAACAATTGAGTACGATCCAAACCGTTCTGCAAACATCGCTTTGGTACACTACACTGACGGTGTGAAAGCATACATCATCGCTCCAAAAGGTCTTGAAGTTGGTCAACGTATCGTTTCAGGTCCAGAAGCAGATATCAAAGTCGGAAACGCTCTTCCGCTTGCTAACATCCCAGTTGGTACTTTGATCCACAACATCGAATTGAAACCAGGTCGTGGTGGAGAATTGGTACGTGCTGCTGGAGCTTCTGCTCAAGTATTGGGTGCTGAAGGTAAATATGTTCTTGTTCGTCTTCAATCAGGCGAAGTTCGTATGATCCTTGGTACTTGCCGTGCTACAGTTGGTGTTGTCGGAAACGAACAACATGGACTTGTAAACCTTGGTAAAGCTGGTCGTAGCCGTTGGAAAGGTATCCGTCCAACAGTTCGTGGTTCTGTAATGAACCCGAATGATCACCCACACGGTGGTGGTGAAGGTAAAGCACCAGTTGGTCGTAAAGCGCCATCTACTCCATGGGGCAAACCTGCTCTTGGTCTTAAAACTCGTAACAAGAAAGCGAAATCTGACAAACTTATCGTTCGTCGTCGCAACGAGAAATAATTTAGAACTAGTCGCTTAAGCGCTAGATGATCCGCCAGCTCGGTAGCGCTCCTTGTGAGCGCAAGCCGCTGTGGTACTATATTTAAAGGAGAAAATATTAAAATGGGACGCAGTCTTAAAAAAGGACCTTTCGTCGATGAGCATTTGATGAAAAAAGTTGAAGCTCAAGCTAATGACGAAAAGAAAAAAGTTATCAAAACTTGGTCACGTCGTTCAACGATCTTCCCAAGTTTCATTGGTTACACTATCGCAGTTTATGATGGACGTAAACACGTACCTGTTTACATCCAAGAAGACATGGTAGGTCACAAGCTTGGTGAATTTGCACCAACTCGTACTTACAAAGGTCACGCTGCAGATGACAAGAAGACACGTAGAAAATAAGGAGAACATAAATGGCAGAAATTACTTCAGCTAAAGCAATGGCTCGTACAGTGCGTGTTTCACCTCGTAAATCACGTCTTGTTCTTGACAACATCCGTGGTAAAAGCGTAGCCGATGCAGTAGCAATCTTGAAATTCACTCCAAACAAAGCAGCTGAAATCATCTTGAAAGTGTTGAACTCAGCAGTAGCAAACGCTGAAAACAACTTTGGTTTGGAAAAAGCAAACTTGGTAGTATCTGAAGCATTCGCAAACGAAGGACCAACGATGAAACGTTTCCGTCCACGTGCGAAAGGTTCAGCTTCACCAATCAACAAACGCACAAGCCACATCACAGTGGTTGTGACAGAAAAATAAGGAGGTAACATCGTGGGTCAAAAAGTACATCCAATTGGAATGCGTGTCGGCATCATCCGTGATTGGGATGCCAAATGGTATGCTGAAAAAGAATACGCGGATTACCTTCATGAAGATCTTGCAATCCGTAAATTCATTCAAAAAGAATTGGCTGACGCAGCGGTTTCTACTATCGAAATCGAACGCGCAGTAAACAAAGTTAACGTTTCTCTTCACACTGCTAAACCAGGTATGGTTATCGGTAAAGGTGGAGCAAACGTTGATGCACTTCGTGCAGCTCTTAACAAATTGACTGGCAAACAAGTCCACATCAACATCATTGAGATTAAACGTCCTGACTTGGATGCTCACCTTGTTGGTGAAGGAATTGCTCGTCAATTGGAACAACGTGTTGCTTTCCGTCGTGCACAAAAACAAGCGATCCAACGTGCTATGCGTGCTGGAGCTAAAGGAATCAAAACTCAAGTATCAGGTCGTTTGAACGGTGCAGATATCGCCCGTGCAGAAGGATACTCTGAAGGAACTGTTCCACTTCACACACTTCGCGCTGATATCGATTACGCTTGGGAAGAAGCAGACACTACTTACGGTAAACTTGGTGTTAAAGTATGGATCTACCGTGGTGAAGTTCTTCCAGCTCGTAAAGACGCTAAAGGAGGTAAATAACCAATGTTAGTACCTAAACGTGTAAAACACCGTCGCGAATTCCGTGGTAAAATGCGCGGTGAAGCAAAAGGTGGAAAAGAAGTAGCATTCGGTGAATACGGTCTTCAAGCTACAACTAGCCACTGGATCACTAACCGCCAAATCGAGGCAGCTCGTATTGCCATGACTCGTTACATGAAGCGTGGTGGTAAGGTTTGGATCAAGATCTTCCCACACAAATCATACACCGCTAAAGCTATCGGGGTACGTATGGGATCTGGTAAAGGGGCACCTGAAGGTTGGGTAGCACCAGTTAAACGTGGTAAAGTAATGTTTGAAGTTGCTGGTGTATCTGAAGAGATCGCTCGTGAAGCGCTTCGTCTTGCAAGCCACAAATTACCAGTTAAATGTAAATTCGTAAAACGTGAAGCAAAATAAGGAGAGGTCATGAAACTTACAGAAGTAAAAGAATTTGTTAAAGAACTTCGTGGTCTTTCTCAAGAAGAACTCGCGAAGCGTGAAAATGAATTGAAAAAAGAATTGTTTGAACTTCGTTTCCAAGCTGCTGCAGGTCAATTGGAGCAAACTGGACGTTTGAAAGAAGTGAAAAAACAAATCGCTCGTATCAAAACTGTTCAGTCAGAAGCTAAATAATAGACTAGGGAAGGAGAATTTCAATGGAACGCAATAATCGTAAAGTTCTTGTTGGACGCGTTGTGTCTGACAAAATGGACAAAACAATCACAGTTGTAGTTGAAACTAAACGTAACCACCCAGTCTATGGTAAACGTATCAACTATTCTAAAAAATACAAAGCACATGATGAAAACAACGTTGCCAAAGAAGGCGATATCGTTCGTATCATGGAAACTCGTCCGCTTTCAGCTACAAAACGCTTCCGTCTTGTAGAAGTTGTTGAAGAAGCGGTTATCATCTAATCAAACCTGAAAGGAGAAAACTTAAATGATTCAAACAGAAACTCGTTTGAAAGTCGCTGACAACAGTGGTGCACGCGAAATCTTGACAATCAAAGTTCTTGGTGGTTCAGGACGTAAATTCGCAGGTATCGGTGATGTCATCGTAGCATCTGTAAAACAAGCTACTCCTGGTGGTGCGGTTAAAAAAGGTGACGTTGTAAAAGCTGTTATCGTTCGTACTAAATCAGGTGCTCGTCGTAAAGATGGTTCATACATCAAATTCGACGAAAATGCTGCAGTGATCATCCGTGAAGACAAAACTCCTCGCGGAACTCGTATCTTTGGCCCAGTCGCTCGTGAATTGCGTGACGGTGGTTTCATGAAGATCGTATCACTTGCTCCAGAAGTACTTTAATTTAAAAAATCACAAACACAGTCCCCTGGCTCATTGGCCAGGGTGCCCATAGGGCGTAAGAATAAAAGGAGAATAAAATGTTTGTAAAAACTGGCGACAAAGTTCGTGTAATTGCTGGTAAAGACAAAGGTGTTGAAGCTAAAGTCGTTGCTGCTCTTCCAAAAGTAAATAAAGTTGTTGTTGAAGGTGTAAACCTTGTTAAAAAACACCAACGTCCAAATAACGAAAACCCTCAAGGTGCTATCATCGAAAAAGAAGCTCCAATCCATGTATCAAACGTTCAAGTCTTGGACAAGAACGGTGTTGCTGGACGTGTTGGCTACAAATTCGTAGATGGCAAAAAAGTTCGTTATAACAAAAAATCAGGCGAAGTGCTTGACTAATCACGAAGGAAAGGAGAAGTATAATGGCTAATCGTTTAAAAGAAAAATACCTTAATGAAGTAGTTCCAGCTTTGACTGAACAATTTAACTACTCATCAGTTATGGCAGTGCCAAAAGTTGATAAGATCGTTTTGAACATGGGTGTTGGAGATGCTGTTTCTAACGCTAAAAACCTTGAGAAAGCTGCTGAAGAATTGGCATTGATCTCAGGTCAAAAACCACTTATCACAAAAGCTAAAAAATCAATCGCCGGCTTCCGTCTTCGTGAAGGTGTAGCGATCGGTGCGAAAGTAACACTTCGTGGCGAACGTATGTACGAATTCTTGGACAAATTGGTTTCAGTTTCACTTCCACGTGTTCGTGACTTCCATGGTGTCCCAACAAAATCATTTGACGGACGCGGAAACTACACACTTGGTGTGAAAGAACAATTGATCTTCCCAGAAATCAACTTTGATGATGTTGATAAAACTCGTGGTTTGGATATCGTAATCGTAACTACTGCGAACACAGACGAAGAATCACGTGCATTGCTTACTGGCCTTGGTATGCCGTTTGCAAAATAATATAGGAGGTAAAACTAATGGCTAAAAAATCTATGATTGCTAAGAACAAACGCCCAGCGAAGTTCTCTACTCAAGCATACACTCGCTGTGAACGTTGTGGACGTCCACACTCAGTTTACCGCAAGTTTAAACTTTGCCGTGTTTGCTTCCGTGAATTGGCATACAAAGGACAAATCCCTGGTGTCACTAAAGCATCTTGGTAATAGCATGATACAAAGAGCGTGACAACCTCAGCAAAAATAGGAGATTTGATGCAGGAGCGATGCTCCAAGACAAATCTATCTTTTTTGCCCAGGTTGTAGCTCGTGTTCAAATGAGAAATCCTCATTTGTATGTATCAAAACTTTCTGAGCCTAGCTCAATCATTAACTAGCAAGTGAAACATTCAAACTACTAGTAAGAGGAGAAATATAAAATGGTTATGACTGACCCAATCGCAGACTTCCTAACTCGTATTCGTAACGCTAACCAAGCAAAACACGAAGTACTTGAAGTACCTGCATCAAACATCAAAAAAGGGATTGCTGAAATCCTTAAACGCGAAGGTTTTGTAAAAAACGTTGAAGTAATCGAAGATGACAAACAAGGAATCATCCGCGTGTTCTTGAAATACGGAGCAAACGGTGAAAAAGTTATCACAAACTTGAAACGTGTTTCTAAACCAGGTTTGCGTGTTTACAAAAAACGTGAAGATCTTCCAAAAGTTCTTAACGGACTTGGAATTGCTATCCTTTCAACTTCTGAAGGTTTGCTTACTGATAAAGAAGCACGCCAAAAGAACGTTGGTGGAGAAGTTATCGCTTACGTTTGGTAATTGATGATGTGAGAGCGTTAAAAGAATGCAGTGAAAATAGGAAGTTTGTAACAGGAGCGATGCTCCAAGACAAACTTATCTTTTTCACCAAATTCTTAGCTCGAACTCAAATCAAGATACACAGTTCTTAGAGCGTGTTCAGTTCAGCTCTTGAACTAAACAAGTATCTTAAACCCCGTGAAAACTGGCCTTCAAAGGCCTGACAATTTAACAGGAGAATAAAAACATGTCACGTATTGGTAATAAAGTTATCGTGTTGCCTGCTGGTGTTGAACTCACTAACAATGACAACGTTGTAACTGTAAAAGGACCTAAAGGAGAACTTACTCGTGAGTTCTCAAAAGATATTGAAATCCGTGTGGAAGGTACTGAAGTAACTCTTCACCGTCCAAACGATTCAAAAGAAATGAAAACTATCCACGGAACTACTCGTGCCCTTTTGAACAACATGGTAATTGGTGTTTCAGAAGGATTCAAGAAAGAACTTGAAATGCGCGGGGTTGGTTACCGTGCACAACTTCAAGGATCAAAACTTGTTTTGGCTGTTGGTAAATCACATCCAGACGAAGTTGAAGCTCCAGAAGGAATTACTTTTGAACTTCCAAACCCAACAACAATCGTTGTTAGCGGAATTTCAAAAGAAGTAGTTGGTCAAACAGCTGCTTACGTACGTAGCCTTCGTTCACCAGAACCTTACAAAGGTAAAGGGATCCGTTATGTTGGTGAATTCGTTCGCCGTAAAGAAGGTAAAACAGGTAAATAATGTAGTTTGGTTGTTTTTCAACCAATCTTCATCTTACCAACTCAGTGCTTAGCACATGATTTTAAAATTAAGAGGTGAAAATTGTGATTTCGAAACCAGATAAAAATAAAATCCGTCAAAAACGCCACCGTCGCGTTCGCGGAAAACTCTCTGGAACTGCTGATCGCCCACGTTTGAACGTATTCCGTTCTAATACAGGCATCTACGCTCAAGTAATTGATGACGTAGCGGGTGTAACGCTCGCAAGCGCTTCAACTCTTGACAAAGAAGTTTCAAAAGGAACTAAAACTGAACAAGCCGTTGTTGTCGGCAAACTTGTTGCTGAACGTGCAGTTGCTAAAGGTATTTCTGAAGTGGTGTTCGACCGCGGTGGATATCTATATCACGGACGTGTTAAAGCTTTGGCTGATGCAGCTCGTGAAAACGGATTGAAATTCTAATAGGAGGACACTAGAAAATGGCATTTAAAGACAATGCAGTTGAACTTGAAGAACGCGTAGTTGCCATCAACCGTGTTACAAAAGTTGTTAAAGGTGGACGTCGTCTTCGCTTTGCAGCTCTTGTAGTTGTTGGTGACCGTAACGGACGTGTTGGTTTTGGTACAGGTAAAGCTCAAGAAGTACCAGAAGCAATCCGTAAAGCAGTAGAAGATGCTAAGAAAAACTTGATTGAAGTTCCTATGGTTGGAACAACAATTCCTCACGAAGTAACATCAGTATTTGGTGGAGCTCGTGTATTGTTGAAACCAGCTATCGAAGGGGCTGGGGTTGCTGCAGGTGGTGCAGTTCGTGCCGTTGTTGAATTGGCAGGTATTGCAGATGTAACATCTAAATCACTTGGATCAAACACTCCAATCAACATTGTTCGTGCAACAGTGGAAGGTTTAGCTCAATTGAAACGCGCTGAAGAAGTTGCTGCCCTTCGTGGTATTTCAGTTTCTGACTTGGCTTAAGAAAGGAGATTCAAATGGCTCAAATTAAAATTACTTTGACTAAGTCTCCAATCGGACGCATCCCGTCACAACGTAAAACTGTTGTAGCACTTGGACTTGGCAAATTGAACAGCTCTGTTATTAAAGAAGATAACCCAGCAGTACGTGGTATGATTACTGCAGTATCTCACTTGGTAACAGTTGAAGAAGTAAAATAATCTATTTTGAAATAGAACAAGGTTTTCAGGGGTATGAGAATTTTCTCATCCCCTAAAACTAAATATAAGTATAGGCGAGTTTGTAGTCGGGACACCTTTTCCTGATTACATGCGTTAGCAATTTACAAAAGAGGAGAAAATAATAATGAAACTTCATGAATTACAACCTGCTGCAGGTTCACGTAAAGTCCGCAACCGTGTTGGTCGTGGTACTTCATCTGGTAATGGTAAAACTTCTGGCCGTGGTCAAAAAGGTCAAAAAGCTCGTAGCGGTGGCGGAGTACGTCTTGGTTTTGAAGGTGGACAAACTCCATTGTTCCGTCGTCTTCCAAAACGTGGATTTACAAACATCAACGCTAAAGAATATGCGATTGTAAACCTTGATCAGTTGAACGTCTTCGAAGATGGTGCTGAAGTAACACCAGTTGTACTTGTTGAAGCAGGTATTGTAAAAGCTGAAAAATCAGGAATTAAAATTCTTGGTAACGGAGAATTGACTAAGAAATTGTCTGTTAAGGCAGCTAAATTCTCTAAATCAGCTGAAGAAGCTATCACTGCTAAAGGTGGTTCAGTAGAAGTCATCTAAGAGGGGTGACCTATGTTCTTTAAATTATTAAAAGATGCATTTAAGGTAAAACAAGTACGATCAAAAATTTTATTTACTATTTTTATCATACTTGTATTTCGAATCGGGACCACGATTACGGTTCCTGGTGTGAATGCGAAAATCCTTAACAACTTACAAGATGTTTCCTTCTTGAATATGATGAGCTTGGTGTCAGGGAATGCTATGAGAAACTTCTCTGTCTTCGCCCTTGGGGTGAGTCCTTACATCACTGCTTCCATCGTAGTTCAGCTTCTTCAAATGGATTTACTTCCGAAGTTTGTTGAGTGGGGGAAACAAGGAGAAGTTGGGCGGAGAAAGTTAAATCAGGCAACACGCTATATTGCCTTGGTTCTAGCTTTCGTCCAATCCATTGGAATTACAGCTACTTTCCATACTTTGTCACAAGCTAAATTAGTATCGACACCGAACGTTGAAACCTACATCTTGATTGGTGCAATTTTAACGACAGGTTCGATGATTGTGACCTGGTTGGGAGAACAGATTTCCGACAAAGGATACGGAAACGGTGTTTCTATGATTATCTTTGCGGGGATTGTTTCTTCCATTCCAGAAATGATCAAAGGTGTTTACGAAGATTCATTTGTCAACGTCCGTCCTGGACAATTGAACAATTCACTAATTTTCGTAGGGATATTAATCTTAGCGGTATTAGTGATTGTCTACTTCACAACCTTTGTGGAACAAGCACAGTATAAAATTCCAATTCAATACACAAAGATTGCACAAGGAGCACCTTCTAGCTCTTATCTTCCATTGAAGGTTAATCCAGCTGGAGTTATTCCTGTCATCTTTGCTAGTTCGATCACAGCTGCGCCGGCAGCAATTTTCCAGGTCATTAGTGCCATGGGTTACAATGCTGGATGGGTTCGAACAGCACAATCTATGTTAGCAACCAATACACCAACAGGTGTAGCAATGTATGCTTTGCTAATCATTTTGTTTACTTTCTTCTACACATTTGTACAGATTAACCCAGAAAAAACTGCGGAAAATCTACAAAAGAGTGGTGCCTACATTCCAGGTGTACGTCCTGGTAAGGGAACAGAAGACTACATGTCACGTCTTCTTAGACGGTTGGCTACGGTTGGTTCTCTCTTCCTTGGATTCATCACCATTATTCCAATTCTTGCCCGGGATGTCTTTGGTTTAACAGATACAGTTGCTCTCGGAGGAACTAGCCTCTTGATCATCATCTCAACTGGTATTGAAGGAATGAAACAATTAGAAGGTTACTTATTGAAACGCAAATACATTGGTTTCATGGATACAACAGAATAGAATTAGGTTGACATTGTCAACCTTCTATTTTGTTTTTGAATAAGTTTGTTAGATCGTAACAGACTTATTTAAAAACAAAATAAGGAGCAAATGATTATGAATCTATTAATCATGGGATTGCCTGGAGCAGGTAAGGGGACACAAGCGGCTAAGATTGTCGAACAATTTCAAGTTGCACATATCTCAACTGGGGATATGTTCCGTGCTGCAATGGCCAATCAAACCGAAATGGGTGTGTTGGCAAAATCATTCATCGATAAAGGTGAATTAGTGCCGGATGATGTGACAAACGGGATTGTAAAAGAACGTTTGGCTCAAGACGATATTAAGGAAAAAGGATTCCTCTTAGATGGTTTCCCTCGTACGATTGAACAAGCACATGCTTTGGATCAAATCTTGGTCGACCTTGGTCTTGAACTTGAAGGAGTGATCAACATCGAAGTAGATCCATCTTGCCTTCTTGAACGCTTGAGTGGACGTATTATTCACCGTGAAACAGGTGAAACCTACCATAAGGTATTCAATCCACCAGCTGATTACAAGGAAGAAGACTATTACCAACGTGAGGACGATAAACCAGAAACGGTTAAACGTCGCTTGGATGTGAACATTGCTCAAGGTGAGCCAATTCTTGCTCATTATCGTGCAAAAGGGTTAGTCCATGATATCGAAGGAAATCAAGACATTAACGACGTCTTTAAAGATATCCAAAAAGTCTTGGAGAATTTGAAATAAAAACGTTTTAGTCACTTGCAATAATTGACAACAAGTGATACAATGAATTAGTCTGACTTATAATTGTTACCTCTGTGCTCAGAGGAATGAATCGAAATTTATGGAGGTACTTTTGCGTGGCAAAAGACGATGTGATTGAAGTAGAAGGCAAAGTAGTCGATACGATGCCGAATGCTATGTTTACGGTTGAACTTGAAAATGGACATCAGATTTTAGCAACAGTTTCTGGTAAAATTCGTAAAAACTATATTCGTATTTTAGCGGGAGATCGTGTTACAGTGGAGATGAGTCCGTACGATTTGACACGTGGACGTATCACATACCGCTTTAAATAATCGAAAAACTTGGAGGGATAAAAATGAAAGTAAGACCATCGGTCAAACCAATTTGCGAATACTGTAAAGTAATTCGTCGTAATGGTCGTGTTATGGTAATTTGCCCAGCAAATCCAAAACACAAACAACGTCAAGGATAAGATAGAAAGGAGAAAACATGGCTCGTATTGCTGGAGTTGACATTCCAAATGACAAACGTGTAGTAATTTCATTGACTTATGTATACGGTATCGGACTTCCAACATCTAAGAAAATTCTTGCTGCTGCAGGCGTTTCTGAAGATATTCGTGTTCGCGACCTTACACCAGATCAAGAAGATGCTATCCGTCGTGAAGTTGACGCAATTAAAGTAGAAGGTGACCTTCGTCGTGAAGTGAACTTGAACATTAAACGTTTGATGGAAATCGGTTCATACCGTGGTATCCGTCACCGTCGTGGACTTCCTGTTCGTGGACAAAACACTAAAAACAATGCTCGCACTCGTAAAGGTAAAGCTGTTGCGATTGCTGGTAAGAAAAAATAAGAAAATAAAATAAGGAGGTAAAAATCTTGGCTAAACCAACACGTAAACGTCGTGTGAAAAAGAATATCGAATCAGGTATTGCTCATATTCACGCAACATTTAATAACACAATTGTTATGATTACTGATGTGCATGGTAACGCAATTGCATGGTCATCTGCAGGTGCTCTTGGTTTCAAAGGTTCTCGTAAATCTACACCATTTGCTGCACAAATGGCTTCAGAAGCTGCTGCAAAATCAGCTCAAGAACATGGTCTTAAATCAGTAGAAGTTACTGTTAAAGGTCCTGGTTCTGGTCGTGAGTCTGCTATTCGTGCTCTTGCTGCTGCTGGTCTTGAAGTTACTGCAATCCGCGATGTGACTCCTGTGCCACACAATGGTGCTCGTCCTCCAAAACGTCGCCGTGTATAATCATCAACAATTACACAGCTTTTCGTTTCAGAGGGAGTATAGCAAATGATTGAGTTTGAAAAACCAAATATAACAAAAATTGATGAAAATAAAGATTACGGTGTATTTGTAGTAGAACCACTTGAACGTGGTTATGGTACAACACTAGGGAACTCTCTTCGTCGCGTATTATTAGCTTCACTTCCAGGTGCTGCTGTTACTTCAATTAACATTGAAGGTGTATTGCACGAATTTGATACAGTTCCAGGTGTCCGTGAAGACGTTATGCAAATCATTCTTAACGTTAAAGGGATCGCTGTAAAATCTTACGTCCAAGACGAAAAGATTATTGAACTTGATGTAGAAGGTCCTGCAGAAGTGACTGCTGGAGATATTCTTACAGATAGTGATATTGAAATTGTAAACCCTGATCATTATCTTTTCACAATCGGTGAAGGATCAAGCTTCAAAGCGACTTTGACTGTAAACAGCGGTCGTGGATATGTTCCAGCTGATCAGAATAAAAAAGATGATGCACCAGTAGGTACACTTGCTGTAGATTCAATCTATACGCCAGTGACAAAAGTTAATTACCAAGTTGAACCAGCTCGCGTTGGTAGCAACGATGGTTTTGACAAACTAACCCTTGAAATCTTAACAAATGGAACAATTATTCCAGAAGATGCTTTAGGTTTATCTGCTCGTATTTTGACAGAACACCTTAACCTCTTTACGAACTTAACAGAAATCGCGATTGCGACAGATGTTATGAAGGAAGTAGATACAGCATCAGATGATCGAGTACTAGAACGTACCATCGAAGAATTGGATCTTTCTGTTCGTTCATATAACTGTTTGAAACGTGCCGGTATCAATACTGTGTATGATTTGACAGAAAAATCTGAACCAGAAATGATGAAGGTTCGTAACCTTGGACGTAAGAGTCTCGAAGAAGTTAAAGTTAAGCTTGCCGATTTAGGCCTTGGGCTAAAAAACGATAAATAGAGGAGGAATACATGGCTTACCGTAAACTAGGACGCACTAGCTCACAACGTAAAGCAATGCTTCGTGATTTGACTACAGATCTTATCATCAATGAAGCAATCGTAACAACTGAAGCACGTGCAAAAGAAATCCGTAAATCAGTTGAAAAAATGATTACTTTAGGTAAACGTGGTGACTTGCATGCACGTCGTCAAGCAGCTGCTTACGTACGTAACGAAGTTGCATCACAAAACTTTGATGAAGAAACTGGTAAATATTCAGAAACAACTGCACTTCAAAAATTGTTCTCTGAACTTGCACCACGTTATGCTGAGCGCAATGGTGGATATACTCGTATCCTTAAAACTGAACCACGCCGTGGGGATGCTGCGCCAATGGCAATTATCGAATTAGTATAAAATCATCAATTTTGTTGAGTGTTATGATGTTGGAAGGACTGAACGGTTCTTCTTAGTCTAGCTCTGGTCTGCCGCTAGGATTTATCCTAGCGGTAACACTCATCATATTGAGGTAAATGGTAGACGCTTGTTTACGAAATTGCTTTAATTTAAAACAATTTCGTAAGCAGGCGTTTTTTTGATATAATAGAAGAGTTATGACAGTAAAAGAAAAATCACAAGCACTCGCCCAGCAATTATTGGCAAAGCGTTATCTTGCCTCGCTAAAAGATAATCCAGAGCAGTACATTGGGGTTGAACTCGAATTTCCAATCGTAAATACAATGGGGAATAAAACGGATGTACTGGTTACAAAGGCTCTTTTTAAGCATCTGCAAGAAGTTGAAGAGTTTATTGCGATTAAACAAGATGAAGATGGGAATCCAGTCCAGTTACAACATAAAATAAACAAAGATCAAATTGTATTTGAGTTATCTTACAATACCATTGAATTTGCTTTTGAAAAGACTAAAACCATCCAAGAAGTCGAAAGCCGGTTTCAACACTATTTAGGGATCATTCAGCCATTCTTAAGAGAGAGACGGCATCAAATAGAAGGAAAAGGCATTCATCCTTATTGGAGAATAAATGAAAATAAACCTGTAAAAATTGATCGTTATAAAATGCTGATTCAATTCTTGCAACTGTCTGGACAATATCCTAACCATCGATTCCATCATTATCCAGACTATGGAACCTTTATTTGTGGCAATCAAGTACAATTGGATGTTTCAAGAACGAATTATTTGGAAATAATTAATGCAATGAATAAGGTGGAGCCAGCAAAAGCATATCTGTTTGCTAATTCCGTTTTTGATGGAGAGGACTGGGATACGAAGATTTCAAGAGATATTTTCTGGGAAGATTCCATGCATGGCTATTATCAGGAAAATGTTGGTGTAAATCCTAAAGTGTTTATAAATGAACAGGACTTTCTAGAATATTTAGCGAAGACAGCCTTGTTTTATGTTTATCGTGAGGATGAAATCCTATATTTCGAACCTATTAGAGTAGAGGATTACCTCGCAAAAGAAAAAATAGTAGCCTATCGTTTAGATGGAACTAGACAAGAAATAAAACCGCAGGAAGAGGACCTGAAGAATCATAGAAGCTACCATTTTCAAGATTTAACAACAAGAGGAACCATCGAATATAGAAGTGTTTGTACTCAACCATTAAATAAAACATTTGCTCCAATTGCATTTCATGTCGGATTGCATCATAATATCAAAGAATTAGACGAGTATTTAGCTCAAAATATCGTTTTTGATTTTAATAAAGATAATCCAAAAGAATTAAGAAGACAATATTCGAAAAAACAGTTAACTGAAAATGAATTAGTAAAAATTAAACAATATTCATTAGATCTGATAAAAATCTCAAAAAGAGGATTGATGGATCGCGGAAACCAAGAAGAAGTTTATCTCGAAGAAATTATAAAAGAACTTGGGAAATGCTGATTTAACAGCATTTCCTTTTTTCAAATTAAAAAAACAACAAAAAAATTAAAAAAATAGAAAAAAGATATTGACAAGACTATATGGACGTGATATACTAATATAGTTGTCGCGCGAGAGCGACAAAGACCTTTGAAAACTGAACAAGACGAACCAATGTGCAGGGCACTACAACTGATGTTGTAGTACTGAACAATGAAAAAAACAATAAATCTGTCAGTGACAGAATGAGTTTAAGACAAACAATTATTTTAATGAGAGTTTGATCCTGGCTCAGGATGAACGCTGGC
>CABIZZ010000004.1 GCA_902363395.1 Streptococcaceae bacterium
CGTTCGCAACTCATCCGCTCGGTGCAAGCACCAAGCTTCAGCGTTCTACTTGCATGTATTAGGCACGCCGCCAGCGTTCATCCTGAGCCAGGATCAAACTCTCATTAAAATAATTGTTTGTCTTAAACTCATTCTGTCACTGACAGATTTATTGTTTTTTTCATTGTTCAGTACTACAACATCAGTTGTAGCGCCCTGCACATTGGTTCGTCTTGTTCAGTTTTCAAAGGTCTTTGTCGCTCTCGCGCGACAACTATATTAGTATATCACGTCCATATGTCCTTGTCAATATCTTTTTTCTATTTTTTTAAATTTTTTGTTGTTTTTTTGATTTTAGAAACTTTATCTTCCTATCATATAAGAAAGCTCCTGTATATTCTACAGGAGCTTTCTTATTGTATTAGCTTATTTTTCTTTGACTTCAAGAAGTCCTACATCTCCATCTTCACGACGGTAGATGACGTTTGTTGTGTTATCTTCCACATCCTTATAGATGAAGAAGTCATGTCCCAATAGTTCCATTTGTAGGATGGCTTCATCTAGTTCCATTGGTTCAATGTCAATCGTTTTTGTGCGGACAACTTTTTCAAGAGCAACACTTTCCTCAACCAGAGCGTCTGTAAAGATTTTGCTGGTTGCAGATTTGCTACGATTTTTCTTTTCAATCTTTGTTTTATTCTTTCGAATTTGACGTTCAATCTTATCAACTACCAAGTCAATAGATCCATACATATCTTGAGAAACATCTTCTGCACGAAGTGTAATGGAACCAAGTGGAATCGTGACCTCAACTTTTGCAGTTTTTTCACGATAAACTTTTAGGTTTACGCGGGCATCCAATTCTTGCTCTGCTTGAAAATATTTTTCAATTTTTTCGAGTTTAGAAACGACGTAGTCGTGAATGGCTTCTGTTACTTCTAGGTTTTCACCACGGATACTATATTTAATCATATAAGTACCTTCTTTCTAAACGTTTTTCTTTTTATATCTATATTATAACGCTTTCATTTTGTTTTTGCAAATATATTTTTGATTATTCTATCTTGCTAATGAAAAAGATCTTATTTCTTTCACCCCATTTACAATTAACATTTCTTTGGCTCTTTCAATGGTTGCTCCTGTTGTATAGATATCATCCACTATCATTATTTTCTTCGGCCAGCTTTGATTTTCTAGCTCTATGCGTTCAAAGGCTTGTTCTGCTTTCAATCTTTCCTTTTTATTTTTTTGTGATTGGGCCTTTGTATCCTTTTTTCTCAATAGGTCTTGATAGGGGATCCCCGCAGATTCTAAAATGGCTGTTACCTGATTAAAACCCCTTTTCTTTTTTCTAGCATCGCTTAAAGGTATGGGAACTATGGTATAGCCTTTATATTTTTTTAGTTCTGCCTTCATTTCTTCAGCAAAGAGACAAGCTAACAATTGGTCACCCTGAAATTTGTACCTTTGAAAATATTCCTTCATTTCTTCATTATAATAGTAAAGCGCTCTATGGTTTACCTTCTTTCCTTTTCGTTTCCACTCTTGGCAATCTTCACAATAGGTTTCTGAGGATTTCTTATAACAAGACTGGCAACCAGCTTCACTTACTGGCTCAAACTTGTTTTTACAGTTGTCACACATCGTTGGATTATCCTTTTTCATTAGGATGAGGCTCTTTAAGGATTCTTGATTGGAAAGCTCTTCATCACATAGTAAACAATTACTCAAAAGCCTGCCTCCCGATTCATTTCTTTTATTTCTTTAATAGCTTGCGTCATCTCTTTGCTACTACCTTCTGCCAAGTATAGTAATTCCCCTGTGGGTCTTTCCATACTTCTTCCCACACGACCAGCGATTTGAACCAGAGCACTCTTGGTAAACAATCGATGGTTGGCCTCGATTACAAACACGTCTACTTTAGGGAAGGTGACCCCCCGTTCAAGAATGGTCGTTGACACAAGGATAGTGATTTCTTGATTGCGAAATTTTTCTACCAGTTCCAACCTGTTATCCGTTTTTGAGGTTACTAGTTCGATGATCTCATTCTTGAAGGCCCTTCTTAATAGAATGAGGATTTTTTCTCCTAATTCGATTTCTGATACAAATAGGATCAGGGGGAAGGATGTTTTCCGTTGTTCTTTTATTAGCTTGAGCAACTTCATTGGCACTTGTTTCTTTTCTATTTTTTTACGTAGATCTTTTAGCCATACTTTCTTAGGGACCACAAGTGGATTACCATGAAAGCGTCTAGGTAGGCTAACGCGTTTTATCTCCTGTTTTTTGACCTTTTTATCCAATTCTTCTGTGGAGGTTGCTGTCAAATAGATGAGCTTCCCGTTCTTGGTCACTGCATTTGAAACGGCATGATAGAGAACGGGGTTGTCAACAAAAGGAAAGGCATCGACTTCATCGATTATGAGTAGATCGAAAGCTTGATAAAATTTGAGTAATTGATGAGTAGTGGATATGACAAGAGGCGTTCGGAAATAAGGGTCTGAATCACCGTGCAACAAGGAGATGGGACAGGAAAAGTCCAGCGTCATCCGTTTATACAATTCAATACACACGTCAATCCTTGGTGTAGCAATGCACACACATCTCCCTTTTTTAATCGTTTCCGCCACCACTTGGTACATCATTTCCGTTTTACCTGCTCCTGTTACTGCGTGTACCATCATTGGCTTGCTTTCTGTTAAGGATTGAACCAACTCCTGGGAAACCCGACTTTGAAAAGGAGTTAAGGTCCCCTGCCATCTTAAGACTTCTTCTTGCGGAAAGGCTTGTTGGGGAAAGTAATAAAGTGCTTGGTCACTTCTAACTCTTCCTAATTGAATGCAAGCTCTACAATAGTAACTTCCTATCTGTAGTTTCCATCTAGTCTTATCAATCTGGGTTCCGCACCGATTACAAGTCAACGCCGTCTTTTCCTGCACTATAGCTGGTAGTTGCTGAGCCTGCTCAAGCAGGTCATCCTCCAGTTGGTCTTGGGTGAACAAGCGTCCATAACAATCTTCAAGTTTCATACTTATATATTCGTAAAAGCTCGCAGTTTTAAGAGTTTTTTTGTAAAATAAATGTATGGAATACAAGACTTTTAAAGAGGACGGTCTCGTCCAAGAAGAAATTAAAAAATCCCGCTTTCTTTGCCATGTTAAACGAGTTTATACTGAAGAGGAAGCTCGCGACTTTATAGCCGCTATCAAGAAGGAACATTATAAGGCAACTCACAATTGTTCTGCTTTTGTCATTGGAGAGCAATTTGAAATTAAACGGACCAGTGACGATGGCGAACCGAGTGGGACTGCTGGCGTGCCCATGCTTGGTGTTTTAGAGAACCACGAACTGACCAATGTCTGCTGTGTCGTTACTCGTTATTTTGGAGGGATCAAGCTTGGAGCCGGCGGACTCATTCGCGCTTATGCTGGCAGTGTCGCACAAGCTGTAAAAGAAATCGGTCTCGTTGAGATCAAAGAGCAGGTTGGTCTAGGGATTAGCTTAACTTATCCCCAATACCAAGAGTTTGCGAACTTTTTATCCGCTCACCAATTAACAGAATACCAGACAGACTTCACCGATGCTGTCTTTAGTCTAATCTATGTAGATAAAGGGCAAAAAGAAGATGTGATTGCCGACCTGGTTGATTTTTACCATGGAAAAGTTGAGATTAGTGATCAGGGATTAAAGGAAGTGGAAGTTCCTATCCCGTTATAAAAAAAGGCTATCGCATCGATAGCTTTTTTATATTTTACAAACCTTCTTACTGGCGGTATACTGGATACACTAACAAAGGAGTGTATATCGTATGCCAATCTATCAAAATATTACAGAATTAATCGGAAAAACACCTATTGTAAAATTGAATCACCTAGTACCTGAAGGGGCTGCTGATGTCTATGTTAAGTTAGAAGCATTCAACCCTGGTTCATCTGTTAAAGACCGGATTGCTCTTAGCATGATTGAAAAAGCAGAACGAGATGGACTTCTTCAACCCGGTTCTACTATCGTTGAAGCAACCAGCGGAAATACAGGAATTGGTTTGTCATGGGTCGGTGCTGCCAAAGGGTATAAAGTGGTCATCGTCATGCCTGAAACCATGAGTGTTGAACGTCGGAAAATCATTCAAGCTTATGGAGCAGAACTTGTCTTAACTCCAGGTAGCGAAGGAATGAAAGGAGCTATCGCTAAAGCAGAAGAAATCGCTGCAGAACGAAACGGTTTCCTTCCCCTTCAATTTAACAACAGCGCCAACCCAGAAGTCCATGAAGCAACAACAGGACAAGAAATTTTAGAAGCTTTTGGGCCAAATGGATTGGATGCTTACGTCAGTGGTGTTGGAACTGGTGGAACTATTTCAGGTGTTTCTCATGCCTTGAAAAAAGTCAACCCAGCTGTTCAAGTCTATGCAGTCGAAGCAGATGAATCAGCGATTCTTTCTGGTGAAAAACCTGGACCACACAAAATCCAAGGATTGTCAGCAGGTTTCATTCCAGAAACGTTGGATACCAATTCTTATGATGGCGTAATCCGCGTCACTTCTGAACAAGCTTTAGAATTAGGTCGCTACATTGGTGGAAAAGAAGGATTCTTAGTTGGAATTTCATCTGCTGCCGCTATCTATGCAGCAATTGAAGTCGCTAAAGAGCTTGGAGCTGGTAAAAAAGTCTTGGCTTTGGCACCGGATAATGGAGAGCGTTACCTTTCAACCACCCTTTACGATTTTGATCAAGAATAAAAAAGAGGCTACGATGTAGCCTCTTTTTCTTCTATCTGCAGAAACAAATTCTTATTTTACCTGATTGGTATCACTCAAAAATTCTTTACTTTCTTTAATCCAAATAGGTAATTGCTTGGCTAAAGGAGTAAAACCGATCTTATGGCGATCATTTGAAAAACGATGATGGCGAAAATGTTTTCTGTTCCCAGCTTCTAAGGTTCGAAGGGACAAGCTAGCCTTCCCAGAGTATTCATCTATATCAATAACCTGGGTATAAACTTGATCCCCAATTTTTAAGATATCATGAATGTTGTCGATATATCCACTACGGATTTCAGAAATATGGATCAAACCGGTTACCCCTGTCTCTAATTCAACAAAGGCTCCATAAGGTTGCAAGCCTGTCACAACACCCTTGAGTTTATCCCCGATTCTCATGCCTCTCCCTCAATGTCAATCGATTCCATGACCACATCTTCTTTAGGTTTGTCCATGGCACCTGTCTCAACTGCCGCAATTGTATCCAATACTTGATAAGAAGCTTCATCCATCAACTGACCGAAAACTGTGTGACGACGGTCCAAATGAGGAGTTCCTCCTTCTTCTGCGTAAATCTCTGCAATAGCTTCAGGCCAACCACCACGGGCAATTTCCTTTTTAGAATAAGGAAGGTGTTGGTTTTGAACGATGAAGAATTGACTGCCGTTGGTATTTGGACCGGCATTGGCCATGGATAACGCACCACGGATATTGTACAACTCTTCTGAGAATTCATCTTCAAAAGACTCTCCATAGATGGATTCTCCACCCATACCTGTTCCAGTTGGGTCCCCACCTTGAATCATGAAATCTTTAATGATGCGGTGGAAAATCACTCCATTGTAGTAGCCATCTTTCGCTAGCGCAATAAAGTTTGCTACTGTTTTCGGTGCTTGATCAGGGAAGAGACGAATCTTCAGTTCTCCATAGTTGGTATGAATCGTCGCAATTGGTCCTGTTTCTTGATCCATTTTTGTTTGTGGTAAATGCAATTCTTTTTCAACCATTTTTAACTCCTCTAAGGCATGTAAGATGCCATCTTCTTCTAAATTTTTTGTGACATAATCTGCTTTTGCTTTTAATGCATCCTGGGCATTCCCCATGGCAATCGCTAAACCAGCATAGTCAAATAGTTCTAAGTCGTTCAATCCATCCCCAAATGTTAAGACATTTTCTGGTTTGAATCCCAATTTTTCGACTACTTTTGAGACACCATGAGCTTTTGATTGCTGATCCAAGACAACATCTGATGAGATTGGGTGCCAACGAACCAAACGCAATTTTTGCTCCAAATTCTCAGGTAGGGCATCGAATGTTTTACCAGTCTCGAATGTCCACATCTGATAAATGGGATGTTTGGCAGCAAAATCAAGATCTACTGGTAGGTTTGGATAAATGGGATCAATGGCCTGGCTCATCTCTTCTGTCCGAGCTGAAAGAGCTGCTTGATGACTCCCAACCAAACCATAATGAATCCCTACCTGCTTAGCCCAAGCAATAAAGTCCTGAACAAGTGGATTTGGTACCCTTTCTTCATAAATGACATTGTCCTTACGATCAATCACGTAGGAACCATTCAGAGTGACGTAAAAGTCAGGTTGGAGAGCCTTGATTTCTTCCGGCACTCCAAAAATCCCTCTCCCACTAGCAATAGCTGTGTAAATTCCTTTTTCTCGTAATTGAGAGAATACTCTGGTGACCGAAGCCGGAACATAGCCGGTCTCAACATTTCGTAAGGTATCGTCAATATCAAAAAATACTATTTTAATCTTTTTTGCTTTGTAGCGTGTTTTTGCATCCATGTGGGTCTCCATTCAGTATGCTGTCTATTATAGCATGTTTTTGACTAAAAATCTTCCTGAGAAACCAAGTGATGCTGGAAGGCATAGACCACTGCCTGAGTACGGTCGCTCACTTCTAATTTTGACAAAATATTCGACACATGGGTCTTGACTGTTTTTAATGAAATGAATAACTCATCAGCAATCCGTTGATTTTCATATCCCTTGGTTAGCAAAGCCAAGATATCTCGTTCACGCGCTGTCAGGTCGTCATGGAGTTCCACGTGATTTTTTCGATACTCTACTTTTTGGCTGACCTCTGTCTCAATTGCCAACTCTCCCTGTTCCACCTTGCGAATAGCCCGTAAAATTTCCTCTGCACTGGAAGTTTTGAGCATATAGCCCTTGGCTCCCGCATCCAAGACAGGATAGATTTTTTCATTGTCCAAATAGGATGTTAGGATCAATATTTTTGCATCTGGCCACTCCTTTAGGATGGCGAGTGTCGCTTCAATCCCAGTCATATGGGGCATGACAATATCCATAATGATGACATCCGGTCGCTCTTGTAAGGCTAACTCTACACCTGCTTGACCATCACTGGCTTCTAGGACTTGATCTATCCCATCTTGCATACTTAAATAGCTTTTCAAGCCTAATCGGACCATTTCATGATCATCTACTAGTAATAATTTCATCATCTTCTCCTTCTACTAACGGCACTTTAATATCAATAGCCACTCCCTTTTTGGGACTGGTCAAAATCTTAATTCTTCCTGCCATGTCATCTACTCGATCCTGAATATTCTTCATACCGTAACTTAGTTCACCCAAAGATTCTGGATCAAATCCCACTCCATCATCTGCTAATTTCAGATGGAGAGATTGTTCTGTTTGCAACAGATAAACATCCAAGCGCTTAGCATGGGCATGTTTCAGTGTATTGCTCACTACTTCTTGCACAATACGAAAAATATGCTCTTCAATTGATTTTGGTAATTTTTGAACATCATGTTCAAAGTATACTTCTAAATTGCTCTTTTCTTGTAGTTCTCTAAAAATCACCTGGAGACCTTCTACCAAGTTTCGACCTTCTAATTCTGTCGGCCGCAAGTGTAACAATAGAATCCGCAAATCGTTTTGAGCAGTATTTAAAATTTCTGTGACCCCCTTCAACTGTTGCCCTACTTTAGGGAGTTGAAGAACTTGATCCTGACTGGCTACACCAGACAAAATCATATTAGCTGCAAATAATTCCTGGCTCACCGTATCATGGAGATCTCGGGCAATTCGCCTGCGCTCTCTTTCCACAATCTCTTCTTCATTTTGCATGACCCGATTTTCTGTTCGTTGCAAATTTTCTGTCAGGCGTTTGAGCTTACGATCCAAGCGTTGAAACTCATCATTAATCTCTTTGTTTTCTCCGAGTTTCAGCTTCTTGCCTTCGAGCAAGTTTCTCAGGTTTTTTTGGACGGTGTTCATGATTGTAAATTGAATCAATTTAATCAATAAAATCATCAAAATAGTCAGAGCAACCGTCAGACCAAAACCAATAAACAGAAAAGCACGCAGTTTAGATAAATCTTCCAATAGATAAGTCCACTGAAAGTCAAAGAGACCAAAGATAGAATGGATAATAACAGCTAGAATTAAGACCGTATAAAGGAAGATTAAAAGATAGTCTGTTCGTTTCATCCTCTGACGACCTCCACATCTCCTACAATCCCCGCAATAACAAGCTTCACTGTTCGATGGGAACTGCGATAATTCGGCGTCTCCATGCTTACTGTCTCATTTCTCAATTTCCTAGGTTTTTGAGAGAAGAGGCGCAATTCTCCATATAAGGTATTCACCTGCAAGCTCAGCTCCACATCCACCGGCAGGATAATTTTCGTATTGCCAAACATCTTTCTCATGATGATGACATTGTCATGATTCACAACAATCACTTCGTCTAAGTGGATCGTATCCCGCCCCACTAAACGAGTAATCGTTAAATCACGAAAATGGCAGTTTACCTTTGAAAAATGATGCAGATCCCCAATCCAAGGCGTTTTCTCTTGTCGGATTTCTACATCTTCCTCATAATCTATCTTCACTTCTTCGTTTTCACGGTAAAAATAGGGATAAGCCACCAGCATAGCATAGACGACGGCAAACAAAAGCGCAGCAATGACATACGGATTTAACATGACAATAAAAAACAGCAGGATGCTGGATGCCACTAAAAGAAAGTTACTCCGCTGTTTTCCGATGTAATAATACAATAGAAGCAAGCACAGGACCACGATTAGGACGATACGAGATATATTTCCCGCCAAAATAGTGATTGCAGCCATGGTGAGTAACAAAGCTTCGACAAACACAAACAATTGAATCTTCCACATAATTGAACCTCTCCATTCTATTTTATCAAAATTCTAAAGGATTCGCTTCCGCCTCTAGAAGGATTCATTGCAACTCTCACTCTACTAAAAAAACCAGACCGATTGGTCTGGTTTTATAAGGTCATCATGTTAAGATTCTGGTTCCGTAGTAGCCGAAGGTTCCGTATTGGAATGGTATTCTACTGTTGTAGAGGTTGAACTTTCTGATGAACTACTTGAAGCTTTCGTGCTACTTGATGGTTCCGTCTTCGGTTCGTATACAGTCAAGACAATGCGAGTCTTTTTAATATCGATGCTCGATTGAGCTTCTGGAGTCTGACTCACAATTTGACCTGGTAGAACTTCTACACCAGCCGGAAGATGCGATGTGGTCTTCCGTTCAATATTTGCTTCCTTCACCCCGTAAATCTGTACAAGATTAGAGACAGCAAATTCATAATAAGAACCGACATAACTTGGTAACTCAATCGAATTACTTTCTTTCGATACTTTCAGAACAACCTTGGTATTAGAAGTCAAATCATATTTTTGACCAGCAGCAGGAGATTGCTCAAGCACAATTCCTGGCTCCACGTCATTGGTCTCGACTTCTTCAATCGAAATAAGCTTGCTAGAAAGCTTATAGGTGGTTTTCAGATCGTTTTCCGCATCTTCTCTAGACCTACCAGTATAGTCCGGCATATCAAAGGTGCTTGGCCCTTTCGAGACAACCAAATCAACCTTGCTGTTTTCCTTTTTCTGAGCTCCTGCATTTGGATTGGTACGGATTACATAGCCCTCCAGCACCGAATCACTGTATTCTTCTTTTTCGTCTCCAACTTGAAGATCCTGATCTTCAATGATAGCACGCGCTTCTGCTACTGTTTTTCCAGATACATCCGGAACTGTTTTGTTGGCTGGACTCATATAAAGAAGAAAGGCAAAGGCAGCTAGTACCAAAGCTAGGGCTACAAACAAGACCTTGTAGCGCGTCCGCAAACGACGACGTGGCTTATTTTTTGGAGAAACTGGAGCTGTTCGATCCTCTGAAGCCACTGGTAGGTCTTCATGAACTGTAGGACGAGCCTCTGATGTTGGAAGTGGAGCCGGTTTTGGAACCACGTTCACCTTTGGCAGGGTCTTGGTATCCGCTTTTGAAGCGTCATCAAAGACTAATTTTTTCTCGTTACGGCGTTCATAAGATAGGCAACTTGACAAGTCGACATACATTTCAGCTACCGACTTATAGCGATCGGATAGTTTCTTTGCTGTCGCCTTAATAACAACATTTTCCAAAGCCTGCGGAACATTTTTGTTCTCTTCAATGATGGACGGAAGTGGTTTTTGGAAATGTTGCAGTGCAATGGTCACTGCACTATCCCCATCATAAGGGATATGACCTGTCAGCATTTCGTAGAAAATGATCCCCATTGCATAGATGTCACTTTGAATAGAAGCTTTCGATCCTCTGGCTTGCTCTGGTGATAAATAATGAACCGAACCCAACATAGAGTTGGTCTGGGTGAGACTGGTCTCTGCAAAGGCTACTGCAATCCCAAAGTCAGAAACTTTGGCATTTCCGTCCGATGTTAAAAGGACATTTTGAGGTTTCAAATCACGGTGAATAATGCCTTGCGTGTGCGCCAAGCGCATAGCAAGAAGGATTTGCCCCATCAAGCGAACAGCTTCTTCATTTGAGAGAGGAGCATTTTCTTTGATATAGCGTTTCAAGTCCAAACCAGCGACATATTCCATCGCCAAGTATTGCTGGCCATCCTCTTCACCGATATCCGTGATCCGAACGATATTTGGATGATCCAAATCTGCCATCGCTTTGGCCTCTCGTTGGAAGCGAGCAACTGCAATTGGATCTGTTTGGTAATTGGTCCTCAGTACTTTAACTGCAACTTCTTCACCATCTAAGATTAAATCCCGAGCGAGGTAGACGTCTGCCATCCCTCCACGCCCGATTTGACGGATTATCTTATATCGTCCGGCAAAAATTTTGCCGATTTGAATCATGCCATATCCTCCTCAGCAAAGTGAATCAGTACAACTGTAATATTATCCAAACCGCCAGCATTATTCGCAAAGCGAACCAAGGTTTTTGCCTTTTCTTCAACCGATAAATCGCTGACAACGATATCACGGATTTCATCACCAGAGATCATATTGGTTAATCCATCACTATTGATAACAATGAAATCTCCCGCTTCAACCGTAACCATACCAAAGTCTGGTTGCAATTCATCTTTTTGTCCAATGGATTGGGTGATGATATTGCGTTGGGGATGATGAGCTGCCTCTTCTTCCGTAATCTGTCCTGCCTTGAGCAAGGCGTTTACTAAAGAATGGTCACTGGTTAATTGATGGTATTCCCCATTACGCACGAGGCCAATTCGGGAATCCCCTACATGTGCAAATAAGACTTGGTCATCGATAACGGCAACAGCTTCGAGAGTTGTTCCCATTCCTTTATGTTCTTCATCTTGACCAATGCGATGGATCTGCTGGTTTTCTTTTTCCAAATTCTCTGCAAACCACTCTCTGACTTCGTTAATGGTGCTGATTTCAGTCGCTACCCAAGCAGCGCCGAGATCGGTAACAGCCATCTCACTAGCAATATTACCAGCACGATGCCCCCCCATCCCGTCAGCTAGAAAAATCATGGATTTTCCCGCTTTATTTTTATATTGATTTGCATAGTCTTGGTTATTTGTCCGTCTTTGACCTACATCGGTTAAGATAGAAATTTCCATACTGTCCGTATCCTCCTGAGATTACGATATTCTCCGAAAACGACTAATAAAGAAACCATCGCTTCCATACAATTCTGGTGTAATTAAAATACAGCCATCTTTCAGAATATCTTTTCGTTCATGATCTAATGGCACGAGTTCAAAATTTGGATGGGTTTCTAAAAACTGCTCAACCACATCAAAATTCTCTTCTCCTATAATTGTGCATGTACTGTAGACTATTATACCATCTTTTCGCACACTTTGACAAACTCCATCCAATATTTCCAATTGAATCGCCTGTAGAGACGCAAAGTCAGCATTATCTTTATTGTATTTGATATCTGGCTTACGGCGGATCAAACCAATCCCAGAGCAAGGGGCGTCTACCAAGATTTTATCAAAGGCATCCGCTCCAAAAGCTTCAAATACCTGGCTGGCATCCAGTTTTTTTGTCTGGATTTTATCTGCAACTCCCAGACGTTCCGCGTTTTCCTGAATTAATTGGAGCTTATGATCGTACAAGTCCAAGGCTGTAATCTTCCCATCAACTAGATAAGAAGCTAGATGGGTGGTCTTGCCCCCAGGTGCTGCACAGGCATCTAATACCTGGTCTGATGGTTGGACCTCTAAAGCCGGAGCCACCAATTGACTGGTTTCATCTTGAATGGTTAATTTCCCTTGTTTGAAGTAATCAGAGCCTGCAAAATAGCCATTTTCTTTCACAAGAGCTGTTGAGGCCAACAAGGAATCCGATGCCTGCAATTGCTCCTTGATCTCTTCTTTTTGGTCTAGGTCGACAACTCGAACACTGGCCTTGTTGCGAACATAGAGACTCTCAAAAATCGCAATGGCCCGCTCTTCACCATACTCATCTATCAACTTTTTCACCAACCAAACCGGAAGAGAGTAGCGGATTGAAAGTCGTTTGTTGATTCGTTTAATCTGGTCAATTGATGGAAGCTCCTCTCGTAGCATTTTCCGTAAGAGAGCATTGACATATTTTTCACTCCCCTTCTTCCGTTGCTTAGCAAGCTCTACTGCTTCATGAACAACAGCATGGGGAGGAATCTTCTCCAGATAGACGAACTGATAGAGGCTCATCAATAAAAGATGATAGATCCAGGGATCTACCTGGTCCCGATCAGCGACAAAGTGCGATAGATACCATTCCAAGGTTAGTTTGCGTGAAACCGTCCCATAGACGATTTCGGTTACTAGACTTTTATCCACATCTGACAAGGTTGCCTTGCCCAAGGATTTTTTGAGGGCGATATTTGAAAAAGCACCGTCCTGGAAAATCTCTCCTAGAGTAGATAGGGCAACCCCTCGTGCAGTCTGCATCTTATTTACCAAATTGATCACCTACTTGCAGTTGTCGCCCTAGACCATTTAAGAAATCTCCGACAGCCATCTTGGGTTTACCGGCTGGCTGAACAAGGGTCAAGGCTAAAGCACCCTCACCCGTCGCAACAACGATTTCATTTTTATGAAGAGCTAAAATTTCTCCTGGTTCTCCTTGACCTTCACACGGTTTTGCTTGGTAAATTTTAAAGCGTTCACCCTTCCATAGGGTATGGGCAACTGGCCAAGGATACATGCCTCGAACTTGGTTAAAGAGTTCACGGTTGGTTCGTGTCCAATCCAGACGTTCTTCTTCTGGCTTGATATTTGGAGAGAAGGTGACTTGTTGGGGATCCTGCGGTTGTGACTTAAGCTCTCCCGCAAGGTAAGCTGGCAGAGTTTCTAAAAGAAGATCCCGACCGACAAGAGCCAATTTCTCAAATAGGGTTCCCACATTGTCTTCCTCTAAAATTGGGATAGCACGAGAAGAAATCATATCTCCAGCATCCATCTCTTTGACCATCTCCATGATGGTCACACCAGCTTCTTTATCCCCATTCATGATGGCATAATGAATAGGCGCTCCACCACGGTATTTTGGAAGAAGAGAAGCGTGCACGTTGACAGAAAACTTCATCGCCTCTAACAAACGACTCGGCAAGAATTGCCCAAAGGCTGCTGTGACAATCCCGTCTGCTCCCAGAGCCAATAAATCTTCTAGTTCTTGGCTTCCAGATAGTTTCTCCGGCTGGTAGATTGGCAAGCCTGCTTCTAAAGCTACTTCTTTTACTGGTGTCATTCGGATTTCTTTTTTCCGGCCAACTGCCCGATCTGGTTGGGTCACAACGGCTAGAATCTCATAGCGTTCATCAGAAATCAAGCCTTTTAAGACTGTAGCTGAGAAATCAGGCGTTCCCATAAATAGTATTTCTGTCATTTTTTCTCCTTCTACATAAAACTTTGCGGTTCATTGTCAATGCTGACTCGAAGATCTTGATTTTCCCGCTCTTGAGTATAGTCCAAAATCTGATTTAAAACCTGTGGTAAGTGGTCTTCAAACCGGTACTTCAACAGAATCTGGTAATGGAATAAATTATGCGTGCGAGCAATCGGTTTTGGCGTTGGTCCCAAGATTTGGACCTGATCGGACAGACCTGCTTTCAACAGATCCATCACCTGATAAGCTTTTTTAACCACGACCTCTTCTTGTTTGTGAGAAAGGGTCAAACCAACCGTGTAATAATAAGGTGGATAACCCAACTGATGACGCACCTTCATTTCATAGGCATAAAACCCTTCATAATCTTGACGCTTCGCATATTCAATAGCATAATGATGAGGATTATAGGTCTGGATTAGAACCTGTCCTTCTTTATCCGCACGACCGGCTCGTCCTGCCACCTGGGTTAACAGTTGGAAGGTCCGCTCTGACGAGCGAAAATCAGGCAAATTTAGGGCTGTATCAGCATTGAGGACACCGACTAGCGTTACATTGGGGAAATCCAAGCCCTTTGCAATCATCTGGGTCCCAAGCAAAATATCCGCTTGTCCTTGACCAAACTGGTCCAACAAGGCCTCGTGACTCCCTTTTTTCCGAGTAGTATCTACGTCCATCCGCAGAATACGAGCCTCGGGGAAAATTTCTTGTAGCTCATCGTAGGCCTTCTGAGTCCCCGTCCCGTAATAACGAATCGATCGACTTTGGCAATTAGGGCAGACTGTTGGGATAGCCTTATGGTAATTACAATAATGGCAATCCATCGTCTTGGTATCCATGTGAAGGGTCAAGGAGATATCACAATTCGGACAGTTATCTACCTGACCGCACTCCCGACACATGACAAAACTGGAATAACCCCGGCGATTGAGCATGAGGACGACTTGCTCTTTTCGCTGCAGACGTTCTGCTATCGCTTCTAGCAACTTGGGCGTATAGGTTCCAGATTCTTGCTGGCCAATATAATCCCTGAAATCAATCACTTCCACCGCTGGAATACGGGCAAGGGGATTGGCTCGTTGGGTCAATTGAAGAAATTCATAGACTCCTTTTCCTGCACGGGCTCGTGTTTCTAGACTAGGTGTCGCCGACCCCAAGACCAGAACAGCCTGATGGTACTTAGCTCGAAGTAAAGCTACTTCACGCGCATGATAGCGAGGATTGCTATCTTGTTTATAGGTAGCTTCATGTTCTTCATCGATAATGATAGCCCCTAGGTTCTTCAGAGGAGCAAAGATAGCAGACCGCGCTCCTACGACCACTTGAGCTTCTCCGCGTTCAACACGTCTCCACTCATCGTATTTTTCACCGTTGGATAGACCTGAATGAAGGATGGCCACTCGATCCCCAAAGCGAGAAATGAAGCGATCCGTCACTTGAGGCGTCAAGGAAATTTCGGGAACCAACATAATAGCTGTTTTCCCCTTTTCTAGCACCTCTTGGATAATTTGGAGATAAACCTCGGTCTTCCCACTTCCTGTGACCCCTTCTAGCAAGAAGGGTTTGGATTCCTGCCCGATTTGACGAGTTACCGCTTGAACAGCTCGTTCTTGTTCAGCATTTAGAACCAAGGCCTCTGTCAACTCTTTGTCTTTAAAGTAGGCAGCCGCACGATTGACTTCTTTTTCAAAAATAAGCAAGGCTCCCTGATCAATGAAATAGTTCACCACTGGGCGAGAGAACTCCGCCAATAAATCACTCAAAGGTGCTTCCTCTTCCTGACCTTGGACAAAGTCTCGCAAGGCCAAACGCTTTTTGGCATTCTTGGCGATTTCCAAATTTTCAAGTAGGGGATGATTTACTCGATACCATTTTTCTGTTTTGATATGTTTACGATCCACTGCTTGGTATTCTACTTCCAACTCTCCCTTACGAGTCAGTCGCATCATTCGTGCTTGAGCATCAATATCCAAAGAAGAAAAGGCCAAGCTGGTCGCTGTTCCAAAAATGTCTTCTCGATCCTCTGGCGATAACAGTTCTGTTGGATGGAGAATTTTGTCATAGGAAGAATTCAAAACACTCGGTAGCATGGCTTTTAAGAGGGTGATCTTGTAGGCAAAAACCGTCTTCCGCAACTGATCTGCTAGCCAAAATTGCTCCTCTCCTAGAACCGGTTGGTAGTCTAAGACCTCCACGATACTTTTCAATTCTTGGTCTTGAGCTGCTGGAGTGGTCTCTTCAAGGCCAACCACAATCCCTTGAATGAGCCGATTCCCCTTTCCAAAGGGAACATGGATCCGCATTCCTTTTTCCAAGAACGGAGAAAACTCTTCTGGTACTTGGTAACTATAGGGTTTGTCTGTTTGCATCAAGGGAACATCAACGATAACTTGTGCCAGCATGCTTTCACCTCCTTCCTGTCCTAGCGCTAAATAGCAAAAAATAAGATTGAGCGAACCCAACCTTAAATTTTTTCACCATCTTCTTTTTCTTTCGCGATTTGTTCTTTAATTTTACGCTCTTCTTCTTCTTTACGCAAGCGTTCTGCTTCGATTCGACGACGAACCGCTTCACGCTTAGCTTCTGGATCTGGGTGAATCACCACATTTCCTGATTCAATCTCTTCCAAGGCACGCAAGGTAGATTTTACTGATTGAAATTCTTGAGTAGGAGTTGCACCACTCTCTAACTCATGAGCTCGTTTGGCTTCAAGAATAACCAAAGAGTATTTTGACGGTACTTTATCCAACAATGTGTCAATGGATGGTTTTAACATCATAATCTTTTTACCTAATTCCTATTCTAAATTATCGTACCACTTGAGTGGCTTTGGGAAGCATTTCTTGGTAGTGACCAATGACCCGATCAACACGGAAATGTTCTGCTTCAATCACACGTTTGACACGTTCCGCAGCCAAAGGCACTTGGTCGTTGACAATGGCATAGTCATACTCCCGCATCAAGGCAATTTCTTCTTTTGCTTTTTCGATCCGCTGGGCAATGACTTCCGCACTGTCTGTGCCACGTCCAACCAAACGATCTTGCAACTCTTCCAAATCTGGAGGAGTCAGGAAAATGAAGACGGCATCTGGTACCTTTTTCTTGACCTGTAAAGCCCCTTGCACCTCAATTTCAAGGAAAACATCGATCCCTTTGTCGAGGGTTTCGTTCACATAGGTCAAGGGAGTCCCATAGTAATTGCCAACATATTCAGCATATTCGAGCATTTGACCTTGACGAATCAACTCCTCAAATTCTTCACGTGTCCGGAAGAAATAATCTACTCCGTCCACTTCACCTGGACGTTGTGCACGTGTTGTCATCGATACTGAGTATTGAAATTGATTATCTGAGCTTTCAAAAATCTCACGTCTAACCGTTCCTTTCCCAACACCTGAGGGTCCTGAGAAAACGATTAATAATCCTCGATCCGCCATTTTGTCTCCTTCGCTGTCTTTCTATCTAGTGTAACAAAAATAGAAAGATTTTTCAATAGATTTTTCCTAGAGTCCAAGCCCTATCCACTTCTCTACCAATGATCCATTTCATCTGTGTCATCCCATTTTTAACACGACTTAAAAAAATAGCCAACCAAGGCTGTTCCACCTTCGCTGACTATCTTTTTATATTTGGCTTTTAACAAGCTCTATTTTGCATAATCAATGGCACGTAATTCACGAATAACGGTTACCTTGATGTTACCAGGATACTCCAAGTTAGACTCAATCTTCTCACGGATATCATGAGCCAAGATGGTCAACTTATCATCCTTGACTTCTTCAGGGCTGACCATAATTCGAATTTCACGACCTGCTTGCAAGGCAAAGCTGGTCTTAACTCCCTCAAAGCCATTTGCAATTTCTTCAAGATCTTGCAGGCGTTTGATGTAGCTTTCAAGAGACTCGCTCCGGGCACCTGGACGTGCTGCACTCAAAGCATCTGCTACCGCAACAATGACTGCAATGACACTTTCTGGTTCAACATCACCATGGTGACTGGCAATCGTATTGACAACAACTGGGTGCTCTTTGTATTTACGAGCTAATTCCGTACCAATTTCTACGTGGCTACCTTCTACCTCGCGGTCAATGGCTTTACCAATATCATGAAGGAAACCAGCTCGACGAGCCAAGGTAGCATTTTCGCCAAGCTCACTAGCAATAATACCAGATAACTTAGCGACCTCAATGGAGTGACGCAAGACGTTCTGTCCATATGAGGTTCTGAATTGCAAGCGTCCCATAATCTTCATCAAATCAGGATGTAGATTTGGTGCGCCAATTTCATAGGCTGCTGCTTCACCATATTCACGAATCCGTTGGTCAATTTCCAAACGGTTCTTCTCTACCAACTCTTCAATCCGAGCTGGATGGATGCGACCATCTTTCAAAAGACTTTCCATGGTCATCCGTGCGATTTCCCGACGAATCGGATCAAATCCAGACAGGGTAACTACTTCTGGTGTGTCATCAATAATCACATCCACACCTGTCAAGCTTTCGAAGGTTCGGATATTTCGACCTTCGCGACCAATAATCCGGCCCTTCATTCCATCATCTGGTAAATGAACCGTTGAGTTGGTCTGCTCTGCCACAAAATCCCCGGCCATCCGTTGCATGGCTTGAACCAGGATATCTTTTGCAACTTTATCTGAACGTTCTTTCACTTCCACTTCTGCTTCTCGAATTCGAGTCGCAATCTCTTTGGAGAGTCGTTCTTCTGTTTGCGTTAAGATAATATCACGTGCTTCTGATTGAGTCAGAGAAGCAATTTTTTCTAATTCTTCTTCTTTCTTCTTTTCTAGCTCATGTAATTGTTCTTCACGCGCATCAATGTGTTTAGTTCTATCTGAAAGACTTTGCTCTTTTTGTTCAAGAGCTTGCTCTTTGCTCGTAAGATTGTCATCTTTGCGATCAAGATTATTTGAACGTTCCGCTAAGCGGGTTTCTAATTGTTTTAATTCTTGACGCTCTGACTTAAACTCAGCATCGACTTCTTCTCGATATTTTCTGGCTTCTTCCTTTGCCTCCAAAAGTGCTTCTTTTTTAAGTGAACTAGACTCATGCTTAGCTTCTTTCAAAATCAAATCAGCTTCGCGCTCTGCCTGTCCACGTAAATTCGTTGCTTCTTGTTCAGCATTTAAAAGAGTAAGTTCTGCAGCCTCTTTCGATGCTTTCATCTTGACTGAGATCCCTACATATCCAATGACTAAACCAATGATTGCGGCAAAAACAATTGCAATTCCAAATTCCATGTTTTTACCCCTAATCTAATGAATAGTTGAATTAAAAAATTCTTTATTATTTTATCATATTTTTACAAAATTAACAAACAAATTTTCTAGCGAAAACAAATCTATTTCTGCTATTATTCTAATGCTTCTCCCCCTTGATTCTAACGGGAAAACACCCTAAAAACAAGCTTCTGAATCCTATTTCAACGGCTACTTGCCTCTCTCTTCTCTTGTGTTTTCTTCCAGAGCCAATTGTGCTATAATCAAGAAAAAAGAAATTGAGGAAGATACATGACGAAAGAAGTTATTGTGGAAAGTTTTGAACTAGACCACACTGCTGTAAAAGCCCCTTACGTCCGCCTAATCGGAGAGGAAACTGGACCAAAAGGAGATGTCATTTCAAACTACGATATCCGCTTGGTTCAACCAAATGAAGACTCTATCCCGACTGCTGGTTTACATACAATTGAGCATCTATTAGCTATGTTGATCCGTAAACGCATTGATGGGATGATCGATTGTTCCCCATTTGGGTGTCGTACTGGATTTCATATGATTATGTGGGGACAGCACGATCCAAAAACCATTGCACAAGTGATTAAATCCTCCCTAGAGGAAATTGCTGAAGCGACAAGCTGGGAAGACGTGCCAGGTACGACGATTGAATCTTGCGGAAACTATAAAGATCACAGCCTCTTTTCTGCCAAAGAGTGGTGCAAATTGATTCTCGAACAAGGTATTTCTGACGATCCATTCACACGCCATATCGTATAAAAAAACAAAAGACTTCTTTTTCAAAGAGAAGTCTTTTTTAATTCTTAATAATCCAATGCATCAGAATGGCCTTTTCCGTTTCCGACAAAGTAGCCTGTTTTAGCATTGATACTAAACAAATAAGTTCCATCTGGCTTAAAGAGGTTGTAATAACCATTGCCGTTGATAATATTCACGCGTTCCAAGATGTATTGATCTCCAACGATATGGCCACGTTCCCGAGCAATCTTCAGAACTTTCTCCAAAATACCAGGGTTAAAGGTCCATGCAGGATTGTTTACATCGTCAAGCGCTGCTTGGTTATATGGCACCCGGCTCAAGTTTCGTTGAAGTGGCACACCAGTACTTTGAAGACCAAAGCCAGAATAGCCTGGGTTCACTCCGCCTGTCGTGTTGCCTTCAGTAGCTGGGGCAGGAGTAGGAGCAGGGCTCGTAACCGTTCCTGAAGAAGCTCCGTTTCCACCTGCAGCACTGCCACCACCATCTGTCACGGGTGCTGGAGTGGCAACTTGTTGCGAGCGTCCTTGAGAAGCTGCATCCTTCAATAAATGGTTCAATTGTGTATTAGATGTCGACACATCTGAAAAGACTGCATCACTCTTTACCTGCGCCTTGGTATCGATGACCCCATCCTTAATAACTGGGCTGGTAAACTGAGAGTTTACTGTTTGAATAGCAGAAACCTGCTTCACCAATTCATCGTATTTACTCTTGGCTGCATCGTATTCTTTGGTATCTTTCAATTTTTCTAAACTGGCTTTTAGTTTTTCCAAATTACCAAAAGAATCATTTTTCAACTTCGTCTGCGTGTCATCTGTATAGAAGGCCGCATACTGATCGTTAAAATCCTTCAGCAAAGCTTCTGTATTCGCACTCGTTGAGGCAGAAGAACTAGACGATTTCTTGCTAGATGAGCTAGTAGAAGAGACGACTGTCGTTTCCCCTTTAGACTGGTTACGGATCCATTGATAAGACAACCAACTAGCTGTAGCAACTGCTGTCAGAGCTAAAGCTGAAAACAAAATTGGTTTGACCCGGCTTTTTTTCGGTTCTTCAGGAATCTCAATTTCTTCATCCACATATGGTTCTGTTGGCTCTGGACCAAACTTAATTTTTGCAGGGCGTTCCCCAGGAATTGGATCTGGAATGCGAGTAGATGCACCCTCTTTTTGATCTGCTTCAGCCTTTGTTGGTTCTTTCACTGGCTCTTCGTTTGGAATTGCCTCCGCGTCTTCCACAGTGGTTGCGGCCTCTGCCTCAGCCAACATTTCCTTTTGCATGACGATGGTATCAAACTTATGAGCTTCGATTTCCTCACGGTGCTGTTTGATGTATTTATCGAGGACATTATCTGTTTCTTTGACCCCTGCTTCGATTTCTTCAGCTTTGCGGTTCGCTTGGCCAATCGTCATCTCTTTGGCGTCCTTAAAATCAAGAACTGACTCTGCCTCTTGGCTCAATTGCTGTTTATCTTCTTTTGTCATATGTTTCCTTTCTCACTAGTCGCTTGTCGACGTACCCGCTCCCCAAAGAACTGATACAAGTCAACCTTTAAGGTTCCGTTATATAATTTTCGTTTTTTGTCCGCTTGTCGGCCAAACTTCTTCTCAAAATTTTCATCGCTGGTCAAGATAAATTTGCTCCAAGTCTTCAAGGGCTCAAAGACCTCTCCCATTTCAGCGTACAATTTTGTCACCCCAGCATCATCAGATAAGCGTTCACCATACGGTGGATTGGAGATAATGACCCCATTGATCTTCTCCGAGCGCAAATCTTGCACCCGCATTTGCTTAAAGGTGATATCGCTCGCAACTCCCGCTTTTTGAGCATTTTCTTTGGCAATCTCAACCATCCGCGCGTCGATATCAGTTCCCATGATGTCTAGGACAAGGTCCCGATTGATCTTTTTAGTGGCTTCTGTACGCACTTCTTGGATCAGTCGATCATCAACCCAATTCCACTCTTCAAAAGAGAAGGTTCGTCTCAAACCTGGCGCTATCTGGCGAGCCATCATCGCCGCTTCGATACAGAAGGTTCCTGATCCACAAGTCGGATCAACCAAGGGCTTATCTGGATACCAATTGGAAAGTTGAAGAATGGCTGCCGCCATATTTTCCTTAATGGGTGCGCCCCCTTTTTCCGTCCGATAACCACGTTTGAAAAGGCTGCTTCCAGTGGTATCAATTAGAATAGTCGCTTGGTCCTTCAAAATGGAAACTTCAATTTTAAATTCTGCTCCATTTTCGATCAATGGAACGCCTTCCGGACGAGCATAGTGTTTTTGCAATTTTTTGACAACTGCCTTTTTCGAAATAGCTTGTACACTCGGTTCGTTATGCAGTTTGGATTTGACACATTTTGCTTTGGAGATGGGGAAACGCGCTCCTAAAGGGAGGTATTGGTCCCAATCCAAGGCAAAAACTCCTTGAAAGAGTTCTTCAAAGGTGCGGGCGGGAAAGGATCCTACTACGATCTTGATTCGGTCAGCAGCACGCAACCAAAGATTGGTTTCGATGATTGCACGAACATCGCCTTTGAAACGGACTCGTCCATTTTCCACTTGGCAATCGTAGCCTAGCTCTCGCAATTCACGCCCAACCACTGCTTCTAATCCAGCTGCAGCTGTCGCAATTAATTCAAATTGTTTTTTCATTTATTCCCCATTGTTTAAAAAAGGAGGTTGAGATTTCTCTCCCCCTCGCCACCTATATGCAATTTTCTATAAGCCATGTTTTGTTCCAGAAATGACTAGGTACCATTTCCTTCGATAATCATCTGTCTACTGTTTCCAGTCAGAATGCTATGTTCGTTTCCATGCATCCCATGCCCCGACCAAAGTTTGGGTTGCTAGCTTGAGGGGTTTACCGCGTTCCACTTTTTAGGTTTCCCTAAAAACTACGTCACTGTGGCACTTTCAGAGCTAGTAGAACTTATCCTAAGACTTAGCCCGTTCGCTCGCCGTAACTTGAAGATCAAGTCCCTAGGCTTATGGATTCACCTAGCACAAACACTACAGGCATCACAGCCTGTGCTAGCATGGACTTTCCTCATGAGAGAAAGCTCTCACGCGATTATCCAAAAATTGCACGATTCATCTTTTATGTCTTAAAAATCACGATCTACGACTTGTTTCCCAAAGACTTCTTTTTCTAGACGATTTAAGCGTTTCAAAATATCAAAGTTTGTCGTAGTAGTGACCTGAGGAAACTCATGCTTTGGAGCAGATTCAGGAACTGATGGACTCGGAGTTGCTTGGCTCGTTTTCTTAGCTAATTCTTCACGGAGTCGAGCATTTTCTTCTTTCAATTCCTTCACTAAGGCAGCATAGGTTTCATAGTCTTTGATGACATCATCCAAAAACTCATTTACCTCAACTTTACTAAATCCACGAACTTCTTTTTTGAAATCTTGATCAAAAATATCTTTCGCAGTAAAAATAATACTTGCCATCATTCTCTCCGTTCTAGTTAATCATAATCATTATATAAAAAATGAGGAGAAAAAATCAAGGTAAATCACTTATTTTTCGTAAATTTTTTCCGCTACTTCATTTAAGTCATCAAAGTTTAATCTTTTGACATGATACTGATCCATTTCTAGCATCATTTTGTAAAGATATTTGAGATTTGTTTCGTGTTCTGGATCGTAAAATAAATAAGCACCATCTGTATTTTCTAACAAAAAGGTATTGTATTCTTTAAATTGGCCTGGCTGGCTATAAGAGGGATAGGCATACTTGACAAAATCAACCTGTTTAAAGCGACCGAGGAGTTCTTGATTGGCCTCATTCCAGTTCTCTCCTTGGTTTTCAAACATAAAAATCGTGGCCAGTTGTATCTCGTATTCTTTTTTTAATTCCTGGGCAACCTCTAAGGCCCAAGCTTCAAAACCTAAATTCCCCATAAAAATCAGCCACTTAACGCCCTCTTCCAAAAAACGGACTAAATCCCTGCGAATCGCCTCTTTAATAATGGGAAGTCTAGGGTCCTTAGCTGTCAGAATTCCCAATTCAAATGCCTTATAACCTGTAATCAGCAAACTATTCATTATTTCCCCTCCCTTCTTCATTTTGTGATATAATAGAGTGATGTAATTGTACCAATAAGGAGAATTATGGTCAACTATCCTCACAAACTTAGCAAGAAATCTTCTTCGCCCATCCAGAGGAAGCAAAGTGTGAACTTTGCCAATCGGGGGATGACATTTGAAAAAATGATTAATGAGAGCAATCAGTACTACCTTTCTAGAGGGCTAGCGGTTATTCATAAAAAGCCGACACCCATTCAGATTGTAAAGGTGGACTATCCTCATCGCAGTCGGGCAAAGATCGTAGAAGCTTATTTTCGCCAGGCATCTACCACAGACTATTCTGGTGTTTATAAAGGACACTACATTGATTTTGAAGCAAAAGAGACCCAGCAGAAACAATCCATGCCAATGAAAAACTTTCATCAGCACCAGATTGATCACATGGCTGCGGTCGTCCAACAGGGAGGAATTTGTTTTGTGCTCTTGCATTTTGCAAAGCTCAATGAGACCTATCTACTGCCCGCTCCTTCCTTAATCGACTTTTACAACATCGATCACGGCAGTAAATCTATGCCATTGACCTTTATACAGGAAAATGGTTATCGTATCGAGACAGATCGCCTTCCAAGCGTCCCTTATCTCGATATTATCGAACAGAATCTACTAGGCGGTAATTAAATGAACAAACAAACAGTTATCCAGTGGTTAAAATATGCAGCGATTGCAGCTATTTCCTTATTTTTCCTTTTACTTATTCTAGGTGGATTGATATTTGGATACTATGCTTCAAAAGCACCGACTCTTTCTGAGAAAGACCTCATTGCAACGACATCCAGTAAAATTTATGACAATCAAAACAATCTGATTGCTGACCTGGGGGCTGAAAAACGAATCAACGTAAAAACAAATGAAATCCCAACAGACTTGGTCAATGCGATTGTGGCGATTGAAGACCACCGCTTTTTCAACCACAGAGGGGTCGACTTTATTCGTATTGGAGGAGCCTTCTTTAGTAACCTCCGAGGAGGTCGCCAAGGGGGATCCACTCTTACACAGCAGTTGATCAAACTCACTTACTTCTCTACTTCTTCGTCCGACCAAACCCTATCTCGGAAAATCCAAGAAGCTTGGCTTGCTACTCAATTAGAACAAAAAGCAACCAAACAAGAGATTTTGACCTACTACATCAATAAAGTCTATATGTCTAACGGAAACTACGGGATGCAAACAGCTGCTCGTAGCTACTATGCAAAAGACTTGAAGGACCTTTCTCTTCCACAAGTAGCCCTATTGGCCGGAATGCCTCAGGCACCCAACCAATACGATCCTTATACCAATCCGGAAGCTGCTCTCCAACGCCGAAATCTTGTTCTCAAAGAAATGTTGGATATGAAGTCCATTACAAACGAACAGTACGAAAGTGCCGTCAATACACCTGTTACAGATGGCTTGCAAAGTCTAACCGGCTCAAGCAACTATCCTGCTTATATGGATAACTACCTCAAAGAAGTCATCCAACAGGTCGAAGAAGAGACAGGCTACAATGTCTTGACAACTGGTATGGATGTCTACACCAACGTCGATACCGCAGCTCAAAAACGTCTGTGGGATATTTACAACTCTGACGAATATGTCAATTATCCAGATAATGAGTTGCAAGTTGCTTCTACTATCATTGACGTGACAAACGGAAAAGTCATTGCTCAGTTGGGATCCCGTCATCAATCATCTAATGTATCCTTCGGTACCAACCAAGCTGTCGAAACGAACCGAGACTGGGGTTCTACAATGAAACCTATCTCAGATTATGCTCCCGCTATCGAATACGAAGAATATAACTCCACTGGAGTAACCATTCCTGATACACCTTACAACTTCCCTGGTACAAATACACAAATTTACAACTGGGATAGACAGTACTATGGCAACATCAGCATGGTCTATGCTCTCCAACAATCCCGTAACGTTCCTGCGGTCCGGGCTCTTGAAAAAGTCGGTTTAAAGAATGCTCAGAAATTCTTGAGCAGCATCGGAATCGATTATCCAGAAATGGTGTATGCAAATGCCATCTCAAGTAACACCAGTGACTCTAGCAACAAATACGGGGCTAGCAGTGAAAAAATGGCCGCTGCTTATGCAACCTTCGCCAATGGAGGAACCTATTACAAACCTCAATATGTGAATCGGGTTGTCTTTAGCGATGGTACAACGAAGAACTTCGAAACCTCTGGAACACGAGTGATGAAAGAAACCACAGCTTACATGATGACAGATATGTTGAAATCGGTTATCACAGCTGGTACAGGATACAATGCAAATATTTCTGGTCTTTATCATGCTGGTAAAACAGGTACCTCTAACTATGCCGACAATGAATTGAGAAAACTGACAAAAGATTACAGTTACTCAAGCATTGTGACACCGGATGAATTGTTTGTGGGTTACACAACGCAATATTCTATGGCTGTTTGGACAGGATATACCAATCGCTTGACTCCAGTCCTAGATGATGGAATCAAAGTTGCGACGGATGTCTACAAACAAATGATGCTGTATTTGTATGAGCAATACGGATCAGGTAGCGTAGACTGGACCCAACCAAGTGGCGTATACCGTAGCGGTTCCTACCTCTATGTCAATAATGGTAAGAATAACTACAATTACTACTATTACGAGCCAAGCACCGTCAGTCAAGAAAGTGAAACGACGGAAGAAAGCTCAAGCTCATCTAGCTCTACGAGTACAGAAGAAAACGCAGATCATCACTCTGAACCATCTTCAAAAGAAAACGAAGCAGAGCGAGACAACTAAGATCGAACAGAAAAACACGATTGTTCATAAACAATCGTGTTTTTTTATATTTGTTACTTAGAAGCCAAGGCCCCCATCGGATCCCATGGAGCGAGGACGATCGGCTCTGCCTCATAAGCAGCCAATTCTTCCGCTGTCAACAGTTCCTTGCGGACAACGATTTGGTAGGTGTATTCGTCCATCCAGGCATCAGAAGCTACAAAGTAGCCATCTGTTCCGACTTTTTCTCCCCAAGAATTTTCAACCTTCCATTTGAGAGAGCGTCCAGCCTCGTCCAGATCCACACCAGTCAAGACCATAGCATGGGTCATGAGACTTTCCGCATAATCCAAACGCCCTGCCTTATCTTGAGTCAGCTGGATATCCATTCCCGCTTCAAAATCATAGACATCTGTCGCAAGGATTCCAGCTTTCCGGTTGCTAACTTGGCCGACATCCGATCCAAACCAAACAGTTTCCCCAGCTTTCATTTGGGCAATGGCCAATTCTTTCAAGCGCTCCATTGGAACGTTGAGGTAGCGGACTTCACGGCTACCGACCACATTCCCCAGCATCTCAACTGTGTAGGACTGGCCATAAGGCTTGTCTGCCGTAGGCGCATTGATAACAGAAACGTAGTCCTCCAACTGAAGATCCACATATTTTTTGTAAAAGCTTTGAGGTGTCAAGCCAGACTCTGTGTGGAAGTTATTGTCCTTATCACGATAAGAGAAACTAAATGTACGAGGGGGCAAGCCCAGTGACATAGCTAAGAAATTAAAGATTTCTTGGAGGAGCTCTTCTTTCTTGCTTTGAACCGTTGCTTGATCTGCTCCACTCGTAAGCAATTCGCGCAGGATCTGCGCATCTTGACGCAACAATTTGTTTAAGTAGGTATTGAGCTCCCGGCTATTGCTAGATGAGATAGATTCTGGATAGACAGACTTGGGTACGACCCCATATTTTTCAAAAAGGGAAACGACCATATCCCATTGACCACCATCTTGTTGAGGGGTTTGAAGGAGGAAGGCCACCTTGCGGCTGGCCAAATCCTGGCCCGCTGTCGAAATGATTTGTTCCAAGAACCAGTTGGATTTTTCGTACTTGTCCCAGAAGAAGGTATGAGCTTGAGACAACTCAAAATCCTCTAATTGGAAGCTGGCAATCATTTTATGACGGAAGGTATTCAGAGCCGCAAACATCCAGCAACGACCAGAAGCTTTCTGGTCCGTCACCTTATCCTTGGTCAAATCAAGAGAAAAGACGGGTGTATTTTCAACTGCACTTTTGCGTGTCTCTAAAGCTGCATGAATCCCATTGTGGGTGATGGCATTTTCAAGAGCCGCAAATTTCACATTTGCTTGGTAATTCGCATAGAGTTGATCTGTAAATTCTTGTGTTAATTCTGACATAAGATTCTCCTTTGTAAAGCTACTTACCATTATAGACCATTGGCTAAAATCTTCAAGTAAAAATTGTTTTAAAGGTCAGAAGAATGGATAGTGTAGATTATTTGATCTCCAACATAGCCTTTTCTGGCAACAGCATTTGGGAGAGTAGCTAGATATTGCATCCCAGCTTTTTCCATAACACTTCCCGAAGCAGGGTTCAAACTGACATACTTGGCCTGAACTTCCTTGAATCCCACCTCTATCAACAAAAAGTGTAAAACAGCCTGGAGGGCTTCTGTCATCAGACCTTGACCCCAAAACTTCTTCCCTAGAATATAGCCGACTTCACACAGTTCTTTTTGCGAATCCTGAGAAACGACACTGATATCACCTATCACCTGTACGGGATCATCTTTCTTGCAAATCGCCCATTTGTAGGTGTTTTCCTCTTGGTAATGAAGGAGCCATCTTTCGATCGAAGCTTGAGTAACTTGAGGATTTGGATGGGGATCCCAAGTCACATATTTAAGATTATCTGTATCAGACGCCCAATTTTCAAACATTGCCTTTGCATCCTCTACAACAAAGCGTCTTAATAATAAACGCTTAGTCTCCAATTCAACAGTACCCAATTTTCTCATCTACTTTCCTCCTATTCTGTTTAAAAAAAGTTGGCTCAACCGACTTTTCTTTCCTATCAACGCCAGAAGGTATCAAATACCGTAATCGGTAGATGACGTTTGTGTTGGCCTTTGTGCCACCAGTTTTCAATAGTTGCTTGAGCTTCTGGGCTAACTGATTTCCCTTCTAGGTAGTCATCAATTTCTGCATAGGTCACCCCAAGAGCTACTTCGTCAGCGATACCTGGCTTCTCCTCTTCCAAATCTGCAATCGGTACCTTCTCATACAAGGCTGGATCAGCTCCCAGTTCCTGAAGCAACTGCTTGCCTTGGCGCTTGTTAAGGCGGTAGAGAGGCAGAATATCGGCTCCACCGTCTCCAAACTTGGTAAAGAATCCAGTGATGTTTTCGGCTGCATGGTCTGTCCCAATGACGGCTCCACTATAGGCACCCGCTAAAGCATACTGAGCAATCATCCGGCTCCGTGCCTTGATATTGCCCTTGTTAAAGTCTGAGACATCCGTTCCTGTCGCTTCGACAGCACGCTCCATGGCATCGACCGATTCCTTGATGTTCACGACTAGGCTGACGTCTGGCTGGATGAAGGCCAAGGCCTTTTGGGCATCTGCTTCATCCGCTTGGACACCGTAGGGCAAGCGGACAGCAACAAACTGATAACTAGCATCTCCAGTCTCTGCCCGCATTTCCTCCATGGCTAATTGAGCCAAGCGACCTGCTAGGGTCGAGTCCTGACCTCCTGAAATTCCTAAGACAAAGGTCTTTAGAAAAGGATGTTTTTGCAAGTAGTCCTTCAAAAAATCAATCGACCGGCGAATCTCTTCTTGAGGATCAATGACCGGCTTAACCCCTAATTGGGCAATAATGTTTTCTTGTAGGCTCATTCTTCTTCACCTCCCAAGGCTTTCTGACGCATTTGATCGATGAGGTCCATCTTATCTTGCCATACATCCTTGGCCAAGTCCACTGGGTAATGTTGTGGATTGAGGACACGTTTGTATTCGTCCCAGAGCTTGTCGAATTCCTTCCGAGCATAGGCTTGGATATCCATCAAGGTTGGCAATTCGTAGACTAGTTTCCCATCTTTGAAAATATCGACCAAGAGAGGGATGGCATCGAAATCGCGAACCGTCTTCTTGATATAGGTATAGGTCGGATGGAACATCTTGATTTCTGTCAGTTCATTGACATCTACTCCATCGTAGGTGATGTAATCCCCTTCCGATTTGCCTTTTTCCCGACTGGTAATCCGCCAAACTTGCTTCTTCCCTGGGGTTGAAACTTTTTCAGCATTGTTAGACAGTTTGATGGTATTTCGCATTTGACCATTTTCGTCTTCGATAGCAACAATCTTATAGACTGCTCCGAGGGCTGGTTGGTCATAGGCTGTGATCAACTTGGTTCCGACACCCCAGACATCAATCTTAGCCTTTTGCATCTTCAAGTTGAGGATGGTGTTCTCATCCAAATCATTTGAAGCATAGATCTTCGCTTCTGTGAAACCAGCTTCATCCAACTGCTGGCGAACCTTTTTCGAGATGTAGGCAATATCTCCAGAGTCAATCCGCACTCCTAGGAAGTTGATACGATCGCCCATCTCACGCGCCACCTGAATCGCAGCTGGAACTCCGATGCGTAACGTATCATATGTATCCACTAGGAAGACACAGTTGCGATGGGTCTCAGCATAGGCCTTGAAGGCTTTATAATCATCACCATAGACCTGCACCAAGGCATGGGCATGGGTCCCAAGAACAGGGATGTCAAAGAGTTTTCCTGCACGTACGTTACTGGTCCCGCTAGCACCTCCAATAACGGCTGCACGGGTTCCCCAAATAGCCGCATCCATTTCTTGTGCTCTACGAGTTCCGAACTCCATCAAAGGTTCGTCTTCGATTACAGCCTTGATCCGAGCGGCTTTTGTGGCAATCAAGGTTTGGAAATTGACAATATTGAGGAGGGCCGTTTCGACCAATTGACACTGGGCTAGCGGTCCTTCTACTTGAACAATCGGCTCATTGGCAAAGACTAGGTCCCCTTCTTTGGCAGAACGAACAGTCAATTCCATTTTGAAATTTTTCAAGTAATCCAGGAAGGCTCCTTCGTAGCCCAAGGATTCTAAGTAGGCAATATCCGACTCTGAAAAACGTAGATTCTTCAAATAGTTGACAATGCGCTCAAGACCTGCAAAGACGGCATAGCCATTTTTAAAGGGTTGCTGGCGGAAATAGGCTTCGAAGACCGCCTTTTTATTGTGGATGCCTTGCTCAAAGTAAACCTGCATCATATTGATTTGGTACAAATCAGTATGGAGAGTTAAACTATCATCTGGGTACATATTTGATCCCTCTTCTTTTTTCTTACGTCATGGCACCAGTCACGCTCTGTTAACTGGCACAGTCCAAAATAATATTAAACACATTATAGCACATTTTAAGCAGGACCACATGACTTTAATCCGGGCTAATCCCCATTTTTTATCGTAAAAAAGAAGGGATGTTCGCCTCTTTCCATCAGACGAACATCCCTTTCTTCTCTCTTATTCTTCGTGTTCAGTAATATATTTATAAGCTTCTTGACCGGCGACAGCGCCATCCCCAACAGCTGTAGTGACCTGACGAAGATCTTTTTGGCGGACATCTCCAACCGCAAAGACACCCGGCACGGAGGTCTTCATATGATCATCAGTAATCACCCAACCTTGGTCGTCTAGAATACCGAGGTCTTTGGCAAAGTCACTGACAGGATCCAAGCCCACATAGATAAAGACACCACCAGCTGCTTGCTCGCGAACCTCACCTGTTTGAACATCTTTTAAGACGAGACTGGTCACACGGTTGTCCCCTTTGATCTCTTCGACCACTGTATTCCAAGCAAAGTGAATCTTTTCATTGGCAAAAGCTCGGTCTTGAAGAACCTTTTGGGCACGTAGGGCATCTCGTCGATGAACAATGGTAACAGACTTAGCAAACTGAGTCAGGAAGATTGCCTCTTCAACCGCAGAATCTCCTCCACCAACAACCATGAGGTCTTCATCCCGGAAGAAGGCACCATCACAGACAGCGCAATAAGAAACCCCACGACTATTTAATTCTTCTTCACCCGGAACTCCCAACAAGCGATGGTTAGAACCAGTCGCGATAATAACGGTCTTGGCTTGCAAGAGGCCATCATCTGTCGTAATTTCCTTGTAGCTTCCTTGATCCACAATGTTTTCGGCTCTGCCAAACAAGTGTTCCACACCAAGGGCTTCTAGTGGCTCGAACATTTTTTCAGCCAATTCAGGTCCACTGATATTGGCATAGCCTGGATAATTCTCGATATCGGACGTATTGTTCATCTGTCCGCCAGGAATTCCAGCTTCTAACAAGGCAACCTTTAGATTGCTACGGGCTGCATACAGGGCTGCAGTCATACCCGCAGGTCCTGCACCGATAATCAGTGTATCATACATAAGCTTCTCCTTTTGTTGTAACTATCTTGATTCTAACTCCAATTGAACCATTTTGCAATTATCTTGCTCGAAGAATAAACAGAACTCCAATGACTGCAAAGGTGAGGACTGGAATTGTCATAATATCAATTAATAAAATATCATAGAGGTGTAATTGGCGTTCCTTAGCTGTTTTATCTGTCTTACGAGCCGCTCGCAAGCCTATCCAAATAGCTGAAGCAACCAACACCCCAATTGAAGTGATGATTAGGCTCTCGATATAGAGAGATAGCAATTGCTTTAACATAAGATCTCCTTAGTATCCAAGATTGGAATGAGGGGATGAGATGCCGATTCATTTCGTTCACTATTAAGTCAACTTGAAACTTCTATCTATGCGGAAAAAAGAACTACATATAATCCTCTTCTCCTGAGGCACCTACTCAAAGAAAAATCCGAGTCTGAAACATCGCGTTCCAGACTCGAGCTCTTATATATTATATCAAACAAATGTTCGTTTGTAACTAGCAAAGAATTCTTTTGTCCGCTCTTCTTTAGGAGCTTTCATAATCTCTTCGGGTGTCCCAGATTCAATAATTTTCCCCTTGTCGAGGAACAAGACCTTGTCTGCCACCTGGGAAACAAAGCTCATATCATGGCTAACCAGAATCATGGTTTGACCTGCCTGAGCTGCTGCTGCGATGGCTTTTTCTACCTCTCCGACCAATTCCGGATCGAGGGCTGAAGTTGGCTCATCCAATAAAAGGACTTCCGGCTTCATGGCTAGGGCACGCGCCAAGGCTACCCGTTGCTTCTGCCCTCCTGACAAATGACGAGGGTAATGGGTTTCGCGGTCCGACAGACCGACTTTTGCGAGTTCTTCTTTGGCAATCTTGGTCGCTTCCTTGTCGGATAAGCCTTTGACGACGATCAGTCCTTCCTTGACGTTGTCCAAGGCTGTCTTGCGACTGAAAAGATTAAACTGTTGAAAGACCATAGCTAGCTTTCTTCGAAGGGTCAGGATCTCGTCCTTACTGATGGTTTCAAAGTCTACCTTTTCCCCATTGATCTCAATACTGCCACTATCTGGTGCTTCCAGATAGTTCAAGCTTCTCAAGAAGGTTGATTTCCCAGCTCCAGAAGAACCAATCAAGGCAACGACTTCTCCTTTTTGAACCTCCAAATCGAGATGGTCTAGGACCACTTGACCGGAAAAAGATTTTGATAATTGTGAAATCCGAATCATGCTGCTCGTTCCTCCTCTTGCAAGGTTTGGGTAACAACTTTTGGATCTTTGATAGAGAGTACCTGTTCGATCCAGCGACCCAATTGTTCAATCAAAATATTAATGGCCCAGTAGATCAATGAAACAGAGATAAAGCGCTCAAAGTAGCGACTGTCATTCCCCGACATAATCTTGGCTTGGGCAAAGATTTCCAAAACACCTGCATAAAAGGCCAGAGAAGTCCCCTTGGTCAAACCAATCAAAGAGTTGATCAAGGTCGGAGTTGCAACCACTGCTGCATTTGGAATAATAATCCGACGATAAACTTGGGCGTTGGTCATGCCGAGACTCTTCGCTGCTTCGATTTCACCCGCATCAACAGACAAAATCGCAGCCCGAATGGTCTCACTGGCATAGGCTGCCTCATTGAAGGCAAAGGCCACAATGACAAATAAATGGGCTGGTACATCGTTGATATTAAAGGCTGTCCCATATTGTTGGTTAATGGCCTTCAATAGGAGCGGGATTCCATAGTAGGTCAGCATCAACTGCACCAAAATCGGTGTCCCTCTTAAAAAACTCACAAACAAGGCTTGGATAGGGTAAAGGATTTTTACCCGATTGATTTTGACAATGGCAAACAATAGGGCTAGCAATAAACCAAAAAAGGCTCCTGCCAAGGTTAACAAAATCGTATTTGGAAGCTCTTTTAAAATTCCTGGAATTGCTTCAAAAACGACGCGTAGGTTAAAGATTTCTCCTTCTGGTATCCATTTTAAAAACTCTTCGTACCAGCCGGATGCCAGATAAGTAGTTGTAAACATCTTCGTTACTTCCTCCCTCGATAATGAATCATTCTATCATATTTACAGTTAAAATGCTGAGTTTTGCTATTGATTGTTCGTAAATCATACTTCAGGTCTGATGTGATAACAAGCAAGTATCTCCCCTAAGAGCAAAAAAATAGACTATCTATAGATAGTCTATCACAAAATAAATCAGCGACCAAATAGTTAATTTTTATGGAAATCTTTAAATTTCTTTATCACTAAAAGGTTTGGCGTTTTGCCTTTCTTTCTGCCCGACCACGAGCACGATTCTCAGCTCGCTTGGCTTTGCGACGTTTCTCGTCCACGGCCCATTTGATTTTTTTCTTGTAGCCTGGTTTGATTTTTTTCTTTTTCTTCTTGACCAAGCCGATCATCTCAATGTCAAGTTTTTCTTGGCGTTTTTCACGATTAGCCCGGCGATCCCGGTCATAGGTATCTTCGATAGCTCCAGCCTTCAAGACCTTAGGGACAAACTGAATCCCCAATTTTTCAAGCTCCCGAATGTCTGAGTCATCACTCGGTTGATAGAGGGTGATGGCTGTACCAGGAAGACCATTCCGACCAGTCCGGCCAACACGGTGAACAAAGAAGGATAAGTCTTGTGGAATAGCATCGTTGATGACATGACTGACCCCTTCAATATCAATCCCACGCGCTGCCAAGTCCGTTGCCACAATATATTCAAAATCCAGGTTTTTGACTTGGTTCATGATTCGCTTGCGCTCCCGTGGAGGAACCCCCCCATGGATTTTAGCGACCTTGAGTCCCTTCTCTAACAGAAAAGCATGCAAATCGTCCGCTCTGTCCTTGGTATTAACAAATATCATTGCCAGATAAGGTTGAAGAGCCTGCGTCAATTGATAGACCTGCTCATTCTTATCGCGCCCTTTTGTCGATACCAACCAGTTATCAATAGTGTCCGAGATCACCGTTTTGGTTTTGATCTGCTCCATGACAGGGTTAGACAAATATTTCTTCAAGAAGGGTTGTAACTTTTGCGGAATCGTAGCGGAGAAGACCAAAAACTGAAGCTTCTTGGGAAGACTGGATGCAATCTTGTCTACCGTCGTCAAAAAGCCCATATCGAGAGTCATATCCGCCTCATCAACCACAAAAGTGTGAGCCTTATGAATAGCCAAGTCTCCAGAAGCGACCAAATCATAGATCCGTCCAGGTGTCCCAATGACAATATGGGGTTGGGCTACTTGGAGCTTATCGATTTGACGAGCCTTATCAGTTCCTCCAACGTAGTTGGCAATCCGAATTTCTTTTTCACAGTGGCTAGCAATCTGACGAGCCGCTTGGTAAATCTGTGTGGCCAATTCCCGACTAGGCGCTGTGATGACCACTTCGACATTACTACTATCCTCATTTAAGGTTTGAAAAATTGGTAAGAGGAAAGTATGGGTCTTCCCTGATCCTGTTTTAGATTCACCGACCAGATCACGGCCTGCTAAAACAATCGGGATCAGCTTTTCTTGAACTTCTGTTGCTTCGATAAAATTAATCTCTTTTAAGGCCTCTTGAATATAGTCCTTAAACTTAAAATCTGTAAATTTCATTCTCTTATCCTTTCGTCATCTCTACTATTATATCAGAAAACTCCTCTTCCCGCTCTTCTTTTGGACAGCAATTCCTCCCCAGCCAAAAAGGCTGAGATAGCAATCCCAACCTTTTATGATTCATGGCTTATGAATTGATCAGATAGTAGATCAAGAGGGTCAAGGCGCTCATTCCTGCACCGACACTCCAGAGAAAGGCATCGACCTTCCACTCAGACCATTTAGGACCATTACCTGACAGACCACCTAACTCTAAATGGTGATGGAAAGGCGTCATGCGGAAGATTCGGCGTCCTTCCCCTGTCCGTTTCTTGGTCCATTTGAAATAGGACACTTGGAGCATGACAGAGCTAGTCTCAAAGACGTAGACAATCCCAATCAAGAGCAAGGTCCACTCTACGTGGAGAGCCATGGATAGAGTCGCAAGCATCCCACCTAGGGCTAGGCTTCCAACATCTCCCATGAAAATCTTGGCCGGCTTGTGGTTGTAGACGAAGAAACCTAATAGAGCTCCAATCATACTGATGGTCACAAAAAGGATATCGATTCGTCTTTGCCAAATAGCTATAATGGAATAAGCGATCAAGCTGATGGTTACCGAAATACTTGCCAAGCCATCAATCCCGTCCGTTAAGTTGACTGCATTTGAAAAACCAACCAACCAGAACAAGGCAAAGATAATATAGAAATGTCCCAAATAGACATCCCAACCAAAGACATTGAGAAGACTACCAGCTCCATGGCGTTCAGAGAAGAGATAGAAAATGATCCCTCCCAACAATTGCAAGGCTAATTTTTGCTTGGGATTTAACCCTTCATTGATCTTACGAAAGACCTTCAAGAAGTCATCCAAGAAACCGACGATTCCATACAAGACCAAAATAAAGAGGATCAATTGAACAGGTCGCGTAAAGTTCCCAGTTAGGAAGCTAAAGACAAGGGTGACAAAGACTGAAGTGATCAAGAAGACCACTCCCCCCATAGTTGGAGTGCCTGCTTTGGCTTTGTGTTGCTTCACATCTTCGTGCATTTGTTGCCCCGAAATATGGGCCCGTTGATAGAAACGGATAAAGGCAGGAATGCCAATAACCGTTAGAATAAATGATACTACTAGGGTAGCAAGTAACATATCAATCTCCTAATGTAATTGTTATTTTCTTCGTCTTCTTTAAAGCAGTTTCTACTTTGACGTTTTGTTTGCTCACACGAGAACCTTCCCCTTTATAGGTGATCTCAATGCCCGTCCATTCCGCAAATTTATCAACATTTTCCTTGGTCCATCCATACATATCCGGAACTGAATCCAAGTCATCTGTTAATAATAACACTTGCTCATTTGCTTTTAATTTCGTTCCTGCTGATACAGACATCTTTTTAATATTCTTTCCAGTTCCTAGGACGACAGGCTGGATCAGATTGCGACGCAGTTCATCTGCGAAGCCACCTGGGCTGATGGTCTGCTTCAAGTTCAATTCTTTCGACAAGGATTCTGCCGACGGCATCTTATAGGTGTCCTCTTTCGTGACTCCATCCAAGGCTTTGGTTTCCGTTACTAGATTCAACTCATCCTTCAAGGCAACCGCATCTTCCAAGACTGGATTGACCAGTTCTTGCCAGCTCTTTGGACTAAAGCTGACTTCAGGCTGTTGAACTGTCACATACATAATAAAATCTGGGTCTTCAGCAGGTGTCATGACAACAATCGAGTTGATATTATCATTTTCGCCTTCCAGGTAGCCATTAGCTGTCGCAATTTGGGCTGTCCCTGATTTAACAGCAACATTTTGTCCAGCTACTTGGATAATGGGACCATCCGATGAATAGAGGGTACCAAATTGAGGATCAGTCCCTACCGTAATCATGTAATTTCGGGTATGTTGGGCAGCCGAAGCGGATACTGGATTGCCGACAATCTCTCTTTGTGATTTACGAGCAGTTTCATGCTTGCCGTCGTAGATCGCACTGATAAATTTAGGCTCCAACATTTCCCCATCATTTGCAATGGCAGAAAATGCACGCAACATCTGCGTTTGGGTCACCGAAATCCCTTGACCGAAGGAAGACATGGCTTGAGTGACATAGTTATCACCTGGTAGACCTCCAAAACTTTCGTCTCCCATTCCAAAACGTGTAGGAAGTCCGAACTTAAAGAGTGTGAGGTAATTCATCCAGACATTATTGCCCATCTTCTGTTCAAGCTTGGTCATCCCAATGTTACTTGAATAGGCAAAACCTTGGGCAATATTCATATAGCGACCTTCTGACAAGCCCATATTGATTTCCCAGTCTTTGATGGTCGCATCCTTCACTTGTAATTCGTTATTAAAATAAACCTCATTATAGGCTGGGAAAGTCCCATGATCAATCGCCGCAGCCAAGGTCATGACCTTCATAGTCGAACCTGGTTCGTATTGATCCTGGTAAAGAATCGTGTTCCAGGTTCTCAGATTCTTAATATCCAAGCCTTCTTTGGTATCTGCATTATAGGTTGGACGTTGTGTCGTTGCAAGGATTTCCCCCGTTTTGGCACTGACCAGGGTCGCACTGACATATTTACCTTTCACCTTTTCTTGGAAAACATCCATACGCGTTTCGAGATAGGTTTGAAGTTCCGCAGAAAGGGTTGTGTATACATCCTTCCCATCTTCTGTCTTCACGGCAACCTTGTCTGATCCCGGCACAATATTTCCGTTACGATCCTTTTCATAGGTCACGACGCCATCCTGACCACCTAGGATGCGATCCAAGGATTTTTCTATTCCCGTTGTTCCCTGCAGGGTTTTATTGCCTTCTTTATCTTCTATCAATTGAGCTTGACCGATAAATTGAGAGGCAAAGGTCCCATTTTTATAACTCCGGTTTGGACTCGTCGTAAAATCAACACCTTTAATATTGGCAGCTTCTAGTTCACTCCGGATAGCATCCATATTGCTATAGCTGATATCGTTCCCCGCTGCACCAAAAGAAACCTGGTTGAGCTTCTTCTGAGACAGTTGTTGGACGACATAGTCTTTTTCCATGCCCAAATAACGATTAAAAACGTCCGCTACTTGGTTGTATTGACTTTCTTCAACGTATAAAACTTCACCTTTTGCAGATTTATAGGTTTTGTCGATAATCGCATAAACATTATAAGTCGTCGCATCCTCAGCAATAACAGCTCCATTTCGGTCATAAATTGTTCCTCGTTTGGCTGGAACAATCTCTGTTTTCTGATGGACTTGATGGGATAACTCAGATAAATTTTTTCCGAATTTGCTATCTGTGCCTATAATAACTGCAAAATTAATGAGAAAGATGAAGAAAACAAGAATGGAAAGCAAACTTAAATTCTTAGCTACTTGCCGACGATTTTGGTCTGGAAGTTTCCTTTTTTTAAGGGAATAACGAATGATTTTCTTCTTTAATTTACTCATCGCTACTTGAACTCACCACTTTTCGATTTTCTTTTTGGAGGGTCATCCCCTGAGAACTAGCTAACTTAGACAAGCGTTCATATCGAGTCAACTCATTGACTTCTTGCCGGATATCTTCTAGTTCAGTCTCTTTTGTTTTTAGTTCCGTATTGAGGTTTGTCAAATCGCTTTGTACTTGTAGAATCCGCGTCTGCATAAAAATAATACTGACAGCGAGAATAATCCCTGTTAGGACTATCGAGCCATAAAAAGCTTTTTCTACTCTAGTAAAGCGACGAATACGATCTTGCAACTGACTGCCACGAGATCGTAATGGTTGATCTGCCATGTTTATTTCCTCTTACTTATGAATTTTTCGAGCAACCCGCAATTTTGCAGAATGAGCTCGGTTGTTCTTCTCTAACTCTTCTTGGCTTGGAAGAATCGGCTTTCGAGAGACTAATTCCATTTTTGGTTTTAAGTCCTCTGGGATGAAAGGCAAGCCCTTCGGTACTTCTACTGTAGAAGCTTCTTTAAACAATTGCTTGGTCAAACGATCTTCCAAGGAATGAAAGGTAATGACTGAGATACGACCACCAACTGCTAATAAATCTATGGCCTGCTGGATTGATTCATCCGCCGCTCCCAATTCATCGTTGACTTCAATTCGAATCGCCTGAAAAATTTGTTTGGCTGGATGCCCCTTTTTCTTTAGTTCCTTGGCTGGTTTCGCCGATTTGATGATTTCAGCCAATTCTGTCGTCGTTTCAATCGGTTTTACCGCACGCACTTGTTCGATCTTTCTAGCAATTTGTTTGGAAAACTTATCTTCCCCATACTTGAAAAAGATTCGGACTAGATCGTGGTAATCATAGTTGTTGACCACGTCATAAGCCGTCAAAGAGGCTTCTTGATTCATCCGCATGTCCAAGGGAGCATCTTTTTTATAAGAAAAACCGCGAGACCGCTCATCTAACTGGGGACTAGAAACTCCTAAATCATAACAGATTCCATCGATCTCATTGACTCCCAATTCTTGGAGACGTGCTTGAAGATTCCGGAAATTGTCTTTGATGAAGGTTACCATGCCCTTTTCAACATAAGGAGCTAATCGTTTCTTCGCATTATCAATCGCATGCTGATCCTGGTCAAAAGCATATAAATGCCCTTTTTCACTTAATTGACTTAATAAATATTCGCTATGGCCGGCTCCACCTAAAGTGGCATCCACATAGATTCCATCTGGCTTTACATCCAGCATATCAATCGTTTCATGGAGCAAGACCGTTACATGATGAAATTCTTTACTCATATCCTATCTATTTTACCACAAATCTGACCAGGATGCACTTGAGATTCTCTTCTCGATCCACTCACCATTTTCGGATAAAAAGTTCCCATTCTTCAAAAGCTCATCCTATCAACCAATAGACCTAGAGAAGCAATTTGTGATACAATAATTCCATGAAAGATAAGAAATACCTCCTCCTTGGCCTGCTAGTGGCCGATCTAATTGCAGTCTACTTTTTCCTACGCACCCCTGTCCCTTGGATTTTTTGGACAGCAACCTTCGTTCTTGCCGTCTCCATTTGGATATTTAAAAATCAATGGAAAAACTACAAAAATAGAGATAAGGATTCAGAGTAGCCCATATAGAACAAGAAAACTCGATCAGTTCAACTTCTGATCGAGTTTTCTATTGTCTATTTATGAATTGGGATCATCCAAACTACGGCCATGCAAACCTTTTTCCCGTTGCACTTGGCGTAGTTTCTCAGGGGTTACATCATTTCCTTCTTCATCCACCACTTTGATTCCTTCGATATGGTGACGAACGGAACGACGATAACCCTCAATGTATTCTTCACGAAGTTTTGCTTGTTCCACTGTTTCTTCTGGCGTCAAACCTTCTGTTTTTTTCTTTTTAGCAAGCTCATTGATACGAGCGATTTTTTCAGGTGTCATCATCAGACCTACTTTCTACCTGTCACCAGGTACTTATTTTGTGTTCAATTGATTAAAGGCTGCGACAGCATTAGCTTTCGCTACAAGGCTTGCAAGAAGGGCCAAACGGTTGTTTTTAACAGCCTCATCTTCTGCCATCACCATGGTATTATCAAAGAAAGCATCAATGACTGGGCTAAGAGCAAAGAGTTGAGCCAATTTGTCGCTAGCTGAACCTGTCAATTCAAGCTCTTCAATCGCTTTAGCAAGGGCTTTTTCTTGATCATTTTCAAAGAGATTAGCGTCGACTGTCACTGAAGCATCTGCTTTTTCTGCCAAGTTGAAGGCACGAGAGAGGGATTCAACAGCTGCTTTGTAACCATCAGCCTTCGCAGCTTCTGAAAGAGCTTCAGCTGCTTCCAGCATATCTGCCACGACAAAGTTTGAACCAGCAAGAACAGCTTCTTTGATATCTTTTGGTGTGCGTCCCATCATCTTGTCCACACGTGCCTTGATGAAGTTGAGCACTTCTGCTTGATTGTCATAAGAAAGACTATCAAATGAAAGGGCGTAAAGGCTGTCGATTAACTCATCCATCGGGATGTACCAACCAAAGGCATCCAAGATACGAACAATCCCTTGCGTTGCACGGCGAAGCGCATAAGGGTCATTGGAACCAGACGGAATCAAACCGACTGAGAAGAAGGAAAGGAGGGTATCCAATTTATCTGCAAGCGCAAGGATAGCACCAACCTTAGTCTCTGGAAGAGCTCCGTCTGCTGAATCAGGAAGGTAGTGCTCACGGATAGCTGTCGCAACCGCAGCATCCTCACCAGCAAGGAGGGCGTATTTTTCACCCATGATTCCTTGCAATTCATCGAACTCTCCGACCATACCAGTCAAGAGGTCAAATTTATAGATTTCAGCTGCACGCGCTACTGCTGCTCTTTCTTCGGCAGTCAAACCAGCTTGCTCAGCCAAGGAAGCTGCAATGACACCAGCACGGGCCATGTGTTCAGAGAGTGAACCAATCTTTTCATGGAAGGTCACGTGTGCCAATTTTGCAACCAGGTCTTCAATCTTAAGTTTTTGGTCTTCACGCCAGAAGAATTCACCATCTTCGAGACGGGCCACCAGGACTTTTTCATTTCCTCGGATAACATTTTCCAAGTGCTCAGCGTTACCGTTACGGACTGAGATGAAGTTTGGTTTCAACTTACCATCAAGGTCACGTACAACAAAGTAACGTTGGTGGGTTTCCATTGAGGTCACCAAGACTTCTTCTGGAACGTCCAAATATTTAGTGTCAAAGCTTCCCATAAAGGCTGTAGGGTATTCCACCAAGTTCAAGACTTCATTCAAAAGTCCTTCTTCGATTTGTACTCGAACACCTTGTTCTGCTTCGGTAGCCTTGATTTGTTCACGAATCATTTTTTCACGTTCTTTGCTGTCGGCAATGACGTAAACGGTACGAAGGTCTTCTTCGTAAGAGTCTGCATTGGTGATTTCCACTTCATGTCCAAGGAAACGGTGCCCGCGACTCACACGACCTGACTTGATATCCAAGAAGTCGAGGTCAAGCGCTTCATCACCCAAAAGAACAATCAAGGTATGAACTGGGCGAATGTATTCAAAGGTGTTGTTAGCCCAGTGCATGCTGACAGGGAACGTCAATGAAGCAAGTACTTCTGGAACGCCAGCCAATACTTCTTTAGCAGGTTTTCCAGCTTCGTGTTTTGTAACATAAACGTACTCTTCCCCTTTGACTTCACGGAATTCGATATCGTCAACGGTCAAGCCCTTCCCACGAACAAATCCTTGGGCTGCTTTTGAGAAGTTTCCATCAGCATCCAAGGCGATTTTCTTAGAAGGTCCTTTAAAATCTTCAGTCAAATCCGTTTGTTGATCCGCTAAACCAATCACACGGACAGCCAAACGGCGTGGCGTTGAGAAGGTTTGAATGCTTTCGTATGAAAGACGGTTGTCATCCAAGAAGGCTGCCATTTTCTCACCCAGTTGTTTTTCACTTGGTGTGACAACGTAGGCTGGTAACTCTTCAAGTCCAAGTTCTACTAATAAGTTTTTTGTCATGTTTTTTCTCCGAAAAATATCTTTTTTTCCAGTTTGCCTTATGTGATTGGCACGCAAGCAACCGACTGCGTCGTTTCATTGCTAAAATTGGAGCCTAAGGTCTCCAATTTTGCCTGGTATCGTTAGTTTCTCTAACGATACCTCTATCACTGCGGCAACTGGTTCTGTAGGATTCCTCTATAATCAAATCCTTTTTAATATACTCTTTTTATTCTTCCTCTTCTGCTAGGAGTTTAGCGCGTGTGGCTTCGTCGAGAAGTGGGTAACCAAGTTTTTTACGTTCTGCGACGAAGGTTTTGGCTACGACACGGGCCAAGTTACGGATGCGGGCAATGTAGCCAGCTCGTTCTGTAACGGATACCGCTCCACGAGCATCAAGCAAGTTGAAGGTATGTGAACATTTCAAAACATAGTCATAAGCTGGGTGAACCAGACCCAATTCCAAGGCACGTCCTGCTTCTTTTTCAAATTTTTCGAAGTTTTCAAGAAGCATATCTTGATCAGAAACTTCAAAGCTGTATTTTGAGTGTTCGTATTCTGGTTGAAGGAAAATTTCTCCGTATTTAACCCCTGGAGCCCACTCAATATCGTAAACGGAGTCCACTTCTTGGATGTAAGAAGCCAGACGTTCCAAACCATAAGTGACCTCAGCAGTAACAGGAGCAGTTGCCAAACCACCAACTTGTTGGAAGTAAGTGAACTGAGTGATTTCCATACCGTCCAGCCAAACTTCCCAACCAAGACCAGCTGAACCAGTTGATGGGTTTTCCCAGTTGTCTTCAACGAAACGAATATCGTGTTCCAATGGGTTGATGCCTAATTTTTCCAAAGACTCAAGGTAGAGCTCTTGGATATTTGATGGAGATGGCTTCATAACCACTTGGAATTGGTGGTGTTGGTAGAGACGATTTGGATTTTCACCGTAACGACCATCAGCTGGACGACGAGAGGGCTCTACATAAGCTGCATTCCATGGTTCCGGACCAATGGCACGAAGGAAGGTGTAAGGACTCATCGTACCCGCACCTTTTTCGTTATCATAAGCCTGCATGAGCATACAACCCTGATCATTCCAGTATTGTTGCAAAGTCAAAATAATTTCTTGGAAGGTTAGTTTATTGGACATATTTTACTCCTTTATTTTATATTATCTTTTTAGGTTTATTTATCAAGCAACCAAGAAAAAGCTGGATCCTGAAAAATATGACGTTTGGGAATAGTTTGTAAATTCTGATCGCATTCATCTATTGTACCTAATTTCAAAGCACAGACTTCTGGTATATTTTCTTGAACAGTGAAAATTTGACTATGACAGTTCTGGCAGTAATAACGCTGTTTTCCTGGAGAAGAACTATACGTAACAAGCTTTTCTTTTCCATGCAATACTAGATTTTTACTGCTAACTTTAGCATTAACTGTATAGGCAGACGCAGTTGCTTTCCGACAGAATGAACAGTGGCAAAAAACTAATTCAGATAATTCCTCATCTAGAGTGTAAGTCACTGCTTTACATAAACAAGATCCTTTAAGCATTGTACTCCTTTCTACTTAGGCATTAGACGAATTCAAAAAGAACCGAATTTCAACACCCAAGCCTTGCGACTAGGGGCGTCAGAAACGCGGTTCCACCCTAATTTATTACTTCATTTTATTCTACTGTACTCAGCTATCTACTGAGAGAAAGCGCCACTTGCTTATCTTGTTCTGCTTGGCTTTCACTATCCCAAGCTCGCTAAAAAAACGCCATAAGCCTTTCTTTCTTGACTAGTATTATAGCAGATTTCTATCCGAGTGTAAACAAAAAACAAGTCTGAAACAGGTGTTTCAGACTTGTCGCAATTTCTTTCAAAGAAAGGGGAAGGTTATGGGCGTTTTGCAACCTTTGGTTTCTTCCCATTTAATTTTTTCTTAGCAGCTTTAACCTCTGCTAAGGCCACCTTAACTTCCTGTTGACTAGCACCAGGATTAGCCAGTACAGCTTGAGCGCGGATAAAGGCTTGAAGGTAGTCTACCTTCACCTTATCTGCTGCATAGATAAACTTCGCGTTCTTAGCTTGGAACTGAAGTTCTGCCGCAATCAATTTCTTAAGACTTGAGAAATCGGTTGTTTTTCCATTTAGCTGTTGATCAGCTACTTGGTAGCTCGCAAGTGCTTGGTTGATTTGCTCTTGTGTCACACCTTCACGAACGAGCAAGAGGGCCAATTCCTTAAAGCTTTGATCAAAAGCACGTCGAGCGGAATCCTTAGCGTTGGCATAACGACCTGTTTTTGAGGTTACATCATAAGCAGCAATGGCTGATTTAAGCGCTGTAAAATCAGACTCTTTCCCATCTAATTGACTCGTAACCAATCCAAGATTTGAAAAGATTTGGTTAACCTCTGTTTGTGATAACTTAGCTGCAAGAGCTTTCTGAGCTTCTTGATAAGCTGCATCATAGGCTAAACGTTTTTCACTCGTTGCATTAAAGTACTGTGGAGTGCTGGTCAAGTTCGCTTGTTGAGCCAACAATTGCAACAATTGGGTCTTAATGACTACAGAAAGTTTTGCGAGATTGTTTTGGTCCGCTAGGACGGTCACAGTTGGTGCCTCCTCAAGCAGCTCATAACCTGTTGGTAGACTGACTGAAATCGTATAAGTTCCAACTGGGACATCTTTCCCAAAAGCGTTCTTGCCATAGCGTTGAACTGGAAGAACAAAGGTTTCACCAGCTTGATTTTTCAAGACAACTGGTGTTGTTCTTGGTACTGCTTGATCAAAGACCAGGCTCAAAGGTGCAGTGACAATCTCTTTGGCCAAGAATTCAATGTTCTTAAAGCTGTCCTCTGCAGTGATTTCAAATTTCTGAGTTCGTTGGCTGACAAGTTTCAGATCTGATTTGTCATAGGCAAAGAGTTCTGCCACGTAGCTACCAAACTTAAGGAAATTGATTTCTTTCCCTTTGTCTAAGTTGACATACTGTCCTTGATCATCCTTGATACGGTAGACAAAATCGGTATCTAATTCTTTATGTGTATCGGCATCTAGGACTGACACCTTAATCCGGCCACTATCTTCAGTACCAGCAAAATCAGCAAGAGAAGCAAAGTCGCGGTTTCCAGCGTAGTCTTCTACCACATAGTAAAGTAAGTCTTTACTGATTCCTTCTGGAAGAGTATAGCCACCATCTTCATTTGCCGTTAAATAGACACGGTTTTCAAAGCGACTAGTCTTCCCTAGGGCGTCTTTCCCCTCTTTAACCAGGGTCCCTTCTTCATCAAAGGCTTTGACATAGAAGACTTGCTCTCGTAAGATTCCACCATTGCCAACATCTTTTGTTTTGCGAGCATAGAAGGTTTCTACTCCATCCTTCTTGGTCGTATAACCTGAAGTCAAGACTGGTTTTTGGGTATCGATTTGGAGATTAAAGCGAACAACTTGCTCTTCTGCTCCTGGAACGGCTGGCGTATAGCGAACTTCATAGACATAGTGACCATCCGCTACCTTTTCACCCTTGGCATCCGTTCCTTCCCAAGCCGTATTGTCGACTAGATAAGATCGTTTCCCACGTCCGTCAAAATAATTCTTACGAGCAGAGAAAAATCCTGTACTTGACCAAATTGGATTAGCAAATGCTTGATCATCTGCCTTGTAGACAGCTGCTTTCATATTTTTTAGGTTTCGCAAGACGACTGCACGATACTGCACATAATCTTTGTTCCCATCTCCATCTGGAGAAATAGCCAGACGGACATTTCCATCAGCATCCAAGTGGAGGACGTTCAAACCTTCTGGTGTTTCCACTGTTCCAAGAACGATTGGGCTTCGTTCTGCTGTTTCCTTCTTAGCAGTCGTATAGAGCACATCATTCGCGTTTGAAACTAAAGAGGTGACGTTCGCATTGGATGGCACGTGTTTGGTTTCTGGAACATCATAGTAGAATCCTGATTTCCCTTCTCTTACCAAGTTGTAGATTGGTTTTTCAACCGCAGGGATATCTTGGAAGGAACCACGGAATCCAATAAATGGAATGCTAACCACATCGCCGTCATCTGCTGGGTCCACAAAGCGAACAAAGCCTTCTAAGAAGTAACCGTTCGGCATCAATTTAGTCAATTCTTCTGCAAACTTAGATGCATCGACAGTCACCGTCACTGTCTGACTACTATGGGCTTTTACAGTGACATTTGGCCATACAGTCTCTGTTAATTTCCGTGGCTTCAAGGTAAAGTGATCGTCTTTTACATCGTCGGTAGTGGTATTCACAATCATCTTCAACTCTCTATCAGTATCAGAAATATTATGAACAGTCACATCAAAACTGAATCGATCTTCCACATTACCAAGAGTTACGCTTGGGTAAGCATCTTCATTCGTTACATATAAATCTGTTGAGACGGCTGCAGCAGTATCTACAATCCCTGCCCCTTGTTGACGTACCGAAGTGTAGGCTCCCGTTTCTTTGTTGAAGTGCGGTTTTGCAGTTGACATGATCAAGGCCTTAACCGTTGCAGATAGCTCCTCTGGTGAAAGTTCTGGATGATGAGCTTGGAGGTATTCCTTCACCAAAGCCGAAACCCCAGCCACATGAGGAGAGGCCATACTGGTTCCGCTGATACTGCCATAGCTATTATCATTTAGTGAAGAGAAGATCGATCCACCAGGTGCTGTGACATCCGGTTTTAATTGTCCATCCGTTGAGACTCCCCAACTAGAGAATTCAGACATCTTCCCAGCGTCAGGGTTTGGACGGTTATCCAGACTACCATCAAAGACTATCTTGTAGTCTTTGTCTTTGATCGCTTTTCCATAGCGCTTGGAAATAAATACCGCAGGGATTTTTTTCGCATCGCCTTCGAGACCCATTTTGACATTTGCGCCTTCGACACTGTTGTAAATGAGGGCACCAATCGCTCCTTTTTTATAGACATTAGCTACCTTATCTGAGAAGGTGATTTCACCACGTTTGATGAGGGCGACTTTACCAGTCAAATCGAGACTCTCTAAATCACTCTCACGCCCCAAGCCAGCATCCACATAGTCATATTCTTTCCCATTTTCGAAATTGGCATCTGTTTCAGCTGCTGTATAGGTGAACTTCCCTTTATCCAAGTCCGCATTATCTTCCAAACCACGAACTGTAAAGACTTCTTCTGTTACGAATGAATCATTTACTGAGGCAACTGAAATAGACTCTTCTACGGTTGAAGGACTACCCACGACACCATAATCAGGGTTTTCAGCACTTGGGTTGTTATAACCGTATCCATAGGTATTGCTATTACCCGCAGCGATGACGACACTAACCCCTTTGGCGCGTGCTCGTTGGATCGCTTCTCTGACAGCAGGACTAGCATTCACTGTAGATCCTGTCCCAGATCCTAGACTCATGTTAATGACATCGGCTCCCAATGCCACTGCGTCATCGATCGCTTTCACATAGACAACATCGCTAGTGGATCCACTACGATCAGAGAAAACCCGCATAAACATCACTTGGGCTTCTGGAGCAACTCCGTATACGTAGTTGCCATCCCCAGCTTTTTTGTCAGGGTTCCCAGTCGCGATCCCTGTCACGTGCATACCGTGTGAATCATGGTCTTTTTCTTTGATATTGTCATCTCCATCCATATAATCATAGGCAAAGACAACCTTATCGTTGTACCATTTTCCGTAGTCAATTCCCGCTGCTTTTTTTGCAGCTTCTAATTCTGTTTGATTTTTGAATTTCCCTTTTGTAGGGTCTGAAATCCGCAATACTTCATGGTAGACATCTAAACCAGAGTCAATGACTGCAACAACAGTCCCTTCACCCTTGTACCCTTTTTCCCAAGTTTGGGGCACATTAATAATCGTATTACTGCTGATACTTAATGGCTTATCTTCAGCTTTCTTTTCAGTACGTACTTCCGTTACAGGTTTAGCCTCACTCTTCTCCTCTGTTGAAGAAGGCTTTGCTGCTGTTTTTTCCTGTCCTTCGGGTGCTTTTTCTACAGTTTTATCTTCGGTTTTAGTTACGACTTCCGCTTGCTTTTCAGTAGCTGGAGCCTCTGTTTTGGCTTCCTGCGTAACAACTTGGCTATCTGATTCGACAGATGGAGTTGTTGCCCCTTTGTCTGAGGAGACCGGCTCGTCAACAACTTTACCATTTTCAACTACTGAGCCTGTAGTCTGCTCACTTGCCTGATTCGTTACAGGAGACGCAGACTCACTTGGCGATACTGGATTTGCTTCTGCAGATGCAACGACTGCAGTCTCTGGCTGTTTCGCTTCATCAGCACTTACATTCCCTGCTCCAAAGACAAGAACAGATCCTAACAGCACCGATGCAACACCAAACTTATATTTTCTCAATGAGAAACGCTGTTTACTCATAAAATTCCCCCTATATACTAAATTATTCTTATTATACTCCTAATTTTTCAGAAAATTCACTCAACATTAACTTTGTTATCAAATTGTAATATTTCCGCACATTATCTTTAATTAGTTGTTTTTTGTTTGCCTTTTGATGATTTTAATATTCAAATAATTAGATAACTGAAACAAATCATTCGTTTTTCATCTTATTACACAAAAAAAGACAGCCAGAGCAACCTCTCACTGTCTATAAATAAACAATCTTAAAAGTCTTTGGTATCTGGGTCCGGTGCTCCCGCCTCTACTGGGATCTTCCGAAGGAGCTCACAGTCTTCTGAGGATAATGCAATCGCAGTGCATTGTAGGTTACTTGCAATGCGCTCAGGAGTCACTGATTTAGGCAAAGGTAAAAATCCTTCTGCTAGACTCCAAGCCAAGAGAAGCTGGGCTGGTGTTACATCATACTGTTTAGCTAATATTAGAACTGTCTCATTTTGGAACAGCTCTCCTTGACCAAAGGGTCCCCATGCCTCCAATAAAATTCCTTTATCACGACAATAACGGACCACTTCCTCTTGATAGACTCCAGGGGCCAAGCGGATCTGATTGACTGCCGGAAGAACATTGGCACTCTCTAACAAAGCATCCAGGTGATGGGGCAGGAAGTTACTCACGCCAATAGAGCGAATTTTGCCCTCTGCCTGCATATCTTCCATGGCTCTCCAAACCTCACGATTCCGTTCTTTCCATGCCTCGTTTTCTCTGTGAGTCATAGGATTTGGCCAGTGGATGAGGTACAAATCGATATAATCTAGTCCCAATTTGTGCAAAGATTCTTCTAGGCCCTTGACAGCATCCTCATAGGTGTAACGATTATTCCACAACTTGGTCGTTACAAAAAGCTCTTCTCTTGGAATACCACTATCTTTGATAGCCTTTCCGACACTTTCTTCATTTTGATAGATGGCTGCCGTATCAATATGGCGATAGCCCGCTTCTAAGGCTACTTTTACTGCTTGATAAGCTTCCTCGCCATCTTTCGCCTTCCAAGTACCAAAACCAAGTACAGGAATGTGGCGTCCGTCATTTAGTTTGTAGCTCTTCATCTTATTTCCCGTTACTTTCCTTTGTTTTTTCACCAGACTTAGAAGTCTTCGCATTCAAGCGCAACTTTGGCTTAAAGATATTTTCCTTCGGCTGCACCATCGATTTACTAAAAAAGGCATAGAGTAAAAAGGCACTACCTGCCACTAGGATGACGGGACTACGGCGCAACATACCGTAGATAAAGAAAAACAAGCCCATCAATAAAAAACGTACGTTTATCTTATTCATAAAACTACCTCGCGATTCAATTACTATCATTATACCATGTATCGGAGCAAAGAGACAAATGGCTAGATCAAGGAATCCTATTCAAATAAGCTGAGACTCTCATCTCAGCTTATGGAATACATTCAATTTTTAGTTTGGCGATAGCAAGAGATTTGTAGTTGAACCTCTTTTTCACCATTAAGCTTCAAATCGTTTTTGGCCATCCAAGAAGGTTGCTACCAACTCTAAATCTTTATCCAATACAATAAAGTCAGCGTCATAACCCTCACGGATTTGGCCACAGACATCATCAATATGGACAGATTTAGCAGGGTTGAGACTCGCCATCATGACCGCTTCATGAGGATTGGCAATGCCCCACTCAACAACATTCTTTAATCCATCTTTAAGCTTCAAGATCGAACCAGCCAGGTTCCCTGTCGATTTCAAACGGGCTGTTCCATTTTCTACGACAACAGGGAATTCACCCAACATGTAGTCACCATCTTCCAAGCCACCAGCTGTCATACAGTCGGTGATCAAGGCGATATTTTCCACTCCTTTTTGTTTGAGAAGGATGTCGCAGGCTTTTGGATCAACGTGATGGCCATCACAGATTAACTCTGCATAAGTATGAGGAAGTTGGTACATAGCCCCAACCATTCCCAACTCACGGTGCGTCAAACCGCGCATTCCGTTATAGGCATGCACCCAGACACTAGCCCCAGCATCCACTGCTTTTTTGGCTTCGTCAAAGGTTGCATTGGAGTGACCAAGCGCAACCGTCACCCCTTCTCCTGTCACTGTGCGGACAAAGTCTTCGACACCATCTCGTTCAGGAGCAAGGGCAATTTTATTAAGCAAGCCGTTGGCTGCTTTTTGCCATGCACGGAATTCATCCATCCGAGGATCTTTCATGTAGGCTGGATTTTGAGCCCCTTTGTACTTCTCTGTAAAGTAAGGTCCTTCAAAGTATATACCACGAATCTTAGCACCAGACGCTTCTTGGTAGCGTGCTCCAATGTTTTCAGTGACTGCTAATAATTGCTCATAAGAAGAGGTCAAGGTTGTTGGCAAAAAGCTAGTGACCCCTGTGCTCAAGAGACCCTCACTCATAGTATGAAGGGTTCCTTCGATGTTGTTGTCCATAACGTCAACTCCACCAAATCCATGGATGTGCGTATCGACCAAACCAGGAGCAATACTATAGCCTGTATAGTCCAAAACAGTAGCTCCCTCTGGTAGCTGATCTACATGTTTCCCAAATTTGCCATCGACAATTTCTAGATATCCTCCCTTACGAATGCCATGGGGATAAAAGAATTGATCTGCTTGTATATAAGTTGTCATGGTGATTTCCTTTCTTTTTCTACCGATATATTCATACACATTATAATCCTTTGTACTGCATTTGTAAATGGTCTAGACCTATTTTATTTAAATATATTAATATTCTCTATAAATACGATAAAAAATCCAGTTTTTTTGAGCTGGATTTTAGATTGCATATAAAGTCTTCTTTAAAACTTTCCTTAGGTGAGTACGGACGTAAGCGAACTTCTTCGAAGTTCCATGACTTAGTTTTGAACCTACAGTTTCAAAACTCCCGAGTGGCTGAAACTTTAGCGTTTCAGCCACTTTTCTCACAGCGGAAAGTTATAAATTTTCTTAATTAATTAAAAATACAAATTATTTTTTTGAATAAATTTTCTAGCTATTTCATGAAAAAAGTTTGTCTACATTCTAAAATCCAGTCCTAAAGAACTGGATTTTTCGTTTTTTTAGATTTGCTCCAATTGTACCTTCTCTGCTAAATTCATGGCATGGTCTGCGACACGTGTATAGTGAGAGATGATATCAATAAAGTTGACACCCGCTTGAGGCGTACACTCGCCCTTGTTCAGACGAGAAATATGGGTCTTCCGCAATTTCTTTTCGAGCTTCTCAATTGCCTGATGGCGCTGTTCCAACTCTGCCGCCAACTCTTGGCTATCTTCTTCTACACTTCGAAGTGCATCTTTAACAAAAGTCGCAGTTTGTTGGTAGATATCTTCCAATTCAGCCAAGGCTTTATCAGAAAACACAACTTTCTTCCGAATGAGGTAATCCGTCAGGTTGATCAAGGCTTCTGCGTGGTCTCCAATCCGCTCTAAATCTCGAGAAGAATCCAAAATATTGGTCAAGGATTCGCTTTCTTTTGGACTCAAAGCTTCACTGGACAAGCGGATCAAGTATTTGGTCAACTGATCATCGATGGTATTAATCGCTTCTTCTGTTTTATGACCTTTTTCAGCCAACTTTTCTTCTTGATTCAAAATATAGCGATAAGATAAATCAAAAATCTTTTCAGCATAAGCTCCTAAGTGCAAGAGCTCTTTTTTGGCATTTCCCAAGGCAATCGAAGGAGCTTGGGTAATCAGATTTTCATCCAAGTAAAGTGGCTCGTATTTGACCACTTCATCCTCACCAGGAATCAATTTCGTCACAAAGTAAGCCAACGCTCCAATGAATGGGAATTGAACAATGGTGTTGGTCACATTAAAAGCACCATGTGAAAAGGCAATCGTCATCTCAGGTGAGAGATGCAACTGAGCTTGGAAGAACTCAACCATACTTGTAAATGGTCCCAACAAGATGATACACAGAATGGTCCCGATGACATTAAATAAGACGTGGGTCGCTGCAACCCGTTTGGCAGAAACATTGGCTCCCATGGCAGCAATGATAACGGTGAGGGTAGTCCCAATGTTATCCCCAAATAAAATTGGCAATGCTCCCTTAAGATCTAAAAATCCACCTGAGTAGAGACCTTGCAGAATCCCAATCGTTGCAGAAGAAGCCTGGATCAAGACTGTGATAATGGCTCCAGCTAGCACTCCGAGGATTGGATTCTTCCCAAGGGTTACCATATATTGGCTGAACTCTGGCAAGTCTTTCAAAGGACTCATCCCTGCGCTGATGAGGTTTAAGGCATAAAAGATTCCCCCAACCCCAAACAAGATCCGACCAATATTGTTAGCTATCCGATTCTTGGTAAAGAAGAGACAGACTGTACCGACAAACATAATCGGCAAGGCATATGTTCCCAACTTAAAACCAATGATGAAGGAAGTAACCGTCGTCCCGATATTGGCCCCCATGATGATCCCAATTGCTTGGCGTAGCGTTAAGAGGCCTGCACTTACTAATCCAACCGTAATAACAGTTACCCCTGTACTAGACTGGATAAGGGCAGTCACGACAATCCCTACGAGCACCCCTAGAAATGGATTACTGGTATATTTGTCGATATAGTAACGAAGGCGATCCCCTGCAGCCTGTTGCAAGCCATCACCCATGGTTTTAATACTATATAAAAATAGTCCCAAACCACCTAAGAAGTTAAATAAAATGTTCTGCCAATCAATGGACATTCCTTTTCCTCCATCATCATTCGATAAAAGTTCACTCACTCTATTTTAAAACATCCACCCCTTCGGCACAAGGTTTTTTTGAAATTTCTTCTGAATTTTGCCATAAAAAAACGATAGACTCTACAGAATCTATCGTTTTGTTCATTATTTTTTATCAAGATCGCGTAACATTTGATCAATTTTGTTTCCATATTCAATGGATTCATCTTTAACAAAGGTTAAATCCGGAATCTTATACAGTTTTAAATTCCGACCTAATTCACGCTTGATGGTTCCTGTTGCTTTTTCCAGCCCTGTCTGAGCCTTTTGATTATCTGAAGCCAGGTCACTCATAATCGAATAGTAAACCTTGGCCATCGACAAATCGCCTAGCATTTGAACATCCGTAATGGTGACGCCTTGGACACGCGGATCACGAACTTTCTTTTGCAAAATTTCGTTAACTTCCCGTTTGATCTCCATACCGACTCGGTCTGTCCGAAAATGACTTGCCATAGGAACTCCTTTCTGCCCTGTCTTTAAAAACTAGGAAATAGGAGATTTCTTCCCTTCCTTCCTAGTTAACAGTTTATTTTTTAATTTCTTCCATGATGTAAGCTTCGATGGTATCATCAGTCTTGATATCATTGTAGCCTTCGATCATCAATCCACCTTCGCGACCGTTTGTCACTTCTTTGACATCATCTTTATAATGTTTCAAGCTAGCAAGAGCCCCATCATAAATGACGACACCGTCACGAATGACACGAACTTTGGAATCACGAGTGACCTTACCACTGAGGACCATAAATCCACCGATGGTACCCACTTTAGAGACCTTAAAGGTTTCACGAATGACTGCTTCCCCGATGACTTTCTCTTCGAACTCAGGATCCAACATTCCCTTCATGGCATCTTCCATTTCTTCAATCACTTTGTAGATGATTGAGTGAAGACGGATTTCTACCTCATCAGCTTCTGCTTGCTGACGTGCTTGAGGCGTAGGGCGGACGTTAAATCCAATGATGAAGGCATTTGAAGCTTCTGCAAGGGTGACGTCTGATTCGTTGATGGCACCAACTGCTGAGTGAACGATGGTCACTTTCACACCTTCCACTTCAATCTTTTGAAGGGAAGCAGCAAGGGCTTCAACCGAACCTTGTACATCGGCCTTGATGATGACATTAACGGATTTCACTTCTCCAGCCTTCAAAGTATCAAAGAGATTTTCAAGGCTGACACGGTTGGTTGCTTGACGTTGTTTCATCAGCGCACGTTTGGCACGTTCTTCACCGGCTGCACGCGCAGATTTTTCATCTTCATATACCGCAAAGTGGTCACCCGCCATTGGCGCTTCGTTCAAACCAGTGATAGAAACTGGAGTAGATGGTCCAGCTGCTTTCACACGACGGCCAAGGTCATTGGTCATGGCACGGACACGTCCGAAAGTATTACCAACAACGATTGGGTCTTGGACATTCAAGGTACCTTGTTGAACCAGAAGGGTTGCGACCGCACCTTTTCCTTTATCCAAGCGCGCTTCGATAACAGTACCAATGGCACGAACAGTTGGATCTGCTTTAAGTTCTTGGATTTCAGCCACAAGAAGGACCGTTTCCAAGAGCTCATCGATATTTTGGTTGAACTTGGCAGAGATTTCTACAAACTCAGAATCTCCACCCCAGGCAGTTGACATAACTCCATGCTCTGCCAATTCACCGATGACACGTTCTGGGTTGGCACCTGGTTTATCAATCTTGTTAATAGCCACAATGATTGGAACATTAGCCGCTTTTGAGTGGTTAATAGCTTCGATAGTCTGAGGCATAACTCCATCATCTGCCGCTACGACCAAGATGGTAATATCCGTAACAGATGCACCACGCGCCCGCATAGATGTAAAGGCCGCGTGTCCAGGTGTATCCAAGAAGGTAATCTTCTTGCCATTTTCCACGATTTGATAAGCCCCGATATGCTGGGTGATTCCTCCCGCTTCACCTGTTGCTACACGTGAATTACGAAGGGTATCCAAAAGGGTTGTTTTACCATGGTCAACGTGTCCCATGATGGTGACAACTGGTGGACGCTCTACCAATTCATCTGGATTCAAATAGCCATCTTCGACGAAGAAGCGTTCGATATCTGCATTGTCCACTTCAACCTTTTTCTTGGCTTCAATTCCATAATCCACTAACAGAAGTTCAATGGTATCGCCATCTAAGGATTGGTTTTGTGTCGCCATCACTCCCATCATGAAGAGTTTCTTAACGATTTCCGCAGGCTCACGCTTAATCCGTTTTGCGATTTCCGCAACCGTCATTCCATCTGTGTACTCAAGTTCACTTGGCAACTCATGGAATTTACGCTCTGTTACTGGTTTTGGAGCTTCATTGCGGTTATTCTTTCCTTTTTTATTCTTTTTGTTGTTGTTCCAGTTACTATTTCTTTGATTTCTCACTTGGTTTTGACTACTTCGATTCTTTTGTTGTTTTCTTGGACCATCTTCTTCGCGATCAAAATCTTCACGTTTTTTGTCTGGTCTAGCTTGCTTTTTCCGACGTGTATCAACTGCTGCAGGACTTGGAGCAACTACCGGAGTTGCCTTCGCTGGTTCTTCCTTTGGTTGTGGAGCGACAACTTCAGTCGCAACTGCCTCTTCGCGCTTACGACGTTGTTGACGTTCTTGCTCTACCTTGGCTGCTTGGTTTTGCTTGTAGCGTTCTTCACTACCACGTGCATATTCCGCATTTTGCTCTGCCTTTAATGCTGCCGCACGGGCTTTGAAATCAATCTTCGGAGCGCCATTTACAGGATTTGGACGTCCTTGACCGTTGCCAGCTTGGTCACGGCGACGATCATTCCCTTGGTTGCGGCGGTCATTTCCTTGATTTTTTCGCTCATTACGATTTTGGAAACGATCCCCATCCCGACGGTCGTTTTGTTGTTTCTTAGGTCGATTTCCTTGTTGTTGACGACGTTCCGCCTGCTCTTTTGCACGGGCTTCGCGTTCCGCCTTGAAATTACGACTCTTTGGCTTCACAACAGGTGCTGCCGCTGTTTCCGTTTTCTTTTCTGGTTGGTTTGCAACAGGTTCTTTTGCAACCGGTGCAACTTTTACTTGTTTTTCTTCCTTCACTTTAGGAGTTTGGGGCGCCTTTGATGCAAAACTATTGACCAAACGCTCAACCGCTTCACCTTCGATACTAGAAGCGTGACTCTTTACCTCCAACCCTAATTCCTTCGCCCGTGTGACGACTTCTTTACTTTCCTTGCCTAGTTCTTTGGCAATCTCATACAATCTTTTCTTAGACAATTGCTGTCCTCCTCTTCTATTCCATAAGAGACCTCATTTTCTTTGAAAATCCAGCATCTGTCACGGTCGCTACCTTTCGTGAGCGACCAATGGCAGTACTTAATTCTAGTGTTGAAAACACGGTTAATACCGGAACGCCATAATAGTGGCATTTATCTGTGATTTTTTTGGTAAGATTGGGAGCTGCATCATCTGCTAGAAAGACCAAACGAGCCTTTCCTTCTTGAACAGACTTGATGACCAACTCTTCTCCAGAGATGATTTTCCCTGCTCGCTGAGCCAATCCCAATAAATTACTGACTTTTTGCTTATTCAAGGCCTAACTCTCTTCTTTTCACCTTATGATCCACATAAGCAATCAATTCATCGTAGAAAGCTTCATCCACTTCCATGCTAAAGCTGCGATTGAAGACTTTCTTCTTCTTGGCTTGAAGTGCTTCCTCATTATCAAGCTTGATATAAGCACCACGACCATTTGCTTTCCCAGTTGGATCGATAAAAACTTGACCTTCTTTATTTTTTACGATTCGCAAGAGATCTCGTTTATCGATGACCTCATTTGAAACGACAGACTTGCGTAAAGGGATTTTTCTTGTCTTTACCATGATTCCCTCCCTATTCGTCTATAGAATTCAAATCACTTTCTACTTCTTCAAAAGCAGGTTCTTGACTTGCTTCCATTTCTTCGTACTCACTAGCTGATTTGATATCAATCCGGTAGCCAGTTAAGTGAGCCGCCAAGCGCACGTTTTGACCACGACGACCGATCGCAAGAGATAGCTTGCTATCTGGTACTACCACAAGGGCATGCTTGCTGTCTTCTTCATCAAAGATGACTTGATCGACCTCAGCAGGCGCAATGGCATTGTAGATAAATTCTGCTGGATCTGGTACCCACTCAATGACATCAATATTTTCTTCTGTTGGGACCATACGATCCAATTTCTGATCATAACGAGCTGGGTGGAACTTGCTAGTAATCTTTTTGATATTCGATCCACCACGACCAACGATGGTTCCAATCGCATCCACGTTTGGATTATGGCTACGTACAGCCACCTTAGTCCGGTCCCCAGCTTCACGCGCCACGCTCATGATTTCAACGGTTCCATCATAGACTTCAGGAATTTCTTGCTCCATCAAACGTTTGATCATTTCTGGATGGCTACGACTTACGAAAACGTTGACCCCACGAGGATTGTCTTCTACTTTGTAGACAAAGACTTCGATGCGATCATGAGATTGGAAGACTTCACCCGGGATCTGGTCTTGTTTAGACAATTGAGCTTCGATAGACCCTAAATTTACATAGATAAAGCGATTATCAAAACGCTCAACCGTTCCACTCATAATTTCATTTTCATGTTCTTTATAAGTGTTATAGGTAATCGCACGAGTTTGCTTGCGCATTTTTTCCATGATGGTTTGTTTGGCAGATTGGGCTGCGACACGACCAAACTCAGCAGGTGCTTCTTCAAATTTGATTTTGTCTCCCAATTCATAGGCAGAGCTAATCGCAAGAGCATCTTTCAAGCTAATTTCTAACCGGCTATCAAATACTTCATCCACTACTTCACGAACAGTATAAACGCGGAAGTCACCAGTCTTTTCATTAAATTCGATAGCAGCACTTTCTGCTTGACCATACCGTCTCCGATAAGCCGAACGCAATGATTCTGTGACAGCTTCAATGATATCTTCTTTTTTGATTCCTTTGTCTTCTTCCAAGATGCGAAAAGCATCTAGCATTTCTTTACTCATTCTTTTCTTGCTCTTAGGCTACTAAGAGCCTTCCTTTCTTTTCTGCTATAATTTGACAGCTAGTCTTGCTTTTGATACAAGACTATAGGGGATTTCAATGGTTTTCTTTCTGGTTTTGTCCATGTATTCCATGGTCAATTGATCATCTTCGAACTTAAGGAGTGTTCCTTCAATGATCTTTTGTTTGTCAACTGCCTTGTACAAGCTGACATGGATATATTGACCCAGAGCTTTTTCCACTGCATCTTTGGTTTTTAAGGGACGCTCCAAACCAGGACTCGTCACTTCTAGGAAGTACTGTTCTGGGAATGGATCTGGTTGAATCTGATCCAACAGAGGACTAATCACTTCTGTTAAATCGGCTGTATCATTCAGGGTAATACCACCTGGCTTATCAACAAAGATACTTAGAACATAATCTCCTCCCATCTTTCCATATTCCACATCCACCAATTCAAATGGAGCTTGGATGGCTGGTTGAAGAATTTCTGTTACTAATTCAACAATTGTTGCGATAGGACAACACCTCCTCACAGACAAGAGGCGAAGATATGTCTTCGCCTCTCCTTTTCTATTCGTTTTAAATATTCTAGCACAAGTTCCGTCGAAATGCAAGGATTTCGCCTTCCTCATTCATCCAGCTATTATCCAAAAGAAAAACGCCTCCTTTTTCAGGAGACGTCAATCCTTAACTAGACTTTAAAATTGTGCTTCAACCCGATAAATGACCTGACCCTTACTTGAGAATTTCTTTTCATATTCGGTCATGACATTTCCCTCAAAATCACTAGCATGAAGATCTAGCCAGACACCCTTCAAGGTCATTCCATACTGAGAAAAACTCACCAAACTGTATTCAAAGAGTCCTCGATTGTCCGTCTTGAAATGAATCTCCCCATGCTCTGGCAAAATCTGTTTGAAGGTATCTAAAAAGCTCTTGTAGGTTAGACGACGTTTTTCATGGCGTTTCTTCGGCCAAGGATCTGAAAAATTAAGATACAATTGATCAATCTCACCGTCTTCAAAGTAATTGGTCAAGCTATCCCCGTCTACCCAAAGCAACTTGATATTGGGAACGTCAGCTTCTAACACCTTATCCAAAGCATAGCTTAATACTGATTTTTGAATATCAATCCCGATATAGTTAATGTCTGGATTTTGTTTGGCCATTCCAGTGATAAAGGCTCCTTTACCGCTTCCCACTTCAATATGAATAGGATGGTCATTCCCAAAAATCTCATGCCACTTCCCTTTGGCTTCTTCTGGCTTCAAAATGACATATTGCGGATTGGCTTCTAATAATTCAGTTGCACCTTTGCGGTTTCTAACTCTCATGCTTCCTTCCCATATTTTGACCGGAAATTACGCAAGGCATAAATTTCCCGGTTCACATTCTCTAAATCATTGTTTTCATAGTATTTTACAATCTGACAAAGGAAAGAGTATTGACCAAACCAGTACAATTTACCAAATACAGTTTCATTGTACTTATAGCCATAATAGACCAACCAATCCTGCCACTGGGAATCTGGAATGTAGTGACTTAAAACATGAGCCACATCCATCATCCGATCTGTTAAGCGGACAGAATCCCAATCTACCAAGTAGATAAATCCACTATCCGTTTCAATCCAGTTACTATGACGGACATCTCCGTGAACAATGGTTGCATAATCTTCTCGAAAAGCTGGAACAGTCTGTCGTAAACTCTTTAATACAGATTGCAAATAATTGTTTTGACGCAAAGCGATTGGCAACTGACTGCTCAAAGAATTCAATAAATCCAATGGCGACTCAGCTGTGTAGCCCAACTTTCTCAATTGCGTCATCAAGGGACGTGAACGGTGCAAACGAGTCAGGATATGAACCACTTGCTTTTTCCCCATCCCATTTGGAGTTAAAATTTCTCCATTTAACCATTCTTGTGCGCTCATCACATTTCCGTCAGGTAAGCGTCGGCTCCATAAGAGTTGTGGAGCAATTTGTTCTTTAGCTAACCCTGCTAATATTGGAGTCGTATTCATTTTGACAAATACTTTCCCCCCATCCGGATAAGTCCCCATAAAGGCTTTTCCGCTTTTACCAGCAATTGGGGTTAACGTTAGCTCTTTTTCGTTCGAGTCCATCTCTTCCTCCGTAAAAAGTTTCCCATCTATTTTACTAATTTTAAAGCGTTTCGTCAACTAATCGTCTCACCTTGAAAGGTGCATAACCATAGGCTAAAAAGCCTGTGAAAACTAGCAAGGCCAGGACGAGAATTTTCTCTTCAAAGACCAGTAATCCCAGTCCTCCCTCGACAAGAACCACAAACAAGGTCACCGATTGAACCGTTTGAAGAAGCCCTCGTGTTTTAGCACTGATTTCCAAGGGGAAGAGTCGCGTCAAATATTGATAATCAAAGGCCTTGTAGAGTCCGAGCAATTGAAAAACAAGTAAATAATTCAAGAGCCCCGCGACGGCTACTGCTACTAGCGTTTGCGGGATGAAAACAAAGACAGCGATTGCTAGTCCTAATAGACGCAGGCTCATGGAAAACAGATCTCCATTTCTGAGATAAGAACGGAGATACAGATTGTTCCAAGTCTTGGAACTGACTTTCGGAACCATGCTTGTCAGCTTATCTAAGTAAGCCCGCCGTTTCACGCTGTTGGTCATTCCTTTTACTGTGGTAAAAAGGGAGAAAAATCTTAGAATACTTTGCTTTCTCTGGTTTTCTAGCTCTACGATTCGCTTCCAATCAAGACCCGCCTGGTTATAGAATCTTTTCCCCTTCCCTTGAAAAACAAGAACCTTCAACAAGAAGAGAATAGCCAAATAAACCACTACAATGGTAAGAGACAGTCCTAAAGCCAAAGCCAAAGGGACAAATAGGACAAGCACAAGGGTTTGTACAATTCCCCAGAAAATAGTCGCTCGTAAAATTTGTTGGTTCAAATAGCCTTTCAATTGCTCTTCTTTTGCCAGGAGGAAAATCATGTCTGGCTTCTCAAAATAGGTTGCGATGGAACCAATTGGAAGCAGGAGCAAAGGAGCAAGGGCAAGTACAAGGAGGAGGAGGCTCTTATCTTCTGGTAAGGAGCGCAAAAATTGGCTGTACTGAACCGCTAAAAAACCTAGAAAGATCAGGAGGAAGAGGACAAAGTGATCATTAAACACATAGCGAGAATATTTCAAGCACTGATTGCGAAAGGTCGTCTTCCTCTTTTGTAAAACTTCAATCATCGGTCCGCCTCTTTTGTTAGTGCAAGGTAGATTTCATTCAAATCGGCATCTGCCATTCCAAATTCTGTCCGCAAATCCTCTAAAGTCCCCTGAGCACGGACCTGTCCCTTATGTAGGATGACAAAGGCATCACACATTTTTTCAGCAGAATCCAGAACATGGGTACTCATTAAAATAGATTTCCCCTTCTCTTTTTCCACCTTCAATAATTGAATTAAATCTGAGATCGCAACTGGATCCAAACCTAAGAAAGGCTCGTCGACAATAAACAAACTTGGATCAACAGCAAAGGCACAAATAATCATGACCTTTTGTTTCATCCCCTTAGAAAAATGGACAGGAAACCAATCCAATTTTTCCTCTAGTCGAAATTGCTTCAAGAGAGGAGTCACACGCGCAAAAACCGCTTCCTGATCCAAGTCATAGGCCATCGCCACTGTTTCAATATGCTCACGCAGGGTTAACTCTTCATATAGGCTAGGGGTTTCTGGGATATAACCAATTTTTTGGCGATAGGCACCTGGAGAAGTAGCTAAAGTCAAACCGTCGATCCGGATTTCGCCAGCATAGGGACGCAGTAGACCTATAATTTCATTAATGGTCGTTGATTTCCCTGCTCCATTCAAGCCAATCAATCCAATTAATTGACCATCGCCAACCTCAAAACTAACATCTTTCAAGACAGGGATATTGACATAGCCTCCTGTCAGGTTTTTTATTTCTAACATATTTTCTTAGCTTTCTGGTATAATGTTCTTATATTATAACAAAATCTAGCGAAATTGAGGTGCATTTATGGTTTCGGATTGTATTTTTTGTAAGATTGTTGCCGGAGAAATTCCTGCTTCTAAGGTCTACGAGGATGACCATTTTCTTGCTTTTTTAGATATCTCTCAGGTCACTCCAGGCCATACCCTCGTGATTCCAAAAAGACACGCCCGTAATCTATTGGAGATGACACCAGATGAAACAGCTGATCTTTTTAACATCGTTTCAAGAGTCACCAAAAAAGTGGAAGGTGCTACACAGCCTCAAGGAATGAATATCATTAGTAACATGGAAGAAATTGCGGGTCAGTCTGTCTTCCACACCCACGTCCATATTCTTCCACGCTACTCTCAAGAAGACGACCTAAAGATTGATTTCATTGCCCACGAACCTGATTTCGAACACCTTGCCCAATTAGCCAAGGATATCTCAAACCATTAAAAAGGAGCTTACTATGAAATTAAGAGATCTATTTTGGTTTGCGACTGGAGCAACCATCAGCTATCAACTTGTTAAAAATCGTGAACCACTGAAAAATGAATTCAACGAAACCAAACAACTAACGGATGGAATCCAATCAAACCTTTCAAAAATCAAAAAGAATATTGAAATCATCCAAGAGCAAAGAGTCCTTTTAAATCAACTACTGGAAGACTTTTCCTATAAAGCAAGGGTCTTCTCTCAGCAAGCCAACGCTTCTGTAGAACAAATCCAAACTATTTGGTCTGAGAAATCTAGCGATCATGAATAAACAAAAAGGTTTTGAGATAGTCGTCTCAAAACCTTTTTATTTATAGAAGTATTTGACTTTAGTTTCCTCCAGCACCAGCTACCGTTGTATCCGTATAAGGTGTCACTGTCGGTTGATAGGGTGTCACTGCTTCTGAGCTTACAGAAGTCTCTGGAGCATAGGAAGGATCATAATAGCCTCCGCCTGTATCCTGGCTCGCCTCTACTGGACTTTCGCCACTTTCTGATGAAGAAGCTCCCCCAGTTTCGTCGCCATCCAATAGAACGGCACTTGTTTTGAGCTTGCTTAAAGGTGATAAGCCCAAACTTTTACGCAAGATATTCTGCATCTTCAGCAGGTGCTCTGAAGTAACGATTTGGTAACTTCCGCCATCCGCTAGGGTGGCATCTTCCCCTTTCAACTGTTCCATACGGATGTTCTTCAAGGCATCTCGATAACCCATCAACTGCATCAAGCTATTCGTATCCAAGGAGATATTGGTCTGCATATTATCACTAACCGCTTCAATAATTCCTTGATAGTTGCTCAAACCGTCCAGAGTCAATACTTTCTTGATGATCTTTTCGATAACTTCCCGTTGTCGTTTTTGACGGCCATAGTCTCCTTCTGGATCTTGATAACGCATCCGTGAATATACCAAGGCTTGCTCTCCATCAATCTCTTGACGACCAGGTGGAATTTTCGCTGTGTATTCCGGTTCATTTTCTTCGATTGAAATATCAAAATCAAATGGATTGTTTACCGTGATACCACCGACCTTATCAACCAGTTGGACGAGACCTTTCATATTGATCATCGCATAACGGTCAATATGAATATTCATCAAATCTTGGATGGTTTCAATGGCCAACTCTGCCCCACCTTGAGCATAAGCCGCATTCAGCTTCGCTTGGACAGTTTCTCCATCCTGCGTGATATTGGTCAAGATATCCCGTTCCAAACTCATAATCGTTGTTTCACGCGTCTGTGGATTCACCGTCACCAGAATCATGGTATCACTGTTTCCTACCCACTGATCCTCTCTTGAGCCTGATCCAGTATCAACCCCCATGAGCAAGATGGTCATCGGTTTGTTTTCTGCAATGACATTATTTTCACCGCCAATGCCTTTAAAGGTCTTACCCAATGTATTTGTCGACTGATTGAGAATGGTCAGCCCATAGGCTCCAAGCCCGATTGTCGTTACAGCTAACAAACTAAAAAACATTAATAGAATTTTTTTAATCATAGATTCTGTCCATCTATCAGTTTGCCCATTAGGTAAACATCCAGATATTCCCCTTCCTTGTATACGCCCCTCTTGCGGAGACCTTCAATTTCAAATCCTAGCGTTTGGTAGAGATGGATGGCCCGTTCATTTCGAACTTGGACACTGAGGTCTAACTTCCGAAGGAGGTTGGTACCTTCTGCCCATGCGATTCCTTCTTCTAGGAGAATACGACCCAAGCCTTTATTCCAATAAGCCTTCCGAACAACGATAAAGAGATCTCCAATATGACGCAAGGACCTGTTTTGATCCGCTGCAATATTTAAGACACCTACCAGATCCTCACCCAAGTATAATAAGAGACATAATTGATTGTCTGTTTGTCCTTGTGTTTCAGCAAATATTTCCAACTCTTGCTTGGTCATCCCAAGCCCTTCTGGAGCCAAGGTCATGAACTCAGATTCAGTCGCTACAGCTTTAAAAAAGTCGAGTAAACGTTCTGCATCCGAAGCCTCAGCCTCTTTTAAAAAGAGATCCAATACCTGTTCCATCTTCAAGCTCCTACAGAAGTTAGAAATGAGTCCTTTAATTGTTCTGCACGTTCACCGACAGCTGACAAGCGTATCTCACGTCCGTCGCCGTCCTTGAGCAGTTCAACCTTTAAATATCCAGCAGGAAGACTGGTCTCTAGCAATTCTCCCCACTCAATAACGGTCACCCCTTCACCAAATAAAAAGTCATCCAAATCAATCGAATCTGGATCATCTCCAATACGATAGACATCCAAGTGATACAAGGGTAAACGACCTTCATATTCTCTCACGATAGTATAAGTGGGACTTTTGATCATCTGACGAATATCCAACCCTTGAGCAAGGCCTTTTGTAAAGGTTGTTTTCCCTGCACCCAGATCTCCCGTCAGAATCACGACATCCTGTTTTTCTAATCGTTGACCCAACTGTTTTCCAAGGGACATCAACTCTTGTTCATTTTGACTTTTCATTCCTCCATTATACCAAAAATAATTGATTATTGCCCACTATTTTTAGTCGATCAACCTCCTGCCTCACATGAGACAATCAAAAAAAGCTTGGACTTTTTGTCCAAGCTTTCCTCTATGTTCATTCTAATGCAAGGCCATACTGATAAAGTTCAAGATAAACAAGGCATCTAAAATCCAAATCATACTGTGAACTTCTTTGGCTTCACCTTTGACCAATTTGGTTACTGTATAGGTAATAAAACCTGCTGCAATCCCATTTGTGATGGAATAGCTGAATCCCATAAAGATAGAGGTAAAGAAGGCTGGTACAGCTTCTGCCATATCATCCCAATGGATGTTTTTCAAGCTACTTAACATCATGATCCCAACGATGATTAAAATCGGTGCTGTCGCTGCAGTTGGTACGATGGCAAGAAGAGGACTAAAGATACTTGACACTGCAAAACAGAGGGCTACTACAAGGGCTGTCAGACCAGTCCGTCCACCAGCTCCGATACCCGCAGCTGACTCAACATAAGTCGTCACATTTGAAGTACCTGCAATGGCACCAACAGATGTCGCTACAAGGTCTGAATAAAGGGCCTTATCCAATTTAGCAGATTGGTGATTTTCACCATTTGTGGCAACAATACCAACTTTTTCACCAGTTCCAATCAAGGTACCAATCGTATCAAAGATATCTGTCAATGAGAAAGCGAGGATGGCCATCAAGGTTTCAGGAAGACGAGAAGTATTGGTAATCAAGGAACCTAATCCTTCTGAACCAAGTGCAGCTCCAAAAATTTTCCCAAGATCGTTGACAGCTGCTCCAAGATGGGTACTACCAAAGTCAATCGTTGAAAGATCAACAATGCCAAATACAATACCAAGGATTGTTGTCGTAAGGATAGAAAGGATAATTCCTCCTTTAATGCCCTTGATGACAAAGAAAACAGTAATGGCTAAGCCAGCCAAGGCAAGGAGGACTGTCGGACTATTGAAACTAACAAGTCCTGGGACCGCTGCAGAATTTGCTGTAATCGCTGCATTCGCTTTGTCAGCCCCTTCTCCTGCCACCGTATAGGTATGCGGATCAATCGAAAACTTCAACAAGCCAGCATTTTTAATTCCAACATAGGCTAAGAAAATTCCGATACCAGCTGAAATAGCTGAACGCAAAGCATTTGGAATTGACTCAATAATCATTTTCCGAACATTAGTTAATGTGATAACCAAGGAAATTAATCCACAAATAAAGACCATTCCCAAGGCTTCTTTCCAAGAATAGCCCATCCCAAATACCACTGTAAAGGTAAAGAAGGCATTCAAGCCCATTCCTGGTGCTTGGGCATAAGGCAGGTTCGCGTAGAAAGCCATCATAAGAGTCCCAACGACTGACCCAATAATGGTTGCCAGAAATACTCCTTGAGCAGGCATTCCTGTTTGGGAGAGCATTTGAGGGTTTACAAATAAGATATAAGACATGGCAAAGAAGGTCGTTAAACCAGCTAATACCTCTGTACGAACCGTCGTTCCGTGTTCAGATAGTTTGAAAAACTTATCCATTTTTCCAATAAACTCCTTAAAAAAATAAATCTGCTCGCGACTTAATCACGAACAATACAAATATTTTATCAAATATCATTCACTTTTACAAGAGATTCATCTGGATAATCTTTTGTGCCACATCATTTACTATTCGAAAAACTGAAATTTTCCTGTTTATCTGGTATAATGGTAGCATTCTTCTTAAAATATGGCACTTCTATACTCCTCATTTAGAGTAAGAAAAACCATACAAATGAAAGGAATCTTCCTATGAATAAAAAACTAATCGCTGTCGATTTAGATGGCACCTTATTAAATTCTGAGAGCAAATTATCGCCTTATACGATTGAAACCATCCAGAAAGTCAGTGAACAAGGTCACCGGGTCATTATTACAACTGGGCGTCCCTATCGAATGGCAGATCACATCTATAAGGAATTGGGATTGGAAAGTCCCATGATTAACTTTAACGGCGCTCTCACTCATATTCCAAATAAAAAATGGTCAAAAGAACTATCCATGACCCTTGATAAAAAATACCTCCTAGATATGGTCGAGAGAGAAAATGACATCCAGGCGGACTTTATAGCTGGAGAGTATCGCAATAAGTTCTATGTCACCCACACCTACCACCATACTATTGATCCCGCCTTATTTGGGGTTTCTAAAATCTCCTCCAAAACAAAATTCGAAGCTCGTAAAGTTACCGAAAACCCAAACGCCATCCTCTTTCAAACACGCGCTGAAGATAAGTATGCTTTAGCCGAAGAAATGCGTGATTACTACCATCACGAGCTAGAAATCAATAGCTGGGGTGGTCCCCTCAACATTCTGGAATGTGCTCCAAAAGGCGTCAATAAGGCCTTTGCCCTCAACTATCTCCTCGAGACTTACGGACTTGATCGGAAAAACCTGATCGCCTTTGGAGACGAACAAAATGATACTGACATGTTGGCTTTCGCAGGAACTGGTTATGCAATGAAAAACGCCAATCCTGTTCTCCTCCCCTATGCCGATAAACAAACCGAGTATACAAATGATCAGGACGGCGTTGCTCGTCAACTAGAAAAACTCTTCCTATAAATAAAGAGAATTGCTTGAATCACCTTTTACAAGAAAGGATTCAAGCTTTTTGTTTTCTCAAACATACGGAACCTTATAGAGACTTTTTCTGAAAACAATTTAACTGGTTAAGTTTATTTTCAGAAAATTTTCTATGTAAACGCTTGCTAACTGATAAAGTTTGTGATAAAATTAATATAACAAAAATAAAAAAGGAGCCTAGCTCGTTTCATACGATAATGATTCAAGTGATGTTACTTCTCGTTTTATTACCGTCTCTAATTCAACTAAGCTCTTGAGGAGGAAAACTATGAAAGCTGTTGTTGTAAATCCAGAAGGTACCGGTGTTGAAATCGTTGCAAACAAGGAGATGCGCCCATTAGAAACAGGGGAAGCTCTTGTTCAAATCGAATACTGTGGTGTCTGCCACACGGACTTGCACGTTGCTCACGGAGACTTCGGTAAAGTTCCAGGCCGTGTTCTTGGACACGAAGGAATCGGGATGGTTAAAGAACTTGCTCCAGATGTGACAAGTTTAAAAGTTGGTGACCGTGTCAGTGTTGCTTGGTTCTTCGAAGGATGTGGTACTTGTGAATACTGTACAACTGGACGCGAAACTCTTTGCCGTACTGTAAAAAATGCTGGTTACTCTGTTGATGGAGGAATGGCTGAACAATGTATCGTAACTGCAGACTACGCAGTGAAAGTACCTGAAGGATTAGATCCAGCCCAAGCTTCTTCTATTACGTGTGCAGGCGTTACCACTTACAAAGCTATCAAAGAAGCCAAAGCTGAACCAGGACAATGGATCGTTATCTATGGAGCTGGTGGACTTGGAAACTTGGCTGTTCAATATGCTAAGAAAGTCTTCAACGCACATGTCATCGCTGTCGATATCAACAATGATAAACTAGAATTGGCAAAAGAAGTTGGTGCAGACTTTGTCATCAACGGTCGCGAAGTTGAAGATGTCCCAGGATTGATCAAAGAAAAAACAAATGGTGGAGCTCACTCTGCTGTCGTAACAGCTGTTTCTAAAGTAGCTTTCAACCAAGCAGTAGATTCTGTTCGTGCAGGTGGCCGCGTGATCGCAGTTGGTCTTCCTTCTGAAATGATGGACCTCAGCATTGTGAAAACGGTATTAGATGGTATCCAAGTCATCGGTTCTCTTGTAGGAACTCGTAAAGACTTGGAAGAAGCCTTCCAATTTGGGGCAGAAGGCTTGGTAGTCCCTGTCGTTCAAAAACGTCCAGTAGAAGATGCTGTCAAAGTCTTTGACGAAATGGAAGCCGGAACCATTCAAGGACGTATGGTACTTGACTTCACCAACTAATCAACTCAACCTATTAGACCAGCCCAAATGGGCTGGTCTTTTTAGTTTCTCACAAACAGGACCTGCAAGTGGTTGCTATATTTTTATTTTACCTATTAGAAGTTACTACTACTCTTTTCAGAAACATAGAATCCCCTTCGTTCCCCTCTTGTCAAGGAATTCCAAAGGATTTTCGAATTTTATAGCCAAATAAGTCTGCTAGCAAGCGACCTCAGATGTTAACAATTTAATATATTAAAGACTCTCTTTTTCCTTTAATTTAGTATTGAAAAATTGACTTTATTATGAAAACGTTTTATAATAGATAAGCTTAAAGTTTTCTTAAACTGAAAGTCAAACAAATTTTATAAGGAGGAATGTCAATAATGAGTATTGGTATCATTATTGCTAGCCACGGTGAATTTGCAGCTGGAATCCACCAATCCGGCTCGATGATCTTTGGGGATCAAGAGAAAGTTCAAGTGGTTACGTTCATGCCAAGTGAAGGCCCAGATGATCTCTATGCTAAATTCAATGCTGCTGTTGCCGCATTTGATGCAGAAGATGAAATCTTGGTTTTGGCTGACCTTTGGAGTGGTTCTCCATTTAACCAAGCGAGTCGCGTTATGGGTGAAAATCCAGATCGTAAATTTGCGATCATCACAGGATTGAACCTTCCGATGTTGATTCAAGCTTATACTGAACGTTTGATGGATGCAACTGCTGGTGTTGATCAAGTTGCTGCAAACATCATCAAAGAATCTAAAGATGGAATCAAAGCTCTTCCAGAAGAATTGAATCCAGTCGAAGAAGCAAGCACTGCTTCAGCTGCTCCTGTTGCCCAAGCCGCTATTCCAGAAGGAACAGTAATCGGTGATGGAAAACTCAAGATTAATCTTGCCCGCTTAGATACTCGTCTACTTCACGGACAAGTCGCAACTGCTTGGACACCTGATTCAAAAGCGGATCGAATCATCGTAGCTTCAGACTCAGTTGCCAAAGATGAGCTCCGTAAAGAGTTGATCAAGCAAGCAGCACCGAATGGTGTGAAAGCAAACGTTGTCCCAATTCAAAAATTGATCGACGTTGCAAAAGATCCACGCTTTGGTGAAACACATGCTTTGATCTTGTTTGAAACACCTCAAGATGCCCTTCGTGCCATCGAGGGTGGTGTTCCGATTAAAACCTTGAACGTTGGTTCAATGGCCCACTCAACTGGTAAAACCATGGTTAACAATGTCTTGTCAATGGACAAAGAGGATGTGGCTACATTTGAAAAAATGCGTGATCTTGGAGTGGAATTTGATGTCCGTAAAGTACCAAATGACTCTAAGAAAGATTTGTTTGACTTAATTAACAAAGCTAACGTTCAATAACCGATTACTTACGAAAGGATTTTAAACATGTCTATTATTTCTATGGTATTAGTGGTCGTTGTTGCCTTCTTAGCAGGTCTTGAAGGTATCCTTGACCAATTCCAATTCCACCAACCACTTGTTGCTTGTACCTTAATCGGTTTGGTAACAGGTAACTTGACTGCCGGTGTTATGCTTGGTGGTTCCCTTCAATTACTTGCACTTGGCTGGGCCAACATTGGTGCCGCAGTTGCACCCGATGCTGCTCTTGCGTCAGTTGCTGCTGCGATTATCTTGGTTCTTGGTGGTGACTTTAGCTCTAAAGGAATCGCTGTGGCTCAAGGTGTAGCTATTCCACTTGCAGTTGCTGGTCTTTTCTTGACCATGATCGTCCGTACTCTCTCCGTTGGTTTGGTCCACACTGCCGACGCTGCTGCTAAAAAAGGTGATATCAAAGGCGTAGAACGCGCTCACTTTGTAGCACTTCTCCTTCAAGGTCTTCGTATCGCCATTCCTGCAGCCCTTCTTTTGATGATCCCTGCTGACACTGTTAAAGGTGCTCTTGAAGCGATGCCTGCTTGGTTGTCAGACGGTATGCAAATCGGTGGTGGTATGGTCGTTGCCGTTGGTTACGCCATGGTTATCAACATGATGGCAAGCCGTGAAGTTTGGCCATTCTTTGCCATTGGTTTTGCTCTTGCTGCTGTTAGCCAATTGACCTTGATTGCTCTTGGTGCAATTGGTGTTGCCCTTGCCTTGATCTACCTTTCTCTCTCTAAGAAAGGTGGCAATGGAGGTGGCGGAGTTGCTACTTCTAATGACCCAATCGGCGATATCCTTGAAGACTATTAAGAAAGGTGTGACACTATCATGACTGAAAAATTACAATTATCTAAATCAGATCGTCAAAAAGTTTGGTGGCGTTCAACCTTCTTGCAAGGTTCTTGGAACTATGAACGGATGCAAAACTTGGGTTGGGCTTACTCATTGATCCCAGCTATCAAAAAACTTTACACGAAGAAAGAAGACCAAGCGGCTGCTCTTGAGCGTCACATGGAGTTCTTCAACACTCACCCATACGTAGCTGCTCCAATCATCGGGGTAACTCTTGCCCTTGAAGAAGAAAAAGCAAATGGCGCTGCGATTGATGATGCCGCTATCCAAGGGGTTAAGATTGGTATGATGGGACCTTTGGCGGGTATCGGAGATCCTGTCTTCTGGTTTACAGTTCGTCCAATCCTTGGAGCTCTTGGTGCATCTCTTGCCTTGACAGGTAACATCCTTGGCCCACTCATCTTCTTTATTGCATGGAATGCGATTCGTATGTCCTTCTTGTGGTACACCCAAGAACTTGGATACAAAGCAGGTTCTGAAATTACCAAAGATATGTCTGGTGGGATCTTGCAAGATATCACTAAAGGAGCTTCTATCCTCGGAATGTTCATCCTTGCTGTCTTGGTAGAACGTTGGGTATCTATTAAATTCATCTTTAATGTTTCTTCTGTCAAATTAGACGACAAAGCTTATATCCACTGGGATAAACTTCCTGAAGGATACAAGGGTATCCAAGAAGCCTTCGCTCAAGTTGGTTCAGGTCTATCTCAAACACCTGAAAAAGTTACGACTTTCCAACAAAACTTGGATTCATTGATTCCTGGTTTGATGGGATTGCTTCTTACTTTCGCTTGTATGTGGTTGCTTAAGAAGAAAGTATCTCCAATCACTATCATCATCGCCCTCTTTGTAATCGGTGTCTTGGCACACGTTGCTGGCTTGATGTAATCAAAAATCAACTAAAAAGAAGGTTTCGGCCTTCTTTTTATTATGATATAATGGAATGAATAGAAATACAGGAGGATCACATGGCGCAATCACAGAATAAAACCGTGGAATTCCATACCACTGGTGTCTCTTATCTAGGTGTTGGTGGAAAGGTTGGAAAAATCTTAGTTGGAGATGTGGCTTTTGAATTTTACGCAGATGCTAATGTAGAAGACTACGTCCAAATTCCCTGGAAAGAAATCGAACAGATTGGAGCCAACGTATCCGGGCGTAAAATTAGCCGCCATTTTGAAATTTACACCAAGGAAAGCAAGTTCCTATTTGCTTCTAAAGACTCGGGGAAAATCTTAAAAATTGCCCGTCAACACCTTGGGAATGATAAAATTGTCAAGCTACCGACCTTGATCCAAACCATCGCAGCTAAAATTAAAAATCTATTTGCAAAATAGCTCCTTTTCTTGTATAATAAACGAAAACGGATAAGTAAATTAAGGAAATCTTTCAGAAAGTCTGCGGTTGCTGTGAGCAGATAGAGGACTTAATTGAAATTCTACCGTTTATCAAAAAATTGAAGATCAAATCAAGTGCACACCTGTGAAGTTGGATGGAACCGTGGCCCTGCCACTCCAACACTGTAACAGGTGTGCTTTTTGTTAAAGGAGAAGCTATGTTAGATATTAAACGAATTCGTACAGACTTTGATACAGTTGCTGAAAAATTAGCGACACGCGGTGTAGATGCTGCCATCTTGAACGAAATGAAAGAAATCGATGCCAAACGTCGTGACATCTTGGTCAAAGTAGAAAGCCTCAAGGCTGAGCGCAACACCGTATCTGCTGAAATCGCTCAAGCTAAGCGAAATAAAGAAAATGCAGATGATAAGATTGCTGCCATGCAAACTCTCTCTGCAGAAGTTAAAGCTCTTGATGCAGAATTGGCAGAAATCGATGCAAAATTGACAGAATTTACTACGACTCTTCCAAACATCCCTGCTGATAGCGTGCCTGTTGGAGCTGATGAAGATGATAACGTAGAAGTTCGCCGTTGGGGAACTCCTCGCGAGTTTGACTTCGAACCTAAAGCTCACTGGGACCTTGGAGAAGACTTAGACATCCTTGACTGGGAACGTGGTGGAAAAGTCACTGGCGCTCGTTTCCTCTTCTACAAGGGGCTTGGAGCTCGCTTAGAACGTGCTATCTATAACTTTATGTTGGATGAGCATGGCAAGGAAGGATACACAGAAGTCATCACCCCTTACATGGTCAACCACGATTCTATGTTTGGTACTGGTCAATATCCAAAATTCAAAGAAGATACTTTTGAACTCAGCGACACCAACTATGTCTTGATTCCAACCGCTGAAGTACCTCTGACCAACTACTACCGTGACGAAATCATCGATGGCAAGGATCTCCCAATCTACTTTACTGCGATGAGCCCTTCTTTCCGTTCAGAAGCAGGTTCTGCTGGTCGTGACACTCGTGGTTTGATCCGTTTACACCAATTCCATAAGGTAGAAATGGTCAAATTTGCCAAACCGGAAGAATCATATGAAGAATTGGAAAAGATGACAGCCAACGCTGAAAACATCCTTCAAAAACTGAACCTTCCATATCGTGTCGTGGCTCTCTCAACAGGAGATATGGGCTTCTCAGCTGCTAAGACTTACGACTTGGAAGTTTGGATCCCTGCTCAAAACACCTACCGTGAAATTTCAAGCTGCTCAAACACTGAAGATTTCCAAGCACGTCGTGCTCAAATCCGTTACCGTGATGAAGCAGATGGTAAGGTTAAACTTCTCCACACCTTGAATGGTTCTGGATTGGCTGTTGGACGTACAGTGGCAGCTATTCTTGAAAACTATCAAAACGAAGATGGTTCTGTAACTATTCCTGAAGTCCTTCGTCCATACATGGGTGGAGCTGAAGTCATCGCACCAAAATAAAGTTTAAAAAAACTGAGACTTGCAAATTGCAAGCTCAGTTTTTTAATATTTACGAAAACGTTGGTAACGTTGCTCTAGAAGTTCTTCGAGAGGCAAGGCTTGTAGCTCCTTCAATTCTGCTTTGATTTCCTTCTTCACTTGAGCTAGTAATTCGCCATTAGAAAAACCATGCTCCGGAATCACCTTGTCCACAATATCCATATTCAACAACTCATGCGAAGTAATCTTCATCAATTCAGCTGCTTCCATGGCACGGCTTCCGTCTTTCCAGAGAATAGAGGCAAATCCTTCTGGACTCAGAACTGCATAGATGGAGTTCTCTAGCATCCAGACCTTGTCTGCTACAGCTAAAGCAAGAGCCCCACCTGAGCCACCTTCTCCGATGATAATCGCGATAATCGGAACTTTTAAGTCACTCATTTCCATGAGGTTGCGGGCAATAGCCTCACCCTGTCCCCGCTCTTCAGCACCAACACCCGGATAAGCACCCGCAGTGTTGATGAAGGTTACTACTGGACGACCAAATTTCTCCGCCTGTTTCATCAGACGCAAGGCTTTTCGATAACCTTCTGGGTGGGGTTGGCCAAAGTTTCGACTGAGGTTGTCCTGAAGATTCTTTCCCTTTTGAATACCGACAACCGTCACCGCTTGATCCCCTAACCAGCCAATTCCGCCAATCACTGCACCGTCATCTCGGAAATTCCGATCTCCATGTAATTCGATAAAATTATCAAAAATTCCATGTGCATAATCGAGAGCTGTCAAACGTCCTTGGTCACGAGCTTCTTTAATAATTTGTGTTATTCTTGTCATTACTTCCCTCCATGAAAGGCTAACAAGTCTGCGATTGTTGAACGCATCTCACTACGCTGGACAATCACATCCACAAAGCCATGCTCCTGCAAAAATTCAGCCTTTTGGAAATTATCCGGTAACTGTTCCCGTACAGTAGACTCGATCACTCGTCGACCTGCAAATCCCACAAGGGCCTGGCTCTCTGCAATGATAATATCCCCTTCCATTGCAAACGACGCCGTTACCCCACCTGTTGTTGGGTCTGTTAGAACTGTCAGATAAAACAAGCCTGCTTTTGAGTGTCTTTGAACAGCTGCAGAGATTTTAGCCATCTGCATCAAACTGACGATTCCTTCTTGCATCCGAGCGCCACCAGAAGCGGTAAAGAGCACAACTGGGAGCTTTTCTTCTGTCGCCAATTCAAATAGACGCGTAATCTTTTCACCGACCACAGAGCCCATAGAAGCCATGATGAAATTAGAATCCATAATACCAAGAGCCACTTGATGCCCCCCGATCTTTGCAGTTCCTGTTAGCACAGCTTCATCAAGTCCTGTCAATTCACGAACAGCCGCCAATTTCTTCTTGTAGTTTGGAAACTTAAGCGGGTCCTTGGTCTCAATACCCGTAAACAGTTCAATAAAGCTTCCTGGATCAATCGTCAATTGAAGTCGCTCAACCGCAGAGATGCGGAAGGTATAACCACACTTAGGACACAGACGTTCACTTCCCAGATCCTTTTGGTAAATCGTATGTTTACAGCCCGGACACTGAGAAAACAACTCATCTGGAACCTCTGGTTTTGGCTGAGGTGCTTCAATGGCCGACCGATTGGGATTAATTCGAATGTACTTATCTTTTTTAGAAAATAAAGCCATCAACTTCTCCTTACTTGGTAAAAGAACTTTGTAATTGTGCGCGTTCATTCCTTGTGAAAATGAATCTCACATTTACAAAGTTCATTGCTTATTGATTTTTCTGATAATTTGGTAAAAATGTCTCCATCAGAAAGGCGGTATCGTAATCACCAGCAATCACATTCGAATCTGAAATCAAATCCAATTGGAAATCACTGTTGGTCATTACACCGTCAATTTCCAACTCATAGAGGGCGCGTTGCATCTTCATCAAGGCATCGAAACGATTCTCTCCATGGACAATGATTTTGGCAATCATACTATCGTAGTAAGGTGGAATCGTATAGCCAGGGTAGACAGCTGAATCCACGCGCAAGCCGACTCCTCCACTTGGAAGATAGAGATTGGTGATTTTTCCTGGACTTGGTGCAAAGTTAAAGGCAGGATTTTCTGCATTGATCCGGCATTCAATGGCATGGCCAGAAATTTGAATATCTTCTTGACGAACAGTCAATTCTTGCCCAGCAGCAATTTTAATTTGCTCTTTCACGATATCAATTCCTGTGACAAATTCTGTCACGGGATGCTCGACTTGAACCCGAGTGTTCATCTCCATGAAGTAAAATTCGCCTTTACCTTCATCGTAAAGAAACTCGATTGTCCCCGCATTTTCATAGCCAACAGATTCTGCTGCTCGGACAGCTGCAGATCCGATTTGGTCTCGAATTGTCTTACCGATTGCTACGGATGGAGATTCTTCGAGAACCTTTTGGTTGTTTCTTTGAAGGGAACAATCCCGTTCACCCAAATGAACCACATGCCCAAATTGGTCAGCCAAGATTTGAACTTCAATATGACGAGCTGGGTAGATGACACGTTCAAGGTACATAGCTCCATTTCCAAAGGCCGCCTTAGCTTCTGTCGAAGCAGATTCAAAAGCTGGGACTAGGTCTTCTGCCCGTTCTACTTTACGGATCCCTTTACCGCCTCCTCCAGCTGATGCCTTGAGCATGACAGGATAGCCAATCCGATCGGCAACTTCCAAGGCTTCTTCAGCTGTATGAACTTCACCATCTGATCCTGGAATTACAGGTACACCTGCTTTTATCATTTGTGCTCGGGCATTAATTTTATCCCCCATCATATCCATGACAGATCCTGATGGTCCGATAAACTTAATCCCGACTTCCTCACACATGGTGGCAAACTTCGAATTTTCACTCAAAAATCCAAATCCTGGGTGAATCGCTTCTGATCCAGTCAAAACTGCTGCAGATAAAACAGCATTCATGTTCAAATAAGACTCGGTTGATTTGGCAGGCCCAATACAAACTGCTTCATCCGCTAGTAAGGTATGCAAGGCTTCCTTATCAGCCGTTGAATAGACAGCGACTGTTTCAATTCCTAATTCACGAGCAGCTCGAATAATCCGGACCGCAATTTCACCACGATTCGCGATTAAAATTTTTCGGAACATAGAAACCTCCCTAGTTACCAATTGCAAATGTTAGGGTCCCGCTAGCAGCTAATTTCCCATCGACTTCCGCTTTTGCTTCCACGACCGCAATCGAACCACGACGCTTGACAAAGGTAGCCGTCATTACGAGCTGATCTCCCGGAACGACTTGTTTTTTAAATTTAACCTTATCCATTCCAGCATAAAAGACTAATTTTCCTTTATTTTCTGGTTTGGATAATTCTAAGACACCAGCAGTTTGTGCCAAGGCTTCCATAATGAGGACACCTGGCATTACTGGGTAGCTTGGAAAGTGCCCATTAAAGAAGGGCTCATTGATCGTCACATTCTTAATGGCTACAATCGTATCCTCACTTGTTTCAAGGACGCGATCCACCAACAACATCGGATAGCGATGCGGAAGAGCCTCTTTAATAGCTTGAATATCGATCATTTAATCCGTACCAATCCTTTCCCAAACTCAACCATTTCTTCATTTGAAACAAGGATTTCAGTGACAATTCCATCCTTTGGTGCAGGAACTTCGTTCATAACTTTCATCGCTTCAATAATCAATAGGGTTTGGCCTTTTGAAACACTATCTCCAACCTGAACAAAAGCTGGTTTATCTGGACCTGAAGCTAAATAAGCTACACCAACAAGAGGACTTTCAACCACTTCCCCTTCTGCTGCTACTGCTGGACTTGCTTCAGGAGCTGGTGCTGAAGAAGCAACTGGTTCTTCTGCAAGAACAACAGGGCTCTCAACAGCAGGTGCCACTTCTTGAACTACAGGAGCCGGCGTAGCAGGTTGTGGGCTAGCTACACTGCCAGCATTTTTACTAAATGATAGCACATCCGTTGCATTTTGATAGCTAAATTCACGAAGACTAGATTGGTCAAATTGACTCATTAGGTCTTTAATCTCTTGAATATTCACTTTATCCCTCCCAACGTTTAAAGGCTAAGACAGCATTGTGTCCTCCAAATCCAAATGTATTGGAAATAGCAAAGGAAATCGGACGTTCTTGCCCTTCACCAAAGATGACATTGGCTTCAATATAATCTGATAACTCTTGTGTTCCAGCAGTTTTTGGAACATATTGATGGCGAATTGCTTCAATCGTCGCAATAGCTTCAACTGCCCCTGCTGCTCCCAAGAGGTGACCTGTAAATGATTTTGTAGAAGATACTGGAACTTCTGTACCAAATACAGAAACGATTGCACCACTTTCTCCTTTTTCATTTGCTGGAGTAGAGGTACCATGGGCGTTGACATAATCAACTTGAGCTGGTTCAATTTCTGCCTCATCCAAAGCCAACTTCATAGCTTTAATAGCACCTTGACCTTCTGGATGTGGAGAAGTCATATGGTAAGCATCACAAGTATTTCCGTAACCCACGACTTCAGCAAGAATGGTTGCACCACGTTTTTCAGCGTGTTCCAAACTTTCAAGTACCAACATTCCTGATCCTTCCCCCATCACAAAACCATTCCGATCTTTATCAAATGGAATAGAAGCACGAGTTGGATCTTCTGTTGTTGAAAGAGCTGTTAGGGCTTGGAAACCGGCGATTGCAAATGGTGTAATAGAAGCTTCAGAACCACCGACCAACATCAAATCTTGGAAACCAAACTTGATAGCGCGGAAAGCATCCCCAATCGCATCATTGGAAGAGGCACAAGCAGTATTGATCGATTTACAAATTCCATTAGCTCCAAAACGCATCGCAACATTACCAGATGCCATATTTGGCAAAGCTTTTGGAAGGGTCATTGGTTTGACACGTTTTGGTCCTTTTTCATGCAAACGAATCACTTGATCTTCGATTTCTTTGATACCACCAATACCAGAAGCAACAATGACACCAAAACGATCTTTATCAATAGCTTCTACATCTAAACCTGCATGATTCACAGCTTCTTGAGCGGCATACAAGGCATACAAAGAGTAGTTGTCAAAGCGGTTTGTATCTTTCTTGATAAAGTACTTATCAAATGGGAAATCTTGGATTTCAGCTGCATTATGAACAGCAAAGTCACTGTGGTCAAATTTTGTAATCGGACCAATTCCAATCCTTCCTTCTTTTAAGCTGTTCCAAAATTCTTCTGGAGTGTTTCCGATTGGAGATGTCAAGCCATAGCCTGTTACAACAACACGATTTAATTTCATTTCAAAACCTACCTCTTTTTATTGCATGGTTAAGCCACCATCAATTGCGATGACTTGCCCTGTTAGATATTCTTGAGTCGCAAGAAAGACTGCAACATCTGCCACTTCTTCTGTATTTCCAAATCGTTTCATTGGAATTTGAGCGAGAGACATTTCTTTAATTTTTTCAGGAAGTCCTTCTGTCATATCAGACTCAATGAAGCCCGGCGCAATGACATTGACACGGACATTTCTACCAGCTACTTCACGTGCTACAGATTTAGAAAAACCAATCAAACCAGCTTTTGAGGCTGCATAGTTGGCTTGTCCAACATTTCCTGTCAGACCGACAACACTCGACATGTTAATGATAGCACCTTCACGTGCTTTGGTCATCGGTTTTAAGACCGATTGTGTCATATTAAAAGCACCGGTCAAATTCACCTTCAAGACTTGCTCGAAATCTTCTTCCGTCAATTTCAACATGAGCTTATCATTGGTAATCCCAGCATTGTTGACAAGGATGTCTACTGAGCCAAGTGCTTCAATCGCTTCCGCGACCATTCGTTTCGCTTCCGCAGCTTGGGATACGTCCCCAGTAACGCCAACTACCTTCACACCGTATGAGGCAAATTCATCCACTAGGCCTGCTGGGAGCTCTCCACGACTATTTAAGACAATGTTGGCACCTTTTGACGCAAATTTATGCGCAATAGCCAATCCAATGCCTCGACTTGAGCCAGTAACAAATACATTTTTATTCTTTAGTTCCATAGTCACCTCATCTTATTCGTTCAGTAGGGCATCAAGGCTGGCTTGATCCTCCACATTTTTCGTTGGAAGAGTTTTATCAATCTTTTTCAAGAAACCAGTCAAGACCTTACCTGGACCAATTTCAATCACTTCATCTACTCCAAACTCTTGAATCGTCGCAATCGAATCATAGAAACGAACGGGCTCCATCACTTGGCGAGCTAATAAAGCTTTGATTTCGTCTGATTTCATGATCTTTGCTTCTGTATTCCCAACCAAAGGCAAGCTAAAGTCCTTAAAAGTAACTTTTTCAAGTTCAGTCGCCAGTTTTTCACTAGCAGAAGCAAGCAAGGCCGTATGGAAAGGACCAGAGACATTCAGAGGAATCAACCGTTTTGCCCCTGCTTCTTGTAAGAGTTCAACTGCATAATCCACAGCTTCAACCTCTCCACCAATCACAATCTGGGCAGGAGTATTGTAGTTAGCGGGTGTTACAACTCCCTTTTCAGAAGCCTGTTGACAGATTTCTTCAATCAAGGCAGGATCAGTATTCATAACAGCTACCATCTTTCCGCTTCCAGCAGGCGCAGCTGTTTCCATAAATTCCCCTCGCTTAGCTACCAAGGCGACCGCTTCTTCAAAGGAAAGAGCACCTGCGGCAACCAAAGCAGAATATTCTCCCAGGGAGAGACCAGCCACAATATCCGGTGTCATGCCATTTTCTGCCAAAAGACGATAAATAGCTACAGAAGTTGTCAAAATAGCTGGTTGAGTATAGCGTGTTTGATTGAGTTTTTCTTCGTCAGAATCAATCAATTCACGCAAATCATAACCTAGAATACGACTAGCCGTATCAAATGTCTCTTTGACAACGGGATAAGTTGCATACAAGTCACTAGCCATCCCCAATTTTTGGGCACCTTGACCAGCAAATAAGAAGGCACGTTTTGTCACTGTTCTCTTCCTTTCCTTTACTTGTTAGAATTTCACATCTGCCCAGCGAGCTGCTTCTTTCTGAATGACCTTAGCAGCTCCAAGATAGATATCTTCCAAGATTTCAGCACAGGTTTCTTCTTTACTTACGAGACCTGCAATTTGTCCTGCCATCACAGATCCGTTATCAACGTCTCCGTCAACAACCGCATTGCGAAGAGCACCTGCTCCTAATTCTTCAATTTCTTCTTGAGTCTTCTTACCTGCCAAGAAATCTTTTTCAGCTTGGTTATAGGCAGAAGCCAATTTATTCTTAATCGCACGAACTGGGTGGCCAACAACTGACGCAGACACCACTGTATCAATGTCCTTAGCTTTCAAGATTTTATTCTTAAAGTTTTGGTGAGCATTTGATTCTTTAGCAACGACAAATCGTGTTCCCACTTGAACAGCATCTGCTCCAAGCATGAAGACCGCAGCCGCTCCTGCACCATCTGCAACACCACCAGCACCGATAACTGGAATAGAGACCGCTTCGACCACTTGACGAACCAAGGTCATGGTCGTCAACTTACCAATATGACCTCCTGCTTCCATTCCCTCAGCAATGACAGCATCCGCACCTAGTTTTTCCATCCGTTTTGCTAAAGCTACTGAAGGTACAACCGGAATAACGGTAATGCCCGCTTCATGGAAACGATCCATGTATTTCCCAGGATTCCCTGCACCAGTGGTAACAACTTTAACCCCTTCTTCGATAACCAAGTCAACGATGTCATCTGCAAAAGGAGAAAGGAGCATGATATTGACTCCAAAAGGTTTGTCAGTAATGGATTTGACACGATCAATATTCGCTTTGACAACTTCTTTAGGTGCATTTCCTCCACCGATGATCCCAAGACCACCTGCATTAGATACAGCCCCAGCAAGATCTCCATCCGCTACCCAAGCCATACCACCTTGGAAAATTGGATATTTAATGTTTAATAATTCAGTAATTCGTGTTTGCATAGTACCTTCCTCATTTTCGCTTAAGTAATAGTTTGAAAGCGATTCTTTGCTTTGAGCGTCAAACTATTACCTAAACAAGAGAGAATATCTTTCGATACTCTCATCCATTATTATTTAGTTTTTTCTTCTACGTAAGCAACAAGGTCCCCTACAGTAGACAATCCTTCTTCAGTTTCAATTTGAATGTCGAATGCATCTTCAATTTCTGAAATCACTTGGAACAAATCCAATGAATCAGCTTCAAGATCTTCAAAAGTAGACTCAAGAGTTACTTCTGATGGTTCTTTACCAAGTTCTTCAACGATAATTTCTTGTACTTTTTCAAATACTGCCATGATTGGCCTCCTTAAAATAATAAAAATTTTTAAAATGTGTTACCACATATTTAACTAGATTGTAACAAGAAGTGAGCCCCATGTCAAACCTCCACCAAATCCTGACAGAAGAATTATTTGACTTCCATCCAATTTGATTAGTCCTTGGTCGACACACTCCGATAATAAAATTGGAATACTTGCGGCACTGGTGTTGCCATATTCCATCATATTTGCAGGAAGTTTTTCCCGATCAACCCCGATTTTCTTAGCCATTTTATCTAAGATACGGTCATTTGCCTGATGCAAGAGGAAATAGTCAATTTCATCAACAGCTACTGGAGCATTAGCCAACATATGTTTAATACTCTTAGCCACATCCCGAATAGCAAAATCAAAGACTGCTCTTCCATCCATTGATAGATATTTTTTATCTTCTTCCTTATCTGAATATGGTGAAGATAAACCAACAGATGATGATTGAAGAACCTCTCCACGAGAACCATCTGAAAATAAACTTTCAGCTAAAAAAGTTTGTTGTTCGGAAGCTTCCAATAAAACACCGCCAGCACCATCCCCAAATAGGACCGCTGTTGTCCGATCTTCCCAATCAATCACTTTCGATAAGGTTTCACTCCCAATAACGATTCCTCGTTTGTACTGGCCAGACCGAAGCAACTTTTCAGCAGTCGCAAGCGCAAAGACAAATCCACTACAAGCTGCTGTCAAATCAAAAACAAAAGCTTTAGAGGCCCCAATTTTAGCTTGAACACGAGCTGCAGTGGATGGCATCATGGAATCGGGCGAAATCGTTGCAACAATAATAAAATCCAACTGATCCGCTTGTAAACCACTTTTTTCAAGCAAGCGTCGAGCCACTTCCGTAGCTAAATCGCTGGTTGATTCTGATTGAGTAATATGACGCTTCCGAATTCCTGTCCGACTAGCAATCCACTCATCGCTGGTATCCATCCGTTCAGAAAGATCCTGATTAGAAATCACTTGGCTTGGCGCATAATGGGCTACCTGACTAATTTTTGCAAAAGTCATTATTTCAACTCCTCCAAGAAACGATAAAGATTCTGCAACCCTTTTTGCATCACTTTCCGTTCATCTGGAGACATCCCATCAATAATTTGATTGACCATCCGCTTGTGAAATTGTTGGTGAAGCCGATACAAGAGCTTGCCTCTTTTGGTCAAACTCAAATGGACGACCCGACGATCAACTTCAGATCTGGTTCGTTCAATATAACCTTTTCGTTCAAGATTATTTAAACTGGTAGTGACTGTACCTAACGTTACCATTAACGAACGCGAAATATCACTTGGAGTTGCGTTTGGTGTTGAGCCGATGACATCAATGGTGTGCATTTCCTTAATGGAAACATCATTAAATCGACTGCTACGTAAACTAGTTTCTTCGATGACTAATACGTTGTTAAAAATGGATGTAAGGTAATCATTGACTAGTTGAAAATTCAAAAACCACACCCCCTATTCATTACTTTGATAATCGAATTTTATCAAAAATCAAACCAAATAGCAAGCCTCAGCAACAAAAACATAAAAATTTTACGTTTTTATTTTCCTTGGAATTTTGGGCGCCGACGCTCTGAATAGGCATTAACTCCCTCTTTAAAGTCTTCCTTTAGAGAAAGATTTCTCTGCAATCTCAACTCAATTTCAGCATAACGATCCCAGTCAGTCAGCATGCTTGACCAAGCCAACTCTTTAATCGCAGCAAAAGAATTGTCTGAGCTACGTCTTAACTTGATGAGTAGTTGGTTGACAGTCTTGTCTAATTTTTCTACTTCAAAAACCTTGTACACAACGCCATATTCCAGAGCCTTTTCAGCACCTAATGGTTCACCAGTCATTGCTAACTGAGTTGCTCTAGTCAAACCAATGGCTCTTCCTAAAAGGAATAGACCACCAGCATCAGGAGCCAAACCGACCCCAACAAAGGCTTGAATAAACTTGGCTTTATCAGAAGCAATACAAAAGTCCGCCGCTACTGCCATATTAGCAGTTGCTCCTGCAACCGCACCATCTGCAACCATAATCACTGGTTTTGGAATTTGCTTCATTTTTTTAGAGATTTGATTGACCAATTCCGCAATTTGCGTTAACGAATCGATATCATCAGCATCAACAGCCCGTTTCATCTCAGCTAAATCACCACCAACTGAAAAAACCTTGCCGACTGCTTTAAATAAAATAAAACGCACATCTGGATTCTTCTCAGCTAATTCTAATGCTTCAAGGATTTCCTGACACATTGGAATGTTAAAACCATTTGAAACCTCTGGTCTATTTAAAATAATAGATGCGAGATCCTCTTCTACAGAATAAATAATCGTTTCGAACACCATAAGCCACCTCTTTACTAATTAGCTATTCAAATTGTTTGATAATTGAACTTATTTATTTTCATATTATTTTAGCACAACTACTTTGAGAAGTAAATTACATTTTCATAACAAAGTGTCTCACCCGAAAGACTCGCTTGATAACAGTGTTTTTTAGATTGTAACCAAGCCTTATCTTTGGTATAATTTAAAGTAAGTTTTGTAAAGGAGTCCACATGAAAGTAGTTAAATTTGGTGGTAGTTCGTTAGCATCTGCTACCCAGCTAGAAAAAGTATTCAATATTGTTAAAGAAGATGAAACCCGTCAATACGTGGTCGTTTCTGCTCCAGGGAAACGCAATGCTGAGGACACAAAAGTCACAGATGCCCTCATCAAGTATTATAAAGAATATACCAACGGAAAAGATACGAACCAAAGTCAAGAATGGATTATCAATCGCTATCGTTCCATTACAGAGGAGTTAGACTTAGACGAGGAAATCATCGAAGAGATTGCTAGAGATATCAAATCCCTTGCAACACTTCCCAAGTCCGATAATACCTTCTTATATGATACCTTCTTAGCAGCTGGAGAGAACAACAATGCAAAACTCATTGCAGCTTACTTTGTAAAAAAGGGTTTAGAAGCAAAATATATCCATCCAAAAGATGCAGGTATCTTTGTAACAAGTGAACCTTGCAATGCCCGCATTCTCCCTTCTAGTTACGATAAGATTGAAGAACTGAGAAATCATAATGAAATTTTAGTGATCCCTGGATTCTTTGGAATTACTAAAGAAGGACAAGTCTGTACTTTTTCAAGAGGCGGTTCTGATATTACAGGATCTATTATTGCAGCGGGAGTTAAAGCAGATCTCTACGAGAACTTTACAGACGTCGATGGTATTTTTGCAGCTCACCCAGGCATTATCAAACAGCCACATTCTATTCCTGAATTAACCTATAAGGAGATGCGGGAATTAGCCTATGCTGGCTTTAGTGTCCTCCATGATGAAGCACTTGTTCCTGCATATCGTGGAAAGATTCCAATGGTGATCAAGAACACCAACAATCCAAAACATCCAGGTACGAAGATTGTGCTGAACCATACCGATGAAAATGTTAAAGTCGTTGGAATTGCAGGAGACTCTGGATTTGTCAGCATTAATACCACCAAATACCTGATGAATAGAGAAGTCGGTTTTGGTAGAAAATTATTACAAATTTTAGAAGACTTGAACATCAGTTGGGATCACATGCCAACTGGAATTGACGATTTATCTGTCATTCTCCGTTCGAAAGAATTAACACCAATTAAAGAACAAGAAATTTTAAAACATTTAATCCAAGATTTACAAGTAGACTATGCAGAAATTGAACATGATCTCTCCATTATTATGATCGTCGGAGAGAATATGAAAAATCAAATCGGTGTAACAGCTACAGCCACAAAGGCTTTATCTGAAAATAATATTAATATCCAAATGATTTCTCAAGGATCCAGCGAAGTTTCCATCATGTTTGTCGTAAATCAAGAACAAGAAAAACAGGCTATTAAAGCTCTATACAATGTATTCTTTAACTAAGAAAAAGGTTCGAAAGAACCTTTTTTTTACTTTATTAATAAAGAAAAATAAAAAAACCCTTTCGGGTACTGACTCCGCCAGTAGGACTCGAACCTACGACATCATGATTAACAGTCATGCGCTACTACCAACTGAGCTATGGCGGAAAAAAGCTAAGCGACTACCATATCTCACAGGGGGCAACCCCCAACTACTTCCGGCGTTCTAGGGCTTAACTTCTGTGTTCGGCATGGGTACAGGTGTATCTCCTAGGCTATCGTCACTTAACTCT
>CABIZZ010000005.1 GCA_902363395.1 Streptococcaceae bacterium
CAGTTTGCTACCGTTGAAACAATAACGATCAGTCCATAAAAGAGCTGTGCCGTATGATTCATGAAATGACTACTAACTATTCCAGTAGCATAGGGCATAAATGAAACAAAAAATAAAAGATACAAATTCTTTCAAATTTCTCCCTTTTCAATTTGCCTAACTTGACCTGCATTACCTAGGTCGCTTTGCTTTAAATTATACTTTTTTCTTAAACATTTAATACGAGTAGGTATTTCTTGTGAGTAATTTTCATCAAAAAATTTCATATATAATCTCCCTATAATCATGGAAAAGTAGTAAAAATAGTTGTTATCCTAGTTGATTAAAAAAATCTCTGATTTCCTCATCTTTTATAAAATAATATATAATTTTCCCCTCTCTTCTAGTGTCCAAGATGTTTTGATTGGCTAGTTTACGAAGATGGTGGGAGGCAGATGCCATACTGAGATTTAATAAACAGGCTATATCGCAGACACAGAGTTCTTCGACGGCAAGGAGATAAAAGATGATATTTATCTGTTTATTATCGGTAAATTTTGATAAAATGCGAAGTGATTTTTGGACTTTTTCCTTTTCAAGGTAGTTCGTTGCGGTTGTAACATTTTGTTGATTTATAACATCCACTTGACAGATACTATCTTTTTTCATAATTTTTTCTCCTAGCCTAACACAGCCCATAGCATGTCAAAGCTGTTGTTTTCAATCAGGATATACATCCCCAATCCTAAATAGACAACGGCAATAAACCATCTGCTATATTTTTCCAAAGTTTCTCCAACAGAAGGGACTTGTGCTAATTTTTGGGCTGAAAAAACCAAGAGATAAATCATGACTAGAAAAGTAAGTAAAGTCACTATCATATTCGCTAAATTTAAGGTGGTAAAATATGGGACAAAGACACCAATATTGTCAGCGCCACAACTTGCAAAAGTAATCATAGCTACTAGAAAAATCAGGTTTTTATTGTCTTTTCGCAAACCATCTTTTGCAATAGCTTCTCCATCAGAATCTCCTAAAAGCAAAACTTTGAGGCCTAGGAAAATTGGAATCAAACCGAGTAAACCTAAAATCTCTTTACTAGGAATATAATTTAAGACAAATGCAAAAAGCAAACTTAGGAATATTAGACTAACAGAGCCTAGAAATTGTCCTAAATAGATGTTAATGATGTCCTTTCTGCTTTTTCTTTTGGCAAAAAATAACATTAGGATAATAAGTAAGTCTACGGCTGTCCCAGAATACAGGATTATTGAAGTAACAATATTTTGAATCATAAAACACCTCATTCAAATATATTTTTGAATGTATTCTAACATTAACCTTTGTAGATGTCAACTTAAAATCCACCAATTAATAATTGCATGTCAATATTTGTATTGTGAAACTAGTTTCAGAAATATATAGTCTTAAAGTATGTCCACTGCCAATGGTTTTTTCAATATTTAAGAGGAGATTTATAATGGTTCATTTCTATAAATTTTTAAACGAGTTATATATTTTGTTTAACCAATTATTAACTATTTTTATCAATAATCACTTCATTAATTTGTACTTTTTAATTTTGATTTATTTTTCGTGCATATTTTATATGAATTTAATTCTAATACATTTTAAATAAAAAATACGCAATTTTAATTGGCACTGACCCCCGTAAATTAGAATTAAATAAAAACACCTCCAAGTTGGATTTGGTACAATATAATCAAATGCTCATGGAGGTGGCTTTTTATGGTTAAAAAACGTGTGGAGACGGTGGTATTATTGTCAAGAAAATAGAATAACAAGCTATAAAACTGTCGAAATAGGTGGCTTTTAGGATTTTAAAAGAAATCAGTTCTATAATAAATTAAAAATCGTGTTGGTAGAAAAATCGTCTACTTCTACCAACACGATTTTACAAAGAGCCAGTACTTACATCTCTTTTTCTCCTGTAAAATATTGTATCTTGATACTTTAAGGAGTTTCAATCATTCGATCTGTTAACCGTTATTTTTTGGATCTAAACTTAATAACATCGCATTAATGGCGACGATGACTGTTGACACAGACATTAGGATTGCTCCTAATGCAGGGCTTAATGTGATACCAATAGGAGCCAAAATTCCTGCAGCTAGAGGGATAGCTATAAAGTTATAACCAGCTCCCCAAAATAGGTTTTGTTTCATTTTACGAGTTGTTTTGTGTGCTAATTCAATGAATGATTCAATATCTCCTGGATCGGATTGAGTCAATATGACATCAGCTGAATCCAATGCAACTTGAGTTCCAGCACCTATAGCTATACCAACATCTGCTAAGGCAAGAGAAGGAGCATCATTTACACCATCACCTACCATGATAACTTTCTTTCCTTCATCTTTAAGTGTTTTAACCAACTCATATTTGTCTTGTGGAGATTGATTTGATCTATATTCAATCCCTAAAACTTCTGCCGCGCCTTGAGCCGCTTTTTCATTATCACCTGTTGCCATAATTGGTTGAATATTGTTCTTTTTAAGAGCTTTAATTAACTCTTTACTCGTTGGTTTTAATTCGTCCCCTAAAGCTACAGCACCAATGGCATCATCGTTTTCTACTAAGACACTAAGAGTTGCTCCTTTTGGAATATCCATATCAAGATTACGTCCATAGGCTTTTTGACTGATTAATTGGTAACGGTGCTCACCTGCTTTACCCTCTACTCCAGCACCGGAAATCACATCAATCGAATCAAAAGATGCTGGACGTATATCTTGCTGCTCGGCGAACCTTATAATTGATTGAGCAATTGGGTGGCTAGATCCTCCTTCAATACCTGCCAATAAGGCAATGATTTCCTCTTTTGTATATTTGTCATTAAGAAGTTTTACATCTAATACTTTAAATTCACCAGTTGTTAAAGTACCTGTTTTATCTAAAATGATCACATCTGCATCTTGAGCTATTTCTAAGGCTTGGCGGTCTTTTACTAGTAAGCCACGGCTAGCCCCTAAGCTTGTGCTACGGGCGGTTACCAATGGAATAGCCAGACCCAATGCGTGCGGACAAGCAATAACTAATGTAGTAATAGTAAATATAACTGCCGTTGGGATATCTCCAATAATCATCCACACTACAAAAGCAATTAGCGCGACAATAACAGCAATATAGAAGAGCCACCCTGCAACCTTTTGCGCAATATTTTCTGCCCTGGAAGGCTGACTTTGAGCTTGGCTAATTAAAGTCTGTACTTGAGAGATAAACGATTGATCACCTGTCTCAAGCACTTTAATATAAAGAACCCCTTCTCCATTTGTTGAGCCTCCGATTACTTCATCGCCAGGGCCTTTTTTTACTGCTTTTGACTCCCCAGTTAGAAGAGCTTCGTTTAAACGTGATTCGCCACGCTCGATAATCCCGTCTGCTGGCACATTTTCTCCGGCTTGAACACGAATTAAATCACCTATCTTTAAGTCAGAAACTGGTCGTGTTTCAATTGAATCGTCTTCTAATACAACGTGAGCATCTTTCGGCACTAACTTAGCCAATTCTGCTTGTGCGTCTCCTGCTTCTCCAATAGCTTTCATCTCAATCCAGTGACCTAATAGCATGATTAATAGTAATGAAGCAAATTCAAAGAAAAAGTCCATCACATGTTCACCCGTTACGTAGGTAATGATCACAGCATAAATACTGTATAAATATGAAACACTTAAACCTAAAGAAACGAGTGCCATCATTCCAGGGTTTTTTTGTTTAAATTCGTCAACTGCACCTTGATAGAATGGACGTCCACCATAAACAATTAATATAGTAGATAAAATAGCTACTACAATATCATAATATGGAAAAGTAAACTGGAATGGTAGTTTGAACCCATGTATAGGGGATAAGAGCATAATAATGATTCCTAGTGGCAATGACTTTAAGAAAAGTTCCTTAAAGTTTCCGTGATGATGGTGGTCATGTCCTCCGTGCCCACTGTGGTCACGCCCACTGTGCCCGCTGTGATCATGCCCCGCATGATGTTCTTGATGTTGATCCTTATGGTCTCCATGTTCATCTGAGATTCCATGCTCGTGTTTTAACTTATCCATGTCGTCATAATCATGGTGATTATGGGACGAATTTCTGTTGTCATTATTCATTTTAAATTCCTCCTTATGCTTAATGATGATGTAAATGACATTCGCATTGTCCTTCTGGACAATTGCAATCCACTTCTTCTACTGCGAAAGATTTTTTCATCTCTAATATTTTTTCTAGTCGATCTATATCATCGAAGCTTAAAACATGATCTTCAATGATGCTTCCTATTACATTTCCGACTTTCTTATTGCAAATACGGTTAAAAATATCTTCTGCATAATCCCTTACGGCTTCTGTCTCTTCAATATTGGCAGTGTAAATAAACTTTCTACCTTCATGCTCTGTATTTAGTACGCCTTTTCCAACTAATCGACCTAAGATCGTTTTGATAGTGGATTGTGTCCAGTCCATTTTTTCTTGCAATACGGAAATGACTTTTTTACTAGTTACTCGATCATTTGCCCAAACTACACGCATGACTTCCCATTCTGCATCTGTGATATAAGTATTAAATTCTATTGTGCTCATTCTCCTTCCTCCCTGATTGTCTACAGATGTAAACGAATATGTTTAAAATAAGTTTACAATTGTAAACGAATTATGTCAAGTCTTTTTATTAAATTCTCACTTTTTGGGGTCAGTCCCTTAAAACATGCTATTTTTATCATTGATAAATATTAATAGCTAACTTTCCGAAAAACAACTATTTTTTATACAAAAAAGACATCCAAGAGAAAATTCTTGAATGTCTGTAAACGTTGATAGTATCGTATTGATTAACGTTTTGAGAATTGTGATGCTTTACGAGCTTTTTTCAAGCCTGGTTTGGAAAGTATGAATTTCAGTTGGACTAAAAACAGCGTAATATCAAGACTTTTCTCCGCTTTTATAAAAGCGTTTTTCCAATCAAATTCAACTAATTTTATCTAAATGGTGTGGATTTTACCCCCAAAATTACAGAGAATGGAGCTGATAAACACTAAACGTTCACACCATTAGTTAAATGATTTTTTTCATCATTTTTCTTAGATGATAGAACTTCTAATTTATTTCTTATTCAAGCAAAAACAACCTGCTATAAGTAAGAAAGAGGAAGATACAAGAAAAACACGGCGTAAAAACCGATTCAGTTCATTGTCCTCAATCCTTGTCTGCTTCATTTTCTTTTACGAGATCGTTTTGTGAATCTTTTTCAGAGAGTTTTTGATCAATATACTTGTCAATGTTTTCATAAAATTCCTTGGTCGCTTCACTATCTAATGTTGGCGAGTTCTGAACTTGATTCACTTTCAATTGAACAGATTGAATACCGTAAGAGGCTTGTTTTTGGTGGAGTGTTTCTAATTCTTCTTCTGAAATCGGATCTCCAACAACCGTCAAGACCAATTCATTGTTACTTGACTTGTAGACTTGATTAATAACCGTATAATTGGCGAACTCTTTTCCTACAAACTGTTTGATCCCTTCTTTGCGCGCTTGTTCTATTGTCAGAGTAACTGCCGAATAGCTAGCTGGAAGAATCAACAATACAATCAAAGAAATCAAGCCAATTCTCATTTTAATGCTCAGCTCTTTAAATGAAGTTAAAGGAGATTTTCTCATCAAAATTCTTGTTCCAACAATGTTGGCTAGCATGATAAAGACACAGTTGATCAAGAAAAGATAGAGAGCCCCCAATAAAAATCGTACATTCCCATTAGCTAAACCATAGCCAGCAGTACAGATAGGCGGCATCAAAGCTGTAGCAATGGCTACTCCTGGCACGATATTGTTTGCTTCTTTTTTCCTTGAACCGATCACACCAGCAATCCCACCAGCAATAGCAATGAGAACATCCCAAATGGTTGGAGATGTTCGTGCAATCAACTCGCTACTTGCATAAGATAAGGGAGAAATCCAGAAATATAGAGTCGATACAAGCAAACTGACCAATACTTGAGTAAATAAAACCTCTAGAGATTGCTTGATTAAACGCGTATCAAAAATAGCTAAACCAAACCCCAGTCCAACAATCGGTGTCATAAGAGGGGAAATCAGCATGGCTCCAATAATGACAGCTGTTGAATTCGTATTTAGACCTATAGAGGCAATAAAAATCGCACACATCAAAATCACTGTATCTCTTAATCGAACATGAAGGTCATCATATAATTTCTCACGGAATTCCCGTGTTGAATAATTGGCAGTCATTTGTCCTCTCCTCTTTCCTTATTTAAATCGGTATAATAATTAATAATAACAGCTGATAAACAGCCAAAAAATATGAGCCCATAAATCGTCAAGAAGACACTGGTAATCCTTCCAATCAAGGTCACAGCTAGGAGATCCCCGTAGCCGACAGTCGTCGAAGTCACAAAAGCATACCAAAGACCGTCTCCGTAATTTGTGATAGCAGGTTCAACTAGGAAAAGCACGCCTCCTGACCCAAAAACAAAGGTCACAAAACTCAGAGCAAACCGAGTAAAACCCGTAACCTGTATAATATGCCATAACATTTTTAAACGTCTCATTTGTTCTCCTTATTCATACTAGCTCCTGACCGAGCCGTTTTTTCCAATAATCAAAGTGAAGATAGGACATGATCTCCATCAGAGAAAGATAGACAAACTGATAGATCTGATTTAAGCTGATTATCAACTGATATTGTTTGAAAAATGACTGGAAGAAAGACCAGATATGACTGTCTTGAATCAGTCCCTTCTTAACATCAGACAGGATATTAGCTAAAGCTCCCAAGGACTGAAACGGTAAATCCTTGACATTTATATAGATCCGGTCCACCACATCATTCAGACTGGTATCTTGGATGGCATGAAATTCTCCAAAGAGAACTCCTGCCGCTCCAAGAGTAGAAACAAATTCCACCAAATAATTTCTGAGGAAATTTTCTCAACCTTTTCCCATAATGTGTTTAGTGCCATCCATAACGATCCCAACCAGAAAAAGGAAAGAAAACAAGCAAAGAAATTTTGCCGTAAATCCCAAAAAGCTTCAAGACTTGGTGTTGTTGGTTTTTCTAACTCTAAAATCAAGATGGTCATAATAATTGCTAGAACAGCATCTGTCAATACAATTAATCTGTCTTTCTTCATCGGATTGCATCCCCTTTCTTTTTTGTAACATTCTATCTTATCGCATAATATTGGATATTCTTTCATAATCCGACTACAAACAAAAATAAACCAAAAAGTCTGTCCCTATTATGCTATATTTAACTCTAGAAGTATTCATCCATCTAATTAATAAATATATCATATTTCACAATAAATGAATACTATCAAAGATTCATCCCCTTTCACTTCATCATTTAGTGTTGCTTAGATTTATCAAAAACAACCAAATTTGTATTAATTTCAAGTATCACCTAGTTACAAAAATTTGGGGTGAACAGAAAAAGCATCCCGTATTTTTGATACGAAATGCTTTCAATAAGTTTAAATAAGTTTTAACGTTTACTAAATTGTGATGCTTTACGAGCTTTTTTCAAGCCTGGTTTGGAAAGTATGGATTTCAGTTGGACTAAAAACAGCGTAATATCAAGGATTTTCTGAACAATATCTACTTTTTAATTTCATAAAATCTGAATCAATATTTTTAAAATAGGGAATAGTTTAGGTCTCTAAGCATTAAAATAATACACCTAACTTTGGTCACCGTTTTTTAGTTATTCACTCTTTTTTCGGATAGTGTTTTTAAAGTTATGATGTAAAATGCCGCAATTAAAACACTATACATCATAATCAGAGGATAGACAATTAAGGATAGAATCAATCCCACTCCTTTAATTATTAGGTCAGGTATCAATAACTTCCTATATTGTGCGGTAGCTTCAAGTAATTCTTTCTGATCTATATTGGGTTTATCAATTACTTTATGTAAAAAACAGTTTGCTACCGTTGAAACAATAACGATCAGTCCATAAAAGAGCTGTGCCGTATGATTCATGAAATGACTACTAACTATTCCAGTAGCATAGGGCATAAATGAAACAAA
>CABIZZ010000006.1:0-3433 GCA_902363395.1 Streptococcaceae bacterium
AGACAAACAATTATTTTAATGAGAGTTTGATCCTGGCTCAGGATGAACGCTGGCGGCGTGCCTAATACATGCAAGTAGAACGCTGAAGCTTGGTGCTTGCACCGAGCGGATGAGTTGCGAACGGGTGAGTAACGCGTAGGTAACCTGCCTGGTAGCGGGGGATAACTATTGGAAACGATAGCTAATACCGCATAACAGTAGATATTGCATGATATCTGCTTGAAAGGGGCAATTGCTCCACTACCAGATGGACCTGCGTTGTATTAGCTAGTTGGTGAGGTAACGGCTCACCAAGGCGACGATACATAGCCGACCTGAGAGGGTGATCGGCCACACTGGGACTGAGACACGGCCCAGACTCCTACGGGAGGCAGCAGTAGGGAATCTTCGGCAATGGACGGAAGTCTGACCGAGCAACGCCGCGTGAGTGAAGAAGGTTTTCGGATCGTAAAGCTCTGTTGTAAGAGAAGAACGAGTGTGAGAGTGGAAAGTTCACACTGTGACGGTATCTTACCAGAAAGGGACGGCTAACTACGTGCCAGCAGCCGCGGTAATACGTAGGTCCCGAGCGTTATCCGGATTTATTGGGCGTAAAGCGAGCGCAGGCGGTTAGATAAGTCTGAAGTTAAAGGCTGTGGCTTAACCATAGTACGCTTTGGAAACTGTTTAACTTGAGTGCAAGAGGGGAGAGTGGAATTCCATGTGTAGCGGTGAAATGCGTAGATATATGGAGGAACACCGGTGGCGAAAGCGGCTCTCTGGCTTGTAACTGACGCTGAGGCTCGAAAGCGTGGGGAGCAAACAGGATTAGATACCCTGGTAGTCCACGCCGTAAACGATGAGTGCTAGGTGTTGGGTCCTTTCCGGGACTCAGTGCCGCAGCTAACGCATTAAGCACTCCGCCTGGGGAGTACGACCGCAAGGTTGAAACTCAAAGGAATTGACGGGGGCCCGCACAAGCGGTGGAGCATGTGGTTTAATTCGAAGCAACGCGAAGAACCTTACCAGGTCTTGACATCCCTCTGACCGCTCTAGAGATAGAGTTTTCCTTCGGGACAGAGGTGACAGGTGGTGCATGGTTGTCGTCAGCTCGTGTCGTGAGATGTTGGGTTAAGTCCCGCAACGAGCGCAACCCCTATTGTTAGTTGCCATCATTCAGTTGGGCACTCTAGCGAGACTGCCGGTAATAAACCGGAGGAAGGTGGGGATGACGTCAAATCATCATGCCCCTTATGACCTGGGCTACACACGTGCTACAATGGCTGGTACAACGAGTCGCAAGTCGGTGACGGCAAGCTAATCTCTTAAAGCCAGTCTCAGTTCGGATTGTAGGCTGCAACTCGCCTACATGAAGTCGGAATCGCTAGTAATCGCGGATCAGCACGCCGCGGTGAATACGTTCCCGGGCCTTGTACACACCGCCCGTCACACCACGAGAGTTTGTAACACCCGAAGTCGGTGAGGTAACCTTTTAGGAGCCAGCCGCCTAAGGTGGGATAGATGATTGGGGTGAAGTCGTAACAAGGTAGCCGTATCGGAAGGTGCGGCTGGATCACCTCCTTTCTAAGGATAAGGAAACCTGCACGTTCGTCTTGTTTAGTTTTGAGAGGTCTTGTGGGGCCTTAGCTCAGCTGGGAGAGCGCCTGCTTTGCACGCAGGAGGTCAGCGGTTCGATCCCGCTAGGCTCCATTGGTGAGAGATCACCAAGGATGAACATTGAAAATTGAATATCTATATCAAATAGTAACAAGAAAATAAACCGAAAACGCTGTGAATATTTAATGAGTTTTCTAATTTTTAAAGAAATTAGGTTAATAAGGTTAAGTTAATAAGGGCGCACGGTGGATGCCTTGGCACTAGGAGCCGAAGAAGGACGTGACAAACGACGAAATGCCTCGGGGAGCTGTAAGTAAGCTTAGATCCGGGGGTGTCCGAATGGGGGAACCCAGCAGGTGATACCTGTTACCCATATCTGTTAAGGATATGAGGAGGAAGACGCAGTGAACTGAAACATCTAAGTAGCTGCAGGAAGAGAAAGCAAAAGCGATTGCCTTAGTAGCGGCGAGCGAAACGGCAGGAGGGCAAACCGAAGAGTTTACTCTTCGGGGTTGTAGGACTGCAATGTGGACTTAAAGATTATAGAAGAACTACCTGGGAAGGTAGGCCAAAGAGAGTAACAGCCTCGTATTTTAAATAGTCTTTATACCTAGCAGTATCCTGAGTACGGCGAGACACGTGGAATCTCGTCGGAATCTGGGAGGACCATCTCCCAACCCTAAATACTCCCTAGTGACCGATAGTGAACCAGTACCGTGAGGGAAAGGTGAAAAGCACCCCGGGAGGGGAGTGAAATAGAACCTGAAACCGTGTGCCTACAACAAGTTCGAGCCCGTTAATGGGTGAGAGCGTGCCTTTTGTAGAATGAACCGGCGAGTTACGATATGATGCGAGGTTAAGTTGAAGAGACGGAGCCGTAGGGAAACCGAGTCTGAATAGGGCGTCTTAGTATTATGTCGTAGACCCGAAACCATGTGACCTACCCATGAGCAGGTTGAAGGTGCGGTAAAACGCACTGGAGGACCGAACCAGGGCACGTTGAAAAGTGCTTGGATGACTTGTGGGTAGCGGAGAAATTCCAAACGAACTTGGAGATAGCTGGTTCTCTCCGAAATAGCTTTAGGGCTAGCGTCGACATTAAGATTCTTGGAGGTAGAGCACTGTTTGGGTGAGGGGTCCATCCCGGATTACCAATCTCAGATAAACTCCGAATGCCAATGAATTATGGTCGGCAGTCAGACTGCGAGTGCTAAGATCCGTAGTCGAAAGGGAAACAGCCCAGACCACCAGCTAAGGTCCCAAAATAATTGTTAAGTGGAAAAGGATGTGGGGTTGCACAGACAACTAGGATGTTAGCTTAGAAGCAGCTATTCATTCAAAGAGTGCGTAATAGCTCACTAGTCGAGTGACCCTGCGCCGAAAATGTACCGGGGCTAAAACAATTTACCGAAGCTGTGGATACCTTTAATGGTATGGTAGGAGAGCGTTCTATGTGTGAAGAAGGTATACCGTGAGGAGTGCTGGAACGCATAGAAGTGAGAATGCCGGTATGAGTAGCGAAAGACAGGTGAGAATCCTGTCCACCGTAAGACTAAGGTTTCCAGGGGAAGGCTCGTCCGCCCTGGGTTAGTCGGGACCTAAGGAGAGACCGAAAGGTGTATCCGATGGACAACAGGTTGATATTCCTGTACTAGAGTATGTAGTGATGGAGGGACGCAGTAGGCTAACTAAAGCGTGCGATTGGAAGTGCACGTCTAAGCAGTGAGGTGTGAATTGAGTTAAATGCTTAGTTCTATAACATTGAGCTGTGATGGGGAGCGAAGTTTAGTAGCGAAGTTAGTGATGTCACACTGCCAAGAAAAGCTTCTAGCGTTAA
>CABIZZ010000006.1:3448-3964 GCA_902363395.1 Streptococcaceae bacterium
CATACTCTACCCGTACCGCAAACCGACACAGGTAGTCGAGGCGAGTAGCCTCAGGTGAGCGAGAGAACTCTCGTTAAGGAACTCGGCAAAATGACCCCGTAACTTCGGGAGAAGGGGTGCTGACTTCGGTCAGCCGCAGTGAATAGGCCCAAGCAACTGTTTATCAAAAACACAGCTCTCTGCTAAATCGTAAGATGATGTATAGGGGGTGACGCCTGCCCGGTGCTGGAAGGTTAAGAGGAGTGCTTAGGAGTAATCCGAAGGTATGAATTGAAGCCCCAGTAAACGGCGGCCGTAACTATAACGGTCCTAAGGTAGCGAAATTCCTTGTCGGGTAAGTTCCGACCCGCACGAAAGGCGTAATGATTTGGGCACTGTCTCAACGAGAGACTCGGTGAAATTTTAGTACCTGTGAAGATGCAGGTTACCCGCGACAGGACGGAAAGACCCCATGGAGCTTTACTGCAGTTTGATATTGAGTGTCTGTGCCACATGTACAGGATAGGTAGGAGCCAT